>JBEKHI010000065.1:0-26243 GCA_050012355.1 Streptosporangiaceae bacterium | reverse complement strand
TTACGGCATGCAGGCTCTTTCCCGTTCGGTGTGCCTCGATTCCCATGACGACCTGTGAGACACCGAAGATCAGGCTGTACAGGCCGAACAGCAGGGCAAGGGTGAGCACGCCAACGCCGGGCCGGGCAGCGAGCACGATGCCGAACAGGATGGATATCAGGCCGCCGATCAAGAACAGCGCGCGTGTCCCGGCTCGTTCTCCGCTCTGGAAGGCCGCGAAGATCTCGAAGAAGCCTCCGACGAAGGCCCAGGCCGCCACCACGATGACGAGCACCAGGGCGGTCGGCCCCGGCCAGACGATCGCGAAGATGCCCGCGCCGACATCGATCACGGCCACGATCAGGTGGCCGAAAACCGGCCCGGCGGTCCGGCTGGTGAAGGCGCGCGTTCCTTCCAGCCCCGCGTCCATGAACGCGTATACCGCGAACAGGATGACCAGCGCGAGGATGGTCACCCCCGGCCAGGCGATGGCCACGATCCCGACGATAGCCGCCAGCACACCGCGCACGATGAGCGAGGTTGACAGTGATCTGGACATGACAGGTTCCTTTCGTGCCAGGGCTTGGGGCCCTGCGCCTACTGGCCGATAGCCGCGGGCTGCTGCCCGCGGATCTGTGTCGCGGCTGAGCTGACTATGCCGTCCGCGGTGTCGAAGAGAATCTGCTGGAGGGGGCGTGGCAGGTCGCTGCTCCACACCAGAGCCGCGGTGGCGGTCAGCGGATGGTGTGCGATATCGACCCGGACCATTCCGTGGATGGCCGCCGGGCGAGGTAGCCGGGTCAGCCCAGGCTGGTTTCCCGCGAGGGCACTGGGGCTGGTCAGCACCGCGGTCGGCAGGTCGGCGGTCGCGGCGAAGGTGAGGGCCAGCTGGAGCGAGTGCCGGAGCGGCGGATCGGTGAAGTCGAATCGCGGATCCTCGGTTCGAAGGACCCGCGTCCAGGCGTCGTAGATTCCCGGCTCCGCGCGGCGCGGTCCGTGGATGACGACCATCCGAGCGAGTTCGCCGAGGCTGATCGTCGCGCTCCGCGCCGCCGGATGCCACGAAGGAACCCAGACATCGGGCGCGAACTCCCCTAGGGTCATGGCGTCGAGCTCGGAAGGCAGCGCCTCGGGACCGGTCGTCAGCCAGCCCAGTCCGGCATCGGCCCGGCGCTGCCGGATCAGCGAGAATTCGGCGTCGAGGGAGGTTTCCATCCAGATCACCTCGGCATCGGCGGTGGCCGCGGCCGACCGCAGCGCGGAAGCGACCGCGACGGCGAGCGCATCCGGCATGCGCGGCGGCACGGTCACCCCCAGGCGCTGGCGTCCAAGCCCCGCTGCCTGGCGAGTCCGGTTCACCTCATGGTCCACCAGCGACAGCACCGTGCGGGATGCCTCCAGGAGCACGGTCCCGGCCGTGGTGAGGCGCAGCCCTTCACGCCGACGCTGCAGCAACCGCGTGCCGACGATCTCTTCTAGCCGCCGGATCTGCTGGCTCAGGGTCGGCTGGCTGATGAACATCCGCTCAGCGGCGTGGGTGAAGCTGCCGGCGTCGGCGAGCGCTACGAAGTAGCGCAGATGCCGCAGTTCGATCGCCAGCGGAGCTCCCGAGGTCATCTGCTCCGGCTGTGCTTGGCTCATGCCAGTCCGCCTAACGCAGCGAGGTTTTCGTGTGCTCCCTGCCTCTGAAGCCTGCCTCGCGCGCTGCCCCGATCGAATCCCGTTAATTCGTAGTCTTCTCCCTAGGCGTGACCGATCGGCGGCCGGCCGAAGGCCGTCTCGCGCTCAGCGGCACCCGTGACCCCATGGATGGGCCATCGATAGCGGGAGAACGCCAGCGATGGGCCATCCATGGGGTCATGTTCTGTCGGCTTACTCATGGATCTTGCGGTTTTGTTGCGGCGCCGTCCCGGTGATCTTAAGGTCAGTCGGCTTAGCGTAATCCCTCGGCAAGCTTGCGGTGTTTCTCTCACCGCTGTTCCAGCACCGGTTGGCATCTTCGGATCAGAGATTCAGAAACTCGGTGACAGGAACTCAGCTAATGTCTTCTCGCAAGCGCACTAGGTTCATTATCGGCGGAGCGGCGGCGGCCATTGTGATCGCGGGCGGTTCCTACGGAATCGTCAGCGCGACATCCAGCAGTGGCGCGTCCGCTGCGGCGGGTCACTTCGGATCCGGCAGCGGCTCCAACGCGCGGTCTGGGCCGGAGCCAGGGGGAACGGCCGGTACCGTCAGCGGCACCTCCACGTCGGGCTTTACCGTGACGACGACGGGGAACGTGGCGGTGACCGTCAAGGAGACGTCGTCCACGACGTACGAGAACGGGTCTGGCACGGCCTCGGCGAGCGCCGTGACAACCGGCCAGCCCGTTCTCGTGCTGGGGACCGACGACAACAAGACCATCACGGCCGCCCAGGTAATCGTGCAGCCACCGGCCAGCAACTCCTCGACCGCGTCAGAGGTGATCTCCTATAAGGAGGGCACGTCGGGCTCGACGAAGCAGGTCGGTGAGATCCCATCGGATTACACCCAGGGGCAGGGCACGATCGTCAGTGGCACCGACGCGGATCAGGCAACCGAAGCCGCGCTGGCTGCCTACCCGGGGGGCATTGTCGACCGGGTCGTAAAGCTGAGCAACGGCGATTACGAAGTCCACAACATCGGCGTCAACTGGCCGCACCACATCTTCGTCAACCAGGACTTCAAGGTCATCGGCGCCGACGACTAGCCGAGCGTGGCGAGGACGACGTGGTAGCCGTGCTCGTGGGCGGAACGGGCGGGGTCCGCCGGGTGCTGGCCAGCGACATCAGCTGGCGGTCAGCGAGGGTGAGGGCCAGCGCCACCACGCTGACCGCGATCATGATGATCGCGGTCACATGCAGGCCGTGGTCGCTGACATTGGTGCGGAACACGATCGCGATGATCGCCGAGGACGCGATCGATCCGATGTAACCGAAGGAGCGCAGCAGGCCGGAGGCGGTTCCGATATCCGCGGCGGGCACCTGTGCGTACAGGGCGGTCTGGTTCGCGCTAGCTCCGGCGCCGCTGGTGACCCCGAAGATCAGGGTGACGGCCACGATCAAGGCGACCGGGGTGTCGTGGGTCAGCAGCAGCGTCCCGGCCGATCCGGCCAGGCAGCAGACGGCGGCCAGGATCAGCGGTGTGCGCAGCAGGTTCCGCTGCGAGACCGGCCGGGCTACCACGCCGGATAGCACGCTCATCGGCAGCAGGACCAGCCCGGCAGTCATGGCCGACAGCCCCCTGCCCGCCTCCATCCACTGGGTGATCCCGTAGAACACGGTGTAGATGCACAGCATCGTCACGGCGAATCGCAGGTAGGTACGGGTCAGTGCCCGGTTGGTTGCCAGCAGCCGCACGTCGAAGAACGGGCGGCTCGCCCGCAGCTCCCAGGCGACCAGTGCGGCACCCGCCACGACCGCGATGGCGAGCGCGATCCAGTCCGGCTTCGGCAGTGACAGCAGGAATACCAGCAGGGCCGTGATTGTCCCGCCGAACCCGGCGATGCCCGCCACGTCGATCCGTACCGCCACCTCGCGCACTGTGCGCCGTGCGTCTGAGCGCGGGTCGCGCGGAATCCAGGTCAAGGCCATCGCCAGCGTGATCAGCGTGACCGGGATGTTGACGAAGAACGTGGTCCGCCACCCCCAGGCCTCGACGAGCACGCCGCCGAGGGGCAGCCCGATCGCGGCCGTGACGATCCCGGCGATGACCAGGCTGCCCAGGACGCTGCCAGGCGGGGCATCGAGGCCGGCCTGATCGGCCCGGCGGCGGATCAGCAGCATCGCCGACGGGTAGCCGGCCGAGGTACCGATGCCGATCAGCACCCGGGCCACCATCAGCTCGGCCAGGTTCTGCGCGAACCCGCCGAGCAGGCCGCCCGCTAGCACGGTCACGATGCCAGTCAGGAACACGCGGCGCGGCCCGAACTCCTCCGACAGCTTTCCCGCGGTCGGCTGCGCGATGGACGTCGCCAGGTACAGCACGGAGACCAGGACCGCGGTCCGGCCGACCGGGACGTGCAGCGCGGCGGCAATCGGCACCAGCGCGGTCGCGATGACCGAGCTGTTGACCGGATTGAGCGCCGAGCCCAGCAGCATCGGGGTGACGAACCGCCAGGAGAAGGCATTGTGCATCACCGGGTCCCCGGTCTGCTCAGCGGCCGTCATCGCAGGCCCTTCCCCAGCCGCTCGATCAATTGCGCCGCCGTGAGCAGGACCTCCAGCTCTTCGCTGGTGAACCCCGCGGAGAGCGCTCCAGCCAGCTGCCTGATCCGGGCACTGTCCTTGCGGCGCACCACTTGGCGCCCGGCCTCGGTCAGCGACACGATGGTCAGCCTCCCGTCACCGGGATCCGGATGACGTTCGGCCAAGCCCCGGCGCACAAGCGCGCTGACTGTTACCCCCATGGCCTGCGGAGTGATCTGCTCCGCCCTCGCCAGCGCGCTCGGAGTGGCCGGGCCTGCCTGGTCCAGGCTGGCGAGGGCCGCCATCTCCGGATTGGGCAGTTCGTCCTGCACCGGCGTCTGCCGGAGCCGCCGCACGTAGAAGACGATGCTCTTCTGCACCGCGGAGGCGACCTCGACCGGGTCCGGCTCGTGACTCATGTGTTAAACCTATCCTTATAAATCATGTTGTCAACTAAACTTATAAGTGTGACTTCCTTACCTGGATTCACTGGTGAATCGACGTATTCTTCCGGGTAAGTGGATGGGAGCACCCGTGCGGGCAGGACCGTTGCGAGGCCGAAGCGAGCCGATGGGCCGCGCCCTCGGCGTGCTTCGCGGCGTTAGCCAGCAAGGGTCAAGCTCCGGAATCCTCATCTCGGGCTCGCCTGGCATCGGGAAGACCGCTCTGCTGGCGGAGATCTGTCGTCAGGCCGTCACCATGAAGTTCCGGGTCGCGGACAGCAAGTGTGAGCAGATCGAGCAGGTCTGGCCGGGCGCGCCGGTGCTCGCTTTGCTGCGCGCTGGTGCCGACCCGCTGGCCAGCGCCGAAGACTTCTCGAAGGTGGCCCGGCTTACGAGCGAACCGCTGTTGCTCGCCGACCAGATCGCGGCGCTGCTGGAAGGCGCGGCGATGGCCAGGCCGTTGCTGATCGCGATTGACGATCTTCAGTGGGCTGACCGCGTCAGCCGGTTCACCCTCCGCCTGCTTTTCTCCCGCCTGATCGGCCTGCCCGTCGTATGGCTGCTGGCCAGCCGCGACGAGGATGTGATCGCGGACGTGGTCGGCCAGGATCAGGTCGGCGGCGAGCACATCCGGCTCGCGCCGCTAGGCGCGGAAGATATCGTGGCCATCGCGGCCGACCGGCTCGGGCACCCCTTGGATGAGCGGGCACGGAAGTTTCTCGCCACCGCGGATGGGAGCCCGTTCCTGGCGGTCCAGATCATCGACAGTCTCGTTCGCTCGGCGGCCAGAGGAGACACCGACGGTGTGCCTGTCGAATTCACCGCCGCGATCGCGCACCAGGTCGCGACGCTACCTGCGGTATCCCGTGACCTGGTCCAGCTTCTCGCCGTGGCGGGCCGTCCGATGTCCATGCGCGACCTGGCCGGGCTGGGCCACGGTACCGAGCGAGCGGTGGCGACCGCGATCGAGTCGGGGCTGATCCTGGCCTGCGGCAGCGACCTCGCGTTCCGCCACGATCTCGTGCTCGAGGCGGTCTGCGCCACGATGCCGGTAACGCTTACCCGCAAGCTGCACAGGGTGCTCGCCGACCACTACCTGACGAGCGCGGAAGAGCCGCTCCTGGCCGCGTCGCACGCGCGAGCGGGCGCGGTCCCCGGCGACCTCGCTTGCGCGAGAATGCTCGTATCAGCGGCGGAGACGCTCGCATCCATTAACGCGGACGACGCGGGTGAGCTGGCGGTGCTCGCGCTCCGCGGCATCGGCCCGGAGCAGGCGGAGTGGCTTGACCTGAGCCTGCGCTGCCTTGCTGTGTTGTGCGGGATCCAGCGAGCTACCGAGGCGATCGCAGTCGCGGACCTGATTCTCGCGCGCGTCGACGACGCGAACACCATAGGACTGGTGGAGGCCTGGGCGGCCCGCGCGCTGTGGCTCGGCGGCCGGATCGGGGAACTGGTAGCGCGCACCGACCGCATCCTCAAGGATGACGCGGAGCTGGACCCGTGCGTCACCGCGCGGTTGCGGGCCGTGCGTGCCCTGGCCAGCACCCGCTTGGCGGCGGGCGACGTGGCGGCGACGGAGGCCGCCGCCGCGCTGGAATGTGCCCGCGTGACGGGCGACCGTGACGCGTTGACCCTTGCCCTTCAGGCGGCTGGGGAGGCCGCTAGCAACGAGGCGCGTCATGACGCCGCCCTCAGGCACTTCCGCGAGCTTCGCTCGGTCACGGGCATGGCAGGGATCACAGAAGAAATAACGGCTCTGCAGTTCCTTGACCGGTATGACCATGCGCAGACCTTGCTAGACCAGGCCAGGGCTGACAACCGCAGCGCGCGGGAGAGGATCCTGCCAGCTCTCCAGCACGCGCAGGCGTGGCAGGACTTCACCCTGGGCCGCCTCGATGATGCGGACGCCGGTGCCCGGGCGCTGATCGACCTTGGACAGCAACTGGGCAGCGGTCTGTACACGACGGACGCGATCATCATCCGTGTCTCGGTGTCTTTGCTTCGCGGGGAGATCGAGACCGCGGCGGCGCAGCTTCGCCGGGCCACCGATCTCGGAGGTGCGGATGAATGCGTCCGCCACCCGGGGCTAGCGGTTGCGCAGGGCTGGCTCGAGGCCAGCCGTGGCAGCTTTGAGCAAGCCCTCGCCGTCCTCTGGCCAGTGGTCGAAGGTGCCGGTCAGTCACGGAGCTACTGGCCGCTGTGGCCTTGCTGGAACGGCTTGTTCTTCGAGTTCGCCGCGCTGGCCGGAGACAAGCGGCTGACCGCCGCGACGATCGACATCGCGGAGAGCGCGGCGGCGCGCAATCCTGGTGTCGCGAGCTTCGAAGGTGTCGCACTTAACCTGCGCGGCAGGCGGAACAGAGACATGGACATCGTCGCCAGGTCGGCGGAGACACTGGCCCGGAGCCCGCGTCCCGTGCTGCGAGCTCTCGGCGCGGACACCTATGGGCGCGCTCTGCTCGCGGCCGGACAGCGATCCGCCGCGGTGGCGCAACTCGACCGCGCTTGGGATCTCTATCACCACATGGGCGCCTGGTCTCCGCGGGCGCGGGTTCAGCAGGTGATGCGCGAAGCTGGCGTCCGGTTCCCGAAATGGACCGCTGTGACGATCAAGGCTGCCGCTGGCTGGCAGTCGCTGACCGAGGCGGAACGCCGGGTAGCCGTGCTTATCGGCGCCGGCCACACCAACAAGTCGGCCGCATCCGAGCTGGGTGTGTCCGTCAACACCGTCGGAACCCACCTGCGGGCCGTGTTCGCCAAGCTCGGGATCCAGTCGCGCGTTCAGCTGGCCAACGAACTGCACAAGGAAAGCACCAGCTAATGGCGCCGGCCTAGAACCCTGCCTGGGTGCGAGCGGCCGGAGTCAGTACCTCCCCGACCGCCTCGACCAGCAGCGTCATCTCGTAGGAGACCAGGTCCGTGTCGCATTCGGGAGCGGCCAGCACCGCCAAGCTGGAACCGTCGCTGATTACCTTGACCAGCATCAGCCCGCTATCCATCTCCACCAGCGCCTGGGTGGGCGATCCCGCCTCGAAGATCTGAGCGGCACCCTGCATCAGGCTGGCCAGCCCGCAGGTAATGATCGCGAGCCGTTCCGCGAAAGCAGGCGGAAGATTCTCCGACAGCGCCAGCGGTACACCGTCGGAGGACACCACGACCGCGTGGGCGACGTCGGGGACTCGCGTGGTGAAGTCGGTGACGAGCCAGTTCAGATCTCGTCGGTATACGTAATTCAACGACCCGCTCCCTCTCCTGTGCGAGGCGCCTGACCCTCAGCCCGGCGGCTTCCCCGCTGGAAACCGCTTAGGCGGCTGCGAGCCATATCGGGTGATCGCTGGCGCAGCGCTGTCGGTGTCTGACCCTCATATCCGTCCGCCGAACGGCCTGTTACGGGCTGATCACCGTCGGCGGATCCGGGAACGAAGTTCGCGCGCGGAATGCGCACGGGCATCCCGGCGACCGTGCGGTCGCCACGGACTGGGTTGGCGATCAGCTGGGCGGCCTGCTGGCCGCCAGCCCAACCGTCCATTACCGGCGGTCTTGCATCGCTTAGCGGCCGGACCATGCCCAGCGGTCCGGTGCCGGTCTTGCCGGTACCCGCCGCGGTCGACTGGCGGAACCAGCTCGCTGCCGCCGAATCGGCCGCAGCCGGCATCTGGCCCATGCCAGCGGGGGTCGGCATGACAGGAGCGACGGGACCCGGCCAGTCTCTGGCGACCTGACCCTCGGCAGCGGAGCCTATAGCGGTGGCGCGATTCCCGATCGGAGGCCCGGCCTGGGGAGCGACGGGTCGTTGCGGCAGGTCACCATACCGGGCGCCACCTCGCTCGGTGAGGCTGTCCGGTAGCCATACCAGAGCGGTCAGTCCTTCCGGGTTTCCGGCCCGCAGCCGGACTCGCACACCGTGCTGTTCGGCTAGGCGGGCCACCGCGAACAGCCCCATATGCCGGGATACCGATTCGTCGATCACGGGCGGATCGTCCAGCCGCTGGTTCATCTCCGCCAGCCGGGCCGCGGAGACACCGACACCGCGGTCGCTGACCTGGAGCAGCGTGCCTCCGCTCGCCACTTCCTGGCCGGATACCAGCACCTGGGTTTCCTTGGGGGAGAACGCGGTGGCGTTCTCGATGAGCTCAGCGAGCAGGTGCACCACGTCAGACGCCGCCTGCCCAGAGATCATGACCCCGGGCTGAATGTTCAGCGCCACCCGGTTGTACTGCTCGATCTCCGAGGTCGCGGCCCGGGCCACGTCGGTGAGCGGAACCGGTTCGCTCCATTTCCGCGCGCTCTCGTGCCCAGCGAGCAGGAGAAGGTTCTCGGAGTTCCGGCGCATCCGGGTGACCAGGTGGTCCATCGTGAACAGGTTCGACAGCCGGTTGGGATCTTCCTCGTTCTGTTCCAGGGAGTCGATCATTCGCGCCAGTCGCTCGATCAGCGACTGGCTGCGCCGGGACAGGCTGACGAACATCGCGTTGAAGCTTCTCCGCAGCAGCGCCTCGTTTCCGGCGAGCCGTACCGCCTCTGAGTGCACCTGGTCGAACGCGCGAGCGACCTGGCCGATCTCATCGGTGGACAGCACATCGATTGGCACTACGTCCAGGCTCGAAGTGGGGTCCTGGGCCTCTCCAAGCTGCCGGACCCGCGCTGGCAGTTCCGCCGTGGCGATTTCAAGCGCGCCCGCCCGCAGCCTGCGCAGCGGCAGGACGAGAGACCTGGCGACGGCGAAGGTCGCGATGACCACGAGGAGCAGGGCCACCACGGTCAAGATGGCGGTGAGCAGCGCGGACTGTTCCGCGCCCCGCTGCAGGACCTTGGCCCGTGCGACGATGTTTCCGGCCACCCCCAGCTCGACAGTCTGCATCCTGTCGATCGTGTCGGACATGGTGGAATACCACTCGCCAGGTGCGGCTTGCGCGCTGATGTTCAGGGCGCCATTACCGAGGTTCAGGCTGTTGGTGCCGGTGACGTACTGCTCGATGGTCACTGCCTCTTTGACCTGCGGCCCGGTAACGACTTGGTTGAAGGAGTTCTGCTCAGCGGTGGTGGCGGTCGTGTCGAACGTCGTCGCGTCAGAACTCTGGGCCGCCACCGCGGTGACCAGCGCGTCCTCCTCGGCGTTAGCGAAAGACTTCTCCGTAAGCGCGTTGAAGAGAATCGCGCGCTGCTGGGCGACCTGGTCCTTCTCCAGGGCCAACGAGTTGAGCGTCTCGACGTCGTTGATGAGATCAGGATCATCGGTGCCCGCCGCGATCTGATCGTTCAGCGCGATCAGGTCATCGATGGGAACCGAGTACTCAGCGATCACCGTCAGCGCGGACGAACTAGACTGCGCCGCGCCGCGCAGCTGCTCAAGGGAGCCGATCGCGGAGCGCACGGTAGCGGCTTTCGCCTGGATGGCCGACGGGAAGGAACCGCCGATATCGGCGGCTAGCGGCTGGACCTTAGCGGCCGCCGCGTCGGTCGCGTTGTACCAGGGCTGCAGGGCCTGGGTATTGCTGACCGGAACGCTGGCGCTCGTCTCGTCCCGTTCGTTCTCCAAGTCCTGGACTAGGCCGGTGATCTGCTGTCCGAGGTTAGCGAGCTGTGACACCCGGCTGAATTGGGCGGCGCTGTCCGCCGCCGCCGCTACCCGCAGGCCACCGAAGACCAGGCCCATGGCGAGCGTCAGCATGATTACGGCGAACAGTCGCCACGACACCGGCCAGTTCTGCAGGCTGAAGGCTCGATGACCCCGAAGGCTGAAGGTCGTCGATGTCTTTGCAGACCTGCTCATGTCCCTGGTGCGCGGTTCGCCGTTGGCACCCCCATGGTTTCCCATTGTTCCTATCCTCGCTGGCTGCGCGCTCTTTTCGTCTTCTAAATCACAAGCAGCACTCACGCGGCAGGGCATCGCCTCAAGATCGACGGCCTCTCCGACGCGATCTGTGCGTTGCCGCAACTGTAATCCCGGTCAGGTCTAAAAATTCGGTATATAGAGATATATGCTATTGCGATCATGGCTGAGATGACCTAGCGGGCACCGGCTCATCCGGGCTAGGCCGGCAGCAGTCGCTGGGCCGGGAAACAGCAGGTCTTTGTAGCTAGCGGCGAGCTACCACACCAATACGTTCGCGGATCCCAGGCAGCTGTCTGTCGGTGCGACCGGCCCGGTCGGCTGGCCGCCGTCGTCTGGCACGGTTCCCGCGAGTGCATACTGGGCGAATTGTGTGGTAAGTAGCGCGGTTTTGGCGGTGTTGCTTCCGTCAGCCACCTCGAAAGCATCAGCCTCGCCCTGCTGAAGTGGCGCTCCTGGGTAAAAGAATGGCGTGTTACCAGCGCTGATGCCTGCCGGGTTTGTCCAGCCGCAAGCGTTGTAGTACAGGGCATCCGACGCGGCCGCCCCAACCGCGAGCACTAGGTCGGAACCGGCTGCGGCATCATTCCACGCGGTCTCGAAGTTGCCGGTTACGGGTAGCGCCAGCCGGCTGGCTTCGGCCGCGGCGATCGCCATGCTCCGCGGGTCCGCCGCGTACAGCACGACCGTGCCCGGCACCGGTGAGCCGCTGGTTACCAGCAGGAAGGTCTCCGTGAGCTGCTGGCCGCCCGCGTACGCCGTGATCGGCACGTCGTACCGCCCGCTAGCCAGTGATGTGGCGGCCGAGACCCGGACCGGTACGGTCACCCGCCCTCCGGCGGGGACGAAGGCCAGGCCCGATCCTGGTGTGACCGACACCCCGGCGGGCGTGACGGCCCGCCAGCGCACGACCGAGGGATACTGGGTTCCCCGGATAACTAGTCGCGCCGTTTTGATATTGCCGGGCGTCAGGGAAACGGCGGCTGGCTCGTCGAGCACCGCTGGCCGTCCGGCCGTGGACGGGCCGGGGTAGCCGGCCACCGCGCCGTCGATGACGTCACTGTCGACGTTCAGGGTGGCGCCGCCCCAGGTCTCATTGTGGCTTCCGTAGTACTGGTGCAGCACCGCGTCTTGCCAGTCGCCGCTTGGCAGGTAGGGGTCGGTCAGCACCGGGTCGCCGTTCCAGTCCGCCACCCACACGTCGTCAGGGCGCTGGTAGTCCGGGTTGGCGTACTCCGCCGCGAGGTCCGCGATGCCGGACGCCGCACTTGAGTAGACCCCGGACAGGTACCCGGCCGCGTGCAGCCCGGCCGTCCAGCCGCCGAGGAACGTGATGACCGCCTGCGCGCACGAGGTGTCCGAGCTGTCGTAACCCTCCATGTCGAAATAGACCGGCGTTCCCTTGCCGTAGCCGAAGCTCTCGGCGGCCGCCGCCGCGCTCGCCGCCTCGGCTTCGCCCTGCGCCGCCGCCTCGGACGGGTCGATCACGGTCGCGCCTTCGATCGTCGTGCACGGCGCCTGCGGGCCAACCCAGATCGGGATGTACCGCCAGCCCTCGGCCGCGACCTCGCTGGCCCAGGTGCTGTTGAAGTTCCCGTAGCTGCACGCCCAGTTCACGCCGCCCAGGTAGGTGCCGATCACCCGGTAGGGCGAGGCCAGCCAGTCGGTCATTGTCGTGACCGACGGCGCGGTGCAGGTGTCGATCCCGAGCCCGTGCCCTTGCTGCAGCGATAGCTCAGGGGTCCCCGTCGGCTCGGCGGATGCCTTGGTGGTCGGCTTGCTGGCGGCCGCGGCTGCGGAGGTGGTCGCGGCCGCGGACTGTGTGGTCATCCGCGCGCCGGCCAGGATCGAGCGGATCTGCGCTTCGTCAGACCCGTATGTCGCCGTGACCAGCACGCCCGGTCCTGGTGCCACGACCTGCAATACGTGGCTGGTCGTGTCGTTCGCGGGCAGCGCGCCCGAGAACGATGCCGTGTCCGGCCCGAGCTTCACCGTGCCGGGCGGTACCGACGCCTGCTCAGGCTGGACCAGCACCGCCCCGGTCCGCCCGAACGCGCGAGCCGGGCATCGCTGGTCGGCCCCCGGCGTGCCGAGGTAGACGGCATGCCGGTTGAACAGCACGCACCGGGTCGGGTCGGCCGCCAGGTTGTAGATCGGCCACGACGCCGGAACCTGAATCTCGTAGCCGTGGTACTCGACCGCCCGATATGTCCCACCGGCAGACGCCGCTGACGCGGCCGGGACACCTGCGAATCCGAAGAATGCCGCTGTAACCGTCCAAACCGCAAGAATTCGGCGCACGGTTAATAAATATCAAGACTTACTAGCCCGGCGTCAATAGCTAACGACTCAGGATGTGACATTCTCCGCGCGATGCGGCAGCTTCCAGCCGGGGCGGACGAAGTGGCACGTGTACCCGTTGGGGTAATGCTCCAGGTAGTCCTGGTGCTCAGGCTCAGCCTCCCAGAACGGCCCGGCGGGCGTCACCTCGGTGACCACCTTGCCTGGCCACAGGCCGGAGGCGTTGACGTCGGCGATGGTGTCCTCGGCGGTCTGCTTCTGCGCGTCGCTGAGGTAGAAGATGGCTGACCGGTAGCTGGTCCCTATGTCGTTTCCCTGCCGGTTCACAGTCGTCGGGTCGTGGACCTGGAAGAAGAACTCCAGGAGATCCCGGTAGGAAATCTTGTCCGGGTCGAAGGCGATCTCGATCGCCTCGGCGTGGCCGCGGTGGTTCCGGTAAGTCGCGTTCGCCACGTCACCGCCGGTGTAACCGACCCTTGTCGAGAGCACACCAGGGAGCTTGCGGATCAGGTCCTGCATGCCCCAGAAACAGCCGCCGGCCAGGATTGCCTTCTCAGTCGTCATGATGTCCTCTCAGTGTTGCTGTGCTCAACAGCTCTAACCCTGCGCCGTCCGCTGGTATTTCGGCGCTCCCTTGGAGCCGCACCGCGCGGCCGCAACCATCATGCCTGCGGGCGAGTCAAGGCTGACAGGCACCGCGTTGCTGGCAGGGCTTGCTAGATATAGTTAGCGCTTGGTATAGTTAGCAACGTCGGAACCGTCACAGAGAAAGGCAGACGACAATGCCTAGCCACTCCCCGCAGGACGTACAGGACGAGCTCCTGAACGTGATCCGTACCAGCCAGGAGACCGTCGTTGAGGCGATCAAGACCTGGGTCGAAACCGTCAAGGCGGTGACGCCGAAGGTCCCCTCGGTGCCGCTCGCCGAGAAACTGCCAAAGCCGCAGGATGTCGTAGCAAACGCGTACGACTTCGCCGAGAAGCTGCTGTCCGGCCAGCGTCAGTTCGCAGCGGAGCTGGTGAAGGCGACGGCCCCGCTGAGGGCGGGCAGCGGGACGCAGCCGGAGCAGGGCGCGGACGCCGGGTGACTATGAAGTCCGAGCCAGTACGCGGCGGCACCGGAGTCCGGTGCCGCCGCGTACTATACTAAGCACCGCTTAGGGAGGTGGCCGTGACCGACTCGTGGCAGGCGCAGCGGGAGGCGCTCGGTGCCTTCATCCGTGCCCAGCGCCAGACGGCCAACCTTTCGCTCCGTCAGCTGGCCGAGCTGACCAGCCTGTCGAACCCGTACCTCAGCCAGGTCGAGCGGGGACTGCACGAGCCGTCGGTGCGCGTGCTCAAGGCAATCTCCGAGGCCCTGAACCTGTCCGCCGAGACCCTCCTCACGCAGGCCGGTCTCATCGACGCGGTGACCGGCGAGGGTGCTGCCGACGAAGAGCCAACCGAGGCCGCGATCATGGCAGACAAGCGCCTGAGCGACGATCAGAAGGCGGCGTTGATCGCCGTCTACCGCAGCATGGTCACGTGAAGGACAACCGGGCCTGGATGTCGGCGGTGACCGAGTCGGGCGGCTGGCGGAGCGAGTAGCAGCAGCCTCACGGCGCGGTCAGGTCGGACGGGATGACGATGTCGCGTTTCTGGAGCTTGCCGGTGGCCCCCTTGGGCAGCGAGTCGGCGATCCAGACGTGCCGTGGGTACTTGTACGCCGCGACCTGGCCCTTGACGTAGTCGCGCAGCTCCTCGGCGGTGATGGTGGCGCCCGGCTTGAGGGTCACCGCCGCGGCGACCTCCTCGCCGAGGGCCGGGTGCGGCAATCCGATGACGGCGGCCTCGGCGACGGCGGGATGCTCGTAGAGCACTTCCTCGATCTCCCGCGGATAGACGTTGTAGCCGCCGCGGATGATCAGGTCCTTCTTCCTGTCCACGATGTAGAAGTAGCCGTCGGCGTCGACCCGGGCCAGGTCGCCGGTGTGGAACCAGCCGTCGCGAATCGCCTCGGCGGTGGCGTCGGGGCGCTGCCAGTAGCCCTTCATCACGTTCGGCCCGCGGATGACGATCTCGCCCACCTCGCCCGGCGCGACCTCATGGTCTTCACCGTCCACAACACGCATCTGCACGTCCCGGATGGGCGTGCCGATCGAGCCGGGCTTGCGCTCCCGGCCGGGGTGGTTGAACGAGGCGACCGGCGAGGTTTCCGAGAGGCCGTATCCCTCTAGCACCGGGACTCCGAACGCGTCATCAAAGCCGCGCAGCACTTCGACCGGCAGGGCCGCGCCGCCGGAGATGCACATCCGCAGCGCCGAGGTGTCGTAGCCCTCACGGTCGGACTGGTGCAGCAGGGCCACGTACATGGTTGGCACGCCTTCGAAGACGGTGACCCGGTGCCCGTCGATGATCCGCAGGGCGTGCGCGGCGTCGAACCGGGGCAGCAAGGTCAGGCATGCCCCGGACGCCACCGCCACGTTGAGCGCGACGGTCTGCCCGAATACGTGGAAGAGCGGAAGGCCGCCGAATATTACGTCGTCCGGGCCCGAAAGGACGATGTCGGCCCGCGACACCTCGGTGTTGCTGATGAGGTTGCCGTGGGTGAGCTCGGCGCCCTTCGGATGTCCGGTTGTGCCGGAGGTGTAGAGGATCACCGCGGTGTCCTGGTCGCTGGTGCTGGTGACCTCGAAGTCCGGGGTGGCGGAGGCCAGCAGATCGGGGAAACTGGCCGCGTCCACGACGGTGGATTCCGCCCCGGCCTGCTCAGCGCCGATGCGTGCCTGGTCGGCGAACGTGTGCCAGGCGAAGACCAGTCCGGCCCCGGAGTCGCCGAGGTAATAGGCGACCTCCCGGGCCTTCAGCAGCGGGTTCATCGGCACGACGACGCCGCCGGCCCGCAGGACGCCGTAGTACACCACCGGGACCTCGGCCACGTTGGGCATCATCAGGCCGACCCGGTCGCCGGGCTTGAGACCGCGCTCGCGTAGCAGTCCGGCCACCCGGGCGCTCGCCTCGTCCAGCGCCCGGTAGGTCATCGCCGCGTTGTCCACTCGTACCGCCACCCGGCCGGCGTGCGCACGGGTGGTGTCTGTCAGGTTCTTGGCCAGGTTCGTCACGTGAAGGCTCCTATCCCGGTGATGGCGCGGCCGACGATGAGCGTCTGCATGGTCTCGGTGCCCTCGAAGGTGTGGATCGCCTCCAGGTCCACCATGTGCCGCATGACCTGGAAGTCGAGCAGGATGCCGTTGCCGCCCAGCATGTCGCGCGCCTCGGCGGCGATCGCGCGGGCCTTGCGAGTGTTGTGCATCTTGGCCAGCCCGGCCACGGTGGGGGTCAGCCGGCCGGCTTTGGCCAGGCGGCCGATCTGCAGGCAGTACAGCTGCATCGCGGTGAGGTCCGCCAGCATCGATACCAGCCGCTGCTGGATGATCTGGAAGCTGGCCAGCGGCTCGCCGAACTGGCGCCGCTCCATCGCGTACCGCAAGGCAGCGTCGTAAGCGGAGGTGGCGTGACCCAGCGCCGCCCAGGCGCAGGTGCTCCGGGTGGTGGCCAGGACCCGGCTGGTGTCCTTGAACGAGCGCGCTTCCGGCAGCCGGTTCTCGGCTGGCACCCGCACGTTCTCCAGCGTGATCTCGGCCTGCCATACCGAGCGCAGCGACACCTTCCCCTCGATGACCTTCGCCGTGTACCCCGGTGTTCCCTTCTCCACGACGAACCCGTTGACCTGGCCATCCTCGGCATTGCGGGCCCACACCACGACCAGGTCCGCGACGCTGCCCAGCCCGATCCAACGTTTCCGTCCGTTCAGTACCCATTCATTGCCATAACGTCGGGCGGAAGTCTCCAGGGCCACCGAATCCGAGCCGTGCTCAGGTTCGGTCAGCGCGAACGCCCCCAGCTTGTCCATGCTGGCCATGTCCGGCAGCCAGCGCTCCTTTTGCTCTTGTGAGCCGCACATCGCGATCGACTCCATGGCCAGGCCCGCGTGCACCCCGAGGAACACGCCGAGGCTGCCGTCGCCGCGGTGCAGTTCCATCGTGACCAGCCCGCACGCCATCGGGCTCATCCCGGCGCACCCGTAGCCTTTGATGTCCTCGCCGACGATGCCGAGTTCAGGGAGGCGCTTGACCAGCGGCCAGCAGATCTCGGCCCGTTCCCAGTATGAGCCGGCGACCGGCACGACCTCCTCGTCGACGAACCGCCGGACGGTGACGAAGTGCGACCATTCGTCGTCGGTGAACTGCTCGCGGACGGAGAAAAAGTCCGTCCCGAGAGATTCACCCAGGTGGGCGCTCGTGAGCTGCGTCATTGCTGGCTCCCTCCGCGGTGGGATCGGCATCGAGGAACGCCTCTATGACCGTGGCCAGGCGTTCGGCGTCGGCGGCCAGCTCGAGGTGGCCGCCCTGATAGATGTGCAGCTTGCTGTGCCGTATCAGCCGGTGCATGATCCTGGCGTTGGCCAGCGGGATGATCGGGTCGTCGTCACCGGACAGGATGAGGGTGGGCGTCCGCAACTTCAGCAGCCACGGCAGGCTGGTCCAGCCGGCCCCGGCGAGCAGCTGGTAGTAGTAGCCCCGGGGCGGGCCCAGCCGCGTCGTGGCGTGCAGCAGATCGCGGGCGATGGCCGGGTCTTTTCGGGCGCTGCCCCCGTACAGGTCGGCGGCGATGCGGGCCGCGTAGCCCGGGTCCCGGTGCCTTCGCGGCGTGAGCATGTGCAGCAGGATGCGCGGCCGCCCGGGCACCATCAGCGCGCCCGTCCCGGTCGCGACCAGCACCAGCCGGCGTACCCGCGACGGCCGGCTCAGCGCGAACTGCTGCGCGAGCCCGCCGCCCCAGGAGATGCCCAGGACATCGGCCTGCGCATAGCCGAGCTGGTCCAGCAGCCCGGCCAGCAGCGATGGCAGCGTGATCAGGTGGTAGGGGATGACGGGGGCCGGCGAGCCGCCGATGCCCGGCATGTCGAACCGGATGACCGGCCGCCGCGGGTCGAGTGCGTCGACGAACGGCTGGAGCAATTCGAGGCTCGCGCCGCTGCCGTTACATAGCAGCAAGGGCGGCCAGTCCGGGGCGCCCGGCCGCACCGAGACGCGGACGGCGCGGCCGCCGATCGTCAGGATCCGCATCCGCTCGTTCTGTCCCGTCCGCCGTAGCCGGCCGAGCATCCGGCCCAGACTGGTCCCCGCGCGGTCCTCGCTCGGACGCACCGGATCAGTGGTCATAGACGTATGTCCCGGGCGCGTCACAGATCGGCACCGGCCCTTCTTCAGGGGCAGCCGTTTCCTCGCCGCAGTGTTCGGCCAGCCATGTCGCGTAGTCCGGCCACCACGACCCGTGGCAGGTCTGCGCGCGGCGCAGCCAGTCTCGCGGGTCGTCCGGGCACTTCTTACCCACCTGGTACCTGGCCTTCTCGTTTCCCGGCGGGTTCACCATCGCGGCGATGTGCCCGCTGGTCGACAAAACGAACCGGTGGCGGCCGGACAGCAGCTGGGTGGACCGGTAGCAGCTCTGCCAGGGGCAGATATGGTCGCTGATCCCGGCGACGATGTAGCTGTCCCGGTCGACCGCAGTCAGGTCTACTGGCGAGCCGAGCATGGTCGCCGAGCCCGGCGTGACCAGCGCGTTCGCGGCGCCTAGCCGCAGGAAGTCCCGGTGCAGGCCCGCGGTCATCCGGGTGGTGTCCGCGTTCCAGAACAGGATGTCGAACGGCGGTGGTTTCCGGCCGAGCAGGTAGTTGTTGATCCAGTAGTTCCAGATCAGGTCGTTCGGCCGCAGCCAGGCGAACACCTCGGCTAGCGACCGGCCGTCCAGGTAGCCGCGGGCCTGGGACGCGGCCTCGGCCAGCCGCACGGTCCGTTCATCGATGACGGCGCTGGCCAGGCCCGCGTGTGCCTGGTCCAGCACCGTGACCATCAGGGTGAGGGCGGCGATCCGGTCCTGCTGGCCCAGGTGCGCCAGGTGCGCGGCCACCATCGCGGCGATGATGCCGCCGGAGCAGGTCCCGGCCAGCGCGGTCCGCTCGCTTCCGGTGATCCGGCCCGCCGCGTCCATGGCATCCAGCACCGCCTGGCCGTAGGTGTCCAGGTCCCAGCCGGCGTAGCGGGCGTCCGGGTTGCGCCAGGACATCATGAACACCTGCACGCCGGTGCCGACCAGGTACTCCACCATGCTCCGGCCCGGGGCCAGGTCCAGCACGTAGAACTTGTTGATCACCGGCGGGACGATCAGCAGCGGGACCTGCCGCACCGTGGCGGTGACCGGGCGGTACTGGATCAGCTCGAATACCGGGGTGCGCAGGACCACCGACCCGGGGGTGACGGCCAGGTCGTCGCCCACCTGGTACGCGTCCGGCTCGACCATGGACGGCACCCGGGGCGCCTCCGCCATGTCGGCCAGGAAATGTCGCAGGCCCGCCAGGGCGCTGCCGCCGCCGGTGTCGATCGCGGCCTTCACCGCCGCCGGGTTCAGCAGCGGGTTATTGCTCGGGGCCAGCGCGTCGATCAGGTTGGTCAGCACGAAGCCGACCCGTTCGGCGTCAGCCTCGTCTAGCTCAGCGTCGGCCACTACGCCCGCCGCGCTCTCCGCACCGGCCAGGTAGGCCTGCATCGCGCGGCGCAGCACTGGGTTATCCGACCACCCAGGGTCGGTGAACCGGCGGTCCCGCCGGGACGGCTGCACCTGGGATCGGCCGAGGGCGATGCGGCCCAGTTCGCCGGCCAGCCGTCCCCCTCGGGTGGTGAGCAGCCGCGGCCTGGCCGCCAGGGCCGCGGCCAGGCGCAGGCCAGAGCCGCCCAGGTTCACCCGGCGCAGCATGCCCGTCGCGGCATCCGCGAGCAGCAGGTCCAGCGGTACCGCAGCGGCGTCCTCAGCTGCTGACCTGGCCGAATCGGTGTTATCGCTCATTATCAGCCGAGCGTAAGCCGCGGTTCGCGTTCTTCCATTGGTCGCTCGTCACGAACCGGGGGCTAGGCATGGTTCCGCGGGCACAGGCGGCCTGGGGGGAGAACCGGATTCGTCGGTCGCATGTCTCGGCACGCTCGTCGGAGTGTGAGAAGATCCGCAGGTGGACACCGTTCGTCCCACGGTTGCCGGGCTCATGGCTAGCGTCGCGGCGGCGGTAAGCCGCCGGGTCACCGAAGTATGCGAGAACGTCTATGAGGTGACGCTGCGGGAGATCCCGGAGCTACACGACGACCAGGCGGTGCTCGCGCTGTTCGCCTCGAGCATCCACAGCAATGTCGGTACCTGCCTGCAGATCATGCAGCACCAGATCGACCTGGCCGCCGTGCGAGCCCCGGCCGCGTCCTTGGAATACGCGCGCCGCCGGGCGCAGCGGGGCACGCCGCTGACCGCGCTGCTCCGCACCTACCGGCTCGGGCATACGGTCTTTTCCGACTGGGTCTTCAAGGAACTGGCCGGGCAGACAGATGACGCCCAGCTGCTGACCGCCGTCACGATTTGCATGTCCAAGATCGTGGCCGGGTACGTCGACCAGACCTCCGAGGAGATCGTCGCGGCCTACACGCGGGAGAGGGAGAACTGGCTGCGGAACCGCAGCGCCGCCCAGGCCGCCCGGATCCGTGACCTGCTGTCGGGCCAGCGGATCAATGTGAGCGCGACCGAGGCCATCCTGGGCTACCGGCTGCGTCAGTACCACGTAGGCGTCGTGTGCTGGGCAGCTGACGACGAGGCGAGCGCGGTAGACAACATCACCCGGCTTGAGCGTGCGATCGGGCATGTCGCCGCCCAGATAGTCGGTGGCGATCCTGTCTTCCTGCCCCGCGACGAGTCCAGCGCTTGGGCGTGGCTGCCGCTCGGGATGCTGGACCGGTTCGACGCGACGGCGGCCAGCACGGACGACCTGGACGGCAACCTCCATGTCGCGTTCGGCGATGCGGTTAAGGGCATCGCTGGGTTCCGCCTCACCCATCAGCAGGCCATCGCCGCCCAGTCGGTCGCGCTCGCCGGAGGATCTCCGCCCCGAGTGGTGACCTACGGCGAGGTCGCGCCGGTGGCGATGATGCTCAGTTCCGCGGACCTGCTGCGCGGCTGGGTGCTCAGCACGCTGGGCGGGCTGGCCACCGATGACGAGCAGCATGCCCGCCTGCGCGAGACTCTGCTGGTGTTCCTGGATACCGGTGGGAGCTACAAGACGACGGCCGAACGGCTGATGCTGCACAAGAACACGGTCCAGTACCGGATCCGCAAGGCTGAAGAGAGCCTCGGCCGCCCAGTCGGCAAGAACCGCCATAACGTCGAACTCGCGCTGCAAGCTAGCCACTGGCTCGGTTCGTCCGTGCTTCAGCCGTCCACCGCATCAGCCGCCAGCCATGTGCACTGAACGGCTTCATACCCCGTAGCTGCCGATCGAGGGCTCCAGCAGATCGAACACGCGCTGCGCGGCCTGGCCGAGCGCGGCCCGGATGCTGGCTCGTGGCTCGCCGGCCAGACTGCGCCGGGCCGCCTCGGCGTAGAGCACCCGGTGCGCGGCCGCGAGCTGCGCGGCGACCAGTCGCAACTCGGGGGAGTCGGTGCCCTCGGCGGCCGCGATCGCGTCGCCGAGCGCGTGCTCCCGCTGATAGGCGATCTCGGCCCCGCGGGCGGCCAGTGCGGGGCTGCGCTGGATCATCGCGGCGAAACCGGCCGAGGTGATCCCGGTCGTACCGTCCGCACGGTCGAGCTCGGCGAGATAGTCCCGACGGACGGCCGCCAGGTAGCTCTCGCCGTCGGTCCGGCTGGTGATCGTCCGGGCGAGCTGGCTTATCACCGCGTCGGCCTGATCGAAAACCAGGTCCTCCTTGCGCGGGAAGTAGTTGGCGACCGTCATCTTGGCGACCCCCGCGGTCTCCGCGACTTGCGCGATCGTGACCTGATCGAAGCCGCGCTCGGCGAACAGCCGGGTAGCGGCGGCTGAGATCGCGGCTCGGGTCCGCTGCTTGTGCTGCTCGCGCAGGCCGACTGTCATGTAGTGACCGTATCCCGTTCGATGGACTGAGTACAAGTTTAGGATTGATATATTTTTGTATCAAGTATAAGTTTGTTGCATGATCGCATTTCAGCAGCGGCTGGCCCGCGTGGGCATCCGCCGGCCACCCTGGCTCACCCTGACGGTGTTCCTGCTGACTGCGGTGCCCTCGTGCGTGCAGGCCATGGTCCCGGCGGTCCTGCACGATCTCGAGCGCACGCCAGCCGGGCTGACCGGTCAATGGTGGCGCAGCATCAGCTCACTGGTCGTTCAGGACGGCGGTGTCGTCGGCACGCTGTCGAACCTCGCGTTCCTGCTCGTCATCGGGTCCATCGCGGAGCAGGTGCTGACCCGCCCGCGCTGGCTCGTGCTCTACCTCGGGCCGGGCCTGGCGGGCGAGTTCGCCGCCTACGGCTGGCAGCCGACCGGTGCGGGCAACTCGGTCGCCATCTGCGGGCTTTCTGGAGCACTGGCGGTGCTGATGCTGCGCGATCGCCGGTGCGCACCCGCGGCTGCGCCGTATGCGCAGTTGCTGTGGGTGGGGGCCTTGGCCGGGACGGTCAGCGCGATCGCGGCCGGGCTGATCTTCGCGGCAACCGGCCTGCTGCTCCGGCTGACCCTAAGCCGTCGCGTCCTCGCCGCCGCGGTGGCCGGGGCCGCGGTGCTTGCCTGCGGCGTCGCACTCGTCGCAGATCGGAACATTCACGGTGCCGCTCTGCTGGTAGGAGCCGTGCTCAGCATTGCCGTCGTTTTGCCCAGGCCGACATCTAAATCATGATTTCGCCAGTAATGTCGCTGAACATGTGTTTTGCTGAGCCTTAACCGCATCTTGCCTGGTGGCAGGGGTGGGGAGGGGCGGAATGGAGTATCACGGCGCGAGGCTGTCAGCGCGTGCGCGGGCGCGACGCCACAAGCCGTCGTGGCCGTCGGTCATCGCGACCACGTTGCGGCTATGGCTTGAGCGTCATCATGTCTTCGCGCCGAGCCGGCGCGTGGCGGTGACGCTTGCCGCGGTGGCGATCGCGGCTGGGGTGAGTGGTGTCTTCATCGTGCACGCGACGACGTCCGCCGCGTCCCGGGACCCAGGACCGCGGTCGGTATCGGCGGCAGCCCTTGGTGCCTCCGCCGCGACGCGAGGCGCGGCCGCCAGGTGGATCGCCGGGCAGCTGGCCGCGAGCGCGATCGTCGCCTGTGATCCCGCGATGTGCGCGGCGTTGCAGGCAGACGGGCTTCCGGCCGCCAGACTGCTCGTCCTTGGTACCGCCACGGCCGACCCGCTCGGGTCGGATGTGGTGGTGGCTACCCCCGCCGTCCGAAACGAGTTCGGGACCCGCCTGCAGAACGTGTATGCCCCGGTCGTGATCGCGAGCTTCGGTACCGGCGCCGGGCGGATCGACATCCGAGCCATCGCCCCCGACGGGACCGCCGCCTACGAGATGGCGCTCGCCGCCGACCGCCTCAGCCGGATGTCCGCGGGCAGGCAACTGCTCGCCAACCCGCGCATTACGGTCGCCTCCGGTGCCAGAACGGCGCTGACCGCGGGCGACGTCGACCCCCGGCTGCTCATGATGCTGGCCGCGCTCGTCGTTGAGCAACCGGTGCGAATCACTGCCTTCGGCGACCCATCACCGGGGGCGAGCCCGATCGTCCCGCTACGCAGCGTCCAGCTCGCTCCGCTGGGCTCCGGCGCCAAGGCCAAGGCCAGCCTGCGATCCATGCTTTCATTCGTTGCTGCCCAGCAGCAGCCGTTCCAGCCACTACGGGCGGACCTGGCCGGTTCATCCGCGCTCATGGTCGAGTACGCCGCGCCTAGCCCGCTTGGGCTGCTCGGCAGCCCGTAGCGTTTTGTGTCATCTGGGTAAGGGGAGGGACCCATGAAAATTAAGAGACTCGTCCGGTGGGCGATCTTGCTAATAGCAGTACCAGCCTTGTTGCTCGGCATCCCTAAGGCCGCGTCGGCATCGACGGCGTCCTCGGGGACCGGGTGGGTGCGGCTCGCCCACCTATCGCCTAACACCCCGGCGGTGGATGTCTACCTGTATTCGTTCGGCGACACGTCGGCCGAACAGGTGCTGCACCATGTCGCCTACGGCGATGTCTCGTCCTACGAGGCGATCGCCGCGGGCGATTACACCGTGGCGATGCGCGCCGCGGGCGCCGCGGCCACGACCAAGCCGGTGCTGTCAGCGAGCCTGACCGTCGTCCCTGGCGGCGCTTATACCGTGGCGGGACTTGGACCAGAATCCGGACTCCGGCTGCAGGTCCTTAACGATCAGCTGACCACGCCACCCGGCAAGGTACTAGTCCGGGTCATCCAGGCATCCTTGCAGCAGCATGAGGTGACGGTGACCTGGAACGGGAAGCCGGAGGTCACCAACCTGACGTTCGGGTCGGTGAGCTCTTACCAGGCCGTGTCCCCGGCCACCGCGACCTTGCACGTCGCCGGGGAGAGCGAGTCCGCGAACTCGACGATCACGCTGGCCGCCGGAACGGTGCACACCATCGTGGTCCTCGACGGATCGAAGGGCCTGGTGCTCGACAACTTCCTGGACGCGGCCGGGAGCACTGACGCGCCGGAGGGAGGCGCGGCGACCGGATTCGGCGGCACCGCGCCTAGGGTGCCGTCGCCGCTGCCCTGGCTGTACCTCATTGGCGCCGGGCTGCTGCTCGCCCTGGCAGGCGGCCTTGGTGTCCGTCTGCGGCCGAGTCCGCGTGGCAGGCATGCTGCTGGGTAAGCGGCGGGCGGCTTTGCTCGTGCTTGGGGCGGGCCTGATCGTAGCGGGTGCGGGCGCTACTGGGCTGGCACTGACACGTCACCCGGTCGCGGCGCACTATGCCGCCGCCTCGGTCCTGCCGGCTCCGACCGGGTCGATTGCTGCCGCGCCACAGCAGCAATCGGCCCAGGTCAGCCTGCCCGTCGCGCTGACCATTCCGTCGATCGGCGTGCAGACAAACCTCATCCACCTCGGGCTGACCGCCAAGGGCACCCTCCAGGTGCCCCCGACGACCGCCGTAGCGGGCTGGTACACCGGCAGCCCTCGGCCGGGGGCGGTGGGGTCCGCGATCATCGCCGGGCATATCGACTCGTATGCCGGCCCGGGAATCTTCTTCCGGCTGTCCTCGCTTCGCCCCGGTGACCGGGTCTATGTGCGGCGCGCGGATGGCACGCTGGTGGTCTTCCGGGTGACGGCCGTCCGGCAGTTTCCCAAGGACGGCTTCCCCACGTCAGCCGTTTACGGCCCGACCCCGGATCCGGAGCTGCGCCTCATCACCTGCGGCGGAACCTTCGATCCGCAGCTGGGCTCGTACCTTAGCAACACGGTTGTCTACGCCGTCGAGACCAGCTGATAGGCGAATTGGTACCAGGTTGATCCTGGGCAACGTTCGTTGGCAGCGTGGGTTCTCGGCGTGTCGCTGCAGCTGACCGGTTTGGCGCGATATCACCCGGTTGCACCGACTGCGGCTACCGTCCCTAGGTTCGAGGGATTGTGGTGGGTGCTGCCGTACCCAGCAAAGAGACACGGTAAGGCAGCACCCACCACAATCGCCGGGCACAGCGGCCGGGAGAAATACTGGCGATTGCCCCGGTTCGTGAACCGGGCCCACGGGCACGGAGTAAACCACATCCAGGACCCGCAACCCGCCGTAAACTCATCTTGCCTTGGAACGCCGCCCTCGGTCGCATTACCTGAACGGCTGGAAGTTTCCGTTTCCAGCTCATCCTGGCCTGGGTGGCCGCACTTAGGCGGAGGGGATCACGCCGAAGCCGTCGCTTTGAGTCCAAGTGGCACCGTTGTCGGTGCTGGTGTAGGCGACCGCGCGCCCTTCCTGGTCCCGCCCGGTTATTACGAAGCGGCCGGAGGCTGCTGTCACTTGCTCCGGCGTGAACCCGGTGACCGCGGCGGCGAAGTGCCAGTTGATGGCGTCATCGGAGGTATAAACGACGGCCTCGGGGGTGCCGCCGGAGGTCTCTCCTGGCCGCACCGCGATGAAGTGACCCGCGTCGCCCGCTAGGCCGGTGAATGACCAGCCTGCGCCGTGGGTCTGCGGTACCACCACGGTGCGCCAGGAGGCGCCGTTGTCCAGGCTGCGCCATACGTAAGCGCAGGTCTTGCCGCCCTTGGTCGCGGACCCGGCGACGAGTGTCACGTTCCAGTCGGTGCCGGCCGCGGTCATCCCGAAGACTCGCTCACCCGAGACGTCTACCAGACCGAACTGGGCGGCGGTGAATTTGTGCCAGGTCAGCCCGTTCGGGCTTGTCCACACCAAGCCGGTACCCGACCTGGTGCTGGTCCCGGTCGCGAGGTAGCCCCAGCTGTCTTTCGTCACGCTCGTGATGGTCTCCCCGGGGGCGGCGAGCCCGCGGGCGGAGACCAGCGTCCAGGTGGTGCCGTTGGCGCTGGCCCAGATGGCATGCGGGCCGAGTCCCGCCCAGCCGCCGGGGCCGCCGGACACCAGCGTTGCCTGGTGGCCGGTGACCGGGCCGGCCTGACTGCGGATGACCGCCGGAGTCCAGCTGAGACCCCCGTCGGCCG
>JBEKHI010000064.1:0-26322 GCA_050012355.1 Streptosporangiaceae bacterium | reverse complement strand
ACCGACGGTTACCTGAACTTCGTCAAGGACAAGGCCGAGTGGATCGGCACCGATATCACCTTCGACATCACCCCGACCGCCGACGGCACCGAAGTGCGCTTCACCCACGTCGGCCTGGTCCCTCAGCAGGAGTGCTTCGACAGCTGTTCTCCGGCCTGGAACTTCTACGTCGGCAGCAGCCTGCGCAACCGGATCACGGCTGACCGCTGACCCAGCGCAGCGCCGCCGGGACCGTCGCCACGACGGTGCTCCCAGGCGGCAGCGGCGGGCGCCGCACCATGACGACCTGGACGCCGAGGTCCCGCGCGGCCCGCAGCTTCGCGGCGGTCGCGGGTCCGCCGCTGTTCTTCGTCACCAGCAGCCCGATCCGATGGTCGCGCAGCAGCGCGGACTCCCCCTCGACCGTGTACGGGCCGCGGTCCAGGATCAGCGTCATGCTGCGCGGCACCGCCCCGGAAGGCGGATCGACGGTCCGGACCAGGAACCGGTGGCCGTCGTCGGCGGCGAAGGCGTCCAGGTCACGGCGGCCGGTGGTGAGGAACACCCCGTCACCCGGCCAGGCCCGGACCGTCTCGGCGGCGGCGCGGACGTCCTCGGCCGTCAGCCAGGAGGGGTCGGTCTCCCATTCAGGGCGGCGGACCACGAGCCTGGGCACACCCGCGCCGAGGGCGGCCCGCGCCGCGTTCGCGGAGATGGCGCCGGCGAACGGGTGTGTCGCGTCAATCACATGGGTGATGCCCTCTTCCCCCAGGAAGGCCGCCAGACCATCGGCGCCGCCGAACCCGCCGACGCGCCGCGGGCCGTCAGGGAGCCGTGGCTGGCGCACCCGGCCCGCCAGTGAGGACAGCACGTCGGTGCCCGCCGCCACGAGTCTGGCCGCCAGTTCCCGCGCCTCGCCGGTTCCGCCGAGGATGAGGACACGCATTCCCGCAGCGTAGTGCGGGACACTGCGCGCTTTGCGGAACACTGGGCAGATGCGCGAACTGCTCGTCATAGGCATGGGTCCCGGCCACCCGGACCAGATCACCGTCCAGGCCGTGCAGGCCCTGAACCGGGTGGACGTGTTCTTCCGCATCGACAAGGGGGACACCAAATCCGGGCTCAACGCCGCCAGGGACGAGATCCTGCGCCGGCACGTATTTAAGGGCCAGCACAGCGTTAAGGGCCAACACAGTACAGAGCCCCGGTACCGCGTCGTGGACATTCCCGAGCCGCCGCGCGACCGCTCCGCGTCACTAACGACAGACGGCTATCGAGACGCGGTGCGGGACTGGCACCAGGCCCGTGCGGAGCTCATCGCGCGGGCGATCGACGCCGAACTTGGCCAGGACGGCGTCGGCGCGTTCCTGGTCTGGGGCGACCCGTCCGTCTACGACTCGACGCTGCGGATCGTCAACCACGTCCGCGCGCTCGGCACCGTCTCCTTCACCTGCACCGTGATACCGGGCGTGACCAGCGTCCAAGCGCTCGCGGCGGCGCACCGCGTCCCGCTGAACCGGACCGGCGAGCCCATCCACATCACCCCCGCCCGCCGGATCGCCGACGGCCTGCCAGACGGGCTGGATTCCGCCGTGGTCATGCTGGATCGCGGGTTCACCGCGGCCGAGTTCGACGACCCAAGCCTGTCGGTTTACTGGGGCGCCTACCTCAGCTTGCCGGAGGAGGTGCTGATCTCCGGGCCGCTGACGGAAGTCGCCGCCCAGATCAGCGAGACCCGCGCCAAGCTACGCGAACGCCACGGCTGGATCATGGACAGCTACCTGCTCCGCCGGGAGACTACTGAGTGACCCGCACCGCCTTCCAGCTGGTCGCTGGAGAGCGCCGCAGCCGACCCGAACCCGCTGGCGGCCAGCTGACTTCTCCCGGGTTAGCACACTTTCCCCGTCCGTAATGCCCGAATATGTCCGGCAGCCGGTGTGCACCAACCCGGGAGAAGATGCCTCCGGACAGCGCCGCCCGCGGCAGCGGCACGCCACGGCCCGCGGAAACACGGCCACAGCAGCGCCGCCACCCGGTGTCAGCCAGGTGTCAGCGGCGTGCACCGTGCTGACACCGGGTGCTGCGTAAAACAGTGCGCATGATCGAAGTCACGAGCCTGCGCAAGCGCTATGGCGGCACCCTAGCGCTTGACGACATGACCTTTACCGCCTCCCCCGGCCGTGTCACTGGTTTCGCCGGGCCCAACGGCGCGGGCAAATCCACCACGATGCGCGTCATCCTCGGCCTGGACCGCGCCGACTCCGGCACCGCGCTGGTCGGCGGCAAAACGTACCGCACGCTGAAGCACCCGCTGCGTCACGTCGGGTCGCTGCTCGACGCGGGTGCCCTGCAGCCGGGACGCTCGGCGCGCAACCACCTGCGCTGGCTAGCCAAATCCCAGGACCTGCCGCCAGCGAGAGCCGACGACGTGCTTGAAATCACCGGGCTTGAAACTGTTTCCCGGCGGAAGGCCGGCGGTTTCTCGCTCGGGATGCGCCAGCGGCTCGGCATCGCCGCCGCGCTGATCGGTGACCCGAAGGTGCTGATGTTCGACGAGCCGTTCAACGGGATGGACCCCGAGGGCATCGTCTGGCTCCGCGGGTTCCTTCGCGGGCTGGCCGCCGAGGGCCGCACGGTGCTGGTGTCCAGCCACCTGATGAGCGAGATGCAAGACACCGCCGACCACGTGATCGTGGTGGGCCGCGGCAAGGTGATCGCCGACGCCCCGGTGTCCGAGATACTGACCCGCTGGCCGTCGCTCGAGGCCGCCTACCTGGAGCTGACCAGGAACTCGGTGGACTACCGGGGGGTTCAATGATCGCGGCGGAGTGGCTGAAGTTCCGTACCGTCCGGGGCTGGGTGGTCGCGGTGGTCATCGCGCTGGCCGCCATCGCCTTCCTTGAACTCGTTGGCGGCCCGCAAGGAAGCTGCAACGTGGCTTCCTGCACCCCGCTGCTGGGACCGGGCGGTGAGCCGGTCTCCGACAACTTCTATTTCGTGGGCTCGGCGGTCAGCGGCAACGGCACGATCACCGCCCGGGTCTCATCACTGACCAGCGACATCAGCACGCCGAAGACGAACGCCGAGCGGGTGAGCGTGCCGTGGGCGAAGGCCGGGCTCATCCTCAAGGCCAGCCTCTCCCAAGGCTCGGCCTACGTCGCGATCATGATCACCGGGACCCACGGGGTACGGATGCAGGATGACTTCACCGGCGACATCGCCGGGCCGTCACTCAAGGCCGCCTGGCTGCGGCTAGTGCGCGACGGCAGCACGGTCACCGGGTACGCGTCGGCCGACGGCGCCGCCTGGACGAAGGTCGGGACAATAACCCTCCAGGGGCTGCCGCGAACCGTACACGCGGGCATGTTCGTGACCTCCCCGCAGTACACGCGGACCTCGCTCGGGGTGATGGCCGTCGACAGCGACCTCAGCCAGTCCACCGCCACCTTCGACGACGTGTCCCCGAGCTGGCCAGCCGCCAGCCTGACCGGCACCGGCGTCGGCGAGCAGACCAGCGGACCCGCGGCCGGACCCGCCTTCGGCTACTCCACCTCCGCTGGCCGGTACACGATCACCGGAACCGGGGACATCGCGCCGTCCACCGACGGGCCGGCCGGCTCCGGCGTCACGTACTCGCAGGTCCTGGGCGGTACGTTCCTCGCGCTGATTCTCCTGGTGATCATCGGGGCGATGTTCGTCACCGCCGAATACCGGAGCGGGCTGATCAGGGTCACCCTCGCCGCCTGTCCGAAACGCGGCCGGGTGCTGGCCGCCAAGGCCTTCGTGACGGGAACGGTCGCGTTCGCGGCCGGACTCACCGGAGCGGCGATCGCGCTACCGCTCGGCCTGGCGAACGTCAGGGACCACGGCGCCTACCTGGCCCCGGTGCCGCTGCTGACCGAGATCCGGCTGGTCGCGGGCACCGCGGCGGTGCTCGCGCTGTGCGCGGTGCTCGCCGTCGCGATCGGCGCTATCGTCCGGCGCGGCATCGCCGCCGTGGCGGCCGTCACCGTGCTGGTCATCCTGCCGTACGTGCTTTCCGCCAGCATCGCGGTCCTCCCGCTGGACCTGGCCGACTGGCTGATGCGGCTCACCCCGGCCGCCGCGTTCGCGGTTCAGCAGACCGCGATCCAGTATCCGCAGATCGACGAGATCTACTCCCCCGACTACGGGTACTGGCCGCTGCCCGCCTGGGGCGGCTTCGCGGTGCTGTGCGCCTGGACGGCGGCCGCGCTCGCGCTGGCCTACGTCATGCTGAACCGGAGGGACGCGTGAAGCAGGCGCTGCGAGCGGAATGGTCCAAGACCTGGTCCGACCGCGGGACCAGCTGGCTGCTGGCCGGGCTGGTCGTCGCCACCGTCGCGGTCAGCCTGGCGACGATCGCGGCGTCCAGCGGCGGGGATCCGGCGAAGCTCAGCCTCACCGGGCTCTACCTCGGCCAGGTGATCGCCGCCGTCGCGGGCGTGCTGGCGATTGGCGGAGAGTACGGCACCGGCATGATCAGAGTCTCGCTGACCGCGATCCCACGACGGCTGGAACTGCTGGCCGCCAAGGCGCTGGTGCTGGCCGGGACGGTCGCCGTCGCGTCCGCCGTCGCCGTCGGCACTTGCCTGCTCGCGGGCTGGCTCAGCTTGCCTGGTCACTGGTTCGGCCCGGCCGACTGGCGAGCCGCGTTCTGCTCGGCTGGCTATCTGACGCTGATCGCGGTGCTCAGCCTGGGCGTGACGGCGGTGGTACGTGACTCGGCGGTGGCGGCCGGGGTGGTCCTCGGGCTGCTGTTCCTGTTCCCGATCCTGATCACCGCGGTCTCCGACCACACCCTCGTCCGGCACCTGGAACAGATCAGCCCGCTGCTCGCGGGGCAGGACCTGCAGGCCACGACCGGGCTCAGCTCCCTGCCGCTGGCCCCCTGGCCGGCCCTCGGAGTCGTCGCCCTCTGGGCTGCCGCGGCGCTCACCGCGGGCGGGCTAGCGCTGTGCGGGCGGGACGCGTGACGTCTCATCCAGCGGCAGCGGGCGAAGCGGGACGGGAGAAGACTGCACGATGGACGTCGTGGTGCGACCGTACGGCGTGAACAGGTCGATTACCGGCTCAAGCTCATCGATCGACCGCAGGTGCACCTTCATGACGTAGCAGTCTTCTCCGGTGATCCGATGGCACTCGGTTACGTTCGGGACCTCGCGGGCGATGTCCGGGATGAGCCGCAGCCCGCCGCCGACCGGGCTGATCCGCAGGATGGCGCAGATCGTGTAGCCGAGTGCCCTCGGATCGATGTCAGCGCGGAAGGCCAGGACGCCGGTCTCTTCAAGCCTCCGCAGCCGATCGGCGACCGCGGGAGGGGACAATCTGACTCGCCTGGCCAGTTCCGCGACCCGCAGCCGTGGCCGGTCCCGCAGCTCGGCGAGCATTCGCCGATCCATCGCGTCCAGCATTTCGAAAGCTGATTGCTGAACATTCCGTTGTTTCAATGGTGATTCCATCGCTAGTCCTTCGTTTGGCCCTTCACCGCTGACCGGCTGCCTTCCTATGCTCGGTCAGTGCCAAGCACCGCGCAACCCGCCGGACGCAAGTCCCCACTTGACCGGGTACCGCCACAGTCGTTCTTCCTGGTCAGCGCCGTCTTCCACTATCTAGGGCCGTCGCTGGCGGTGCTGTTGTTCGCCCGGGTGGGAGTGCTCGGCGTCGCCTGGCTGCGGATCGCCAGTGCGGCGGTGGTCTTCGCGCTGTGGCGGCGGCCATGGCGCCAGCTGGCGATGTCCGGGCCGCGGTTGTGGACGCTGCTCGGGCTCGGCGTGGTACTCGCCGCGATGAACAGCTGCTTCTACCTAGCCGTCGACCGGCTGCCGCTGGCGACGGTCGGCACGATCGAGTTCCTCGGCACCATAGTCCTGGCGGCGGCCGGCGCGCGGACCCGGCGCAACGCCGGGGCGCTCGCGCTCACCGTGGGTGGCGTGGCCCTGATGACCGTGGTCAAGTTCGCCGGCCAGCCGCTCGGATTCGTCTTCGCGTTCGCCAACTGCGCGCTGTTCATGCTGTACGTGATCCTGGGGCACCGGGTAGCGGGCGATCGCGGTATCGATCTGCTCGCGGCCGCGATGCTGATCGCGGCGGTGGTCGCCACCCCCATCGGACTGCCGGCGGCGCTACCCGCGTTCGGGCACCCGGACCTGCTGCTGGCCGGGGTGGGCGTCGGCGTGTGCTCCTCCGTTATCCCCTACGTCACCGATCAGCTCGCGATGGCCCGGCTGACGCGTGACACGTTCGCGCTGATGCTCGCGCTGCTGCCGTTGTCAGCGACCCTCATCGGCGCGATCGTGCTCCGTCAGATCCCGACCCCGCGGGACGTCGTCGGCGTCGCCCTGGTGACGGCAGGCGTCGCGCTCCACAAGTCACCCCCGCGACACGAAAGGTGATCAGCGGGCCAGCATCCGTTCGGGTGCGAGGAAGTCCAGATCCGGCCGCGAGACGCCGGTTGCCAGGTCGGCCAGCGCCGCGCCGATCGCCGGCCCGAACTTGAATCCGTGCCCGGAGCAGGCCGCGGCGAGCAGGACGCGCTCGTCGCCCGGCACCGCGCCGACAGCGAACCGGCTGCCCGGTGCCATCGTGTAGCGGCAACTCAGTGATTCGGTGACGGGGCCGTCGGCGTCGGGCAGGAACTGACGCGCCAGGTCACGCACGCGCTCGACCTCAGCCGCGGTCGGCGGACTAGGGTCACGGGCCGGGTCGTCAGCGCTGCCTGGCTCCAGCCCTATCTTGAGACCTGCCCCGTCGTAGGCGGGAATCCCGTAGAGCAGCCCCGCGCCGGGGATGGACACCGAGAATACGCCCAACGTCGGCGGGGCTAGCCGAGGGGCATCGATGTGGATGTTGACGACCCGCGTGACGTCGAGGACGCGATCGAACTCTTTGACGAGGGCGCTGGTCCATGGTCCGGCGCACACCACCAGGCGGTCGGCGCTGAAGTCGCCGCCGGCCGTGTGCACCTCGACGCCACCAGCCGTCGAGGTATAGGACAGCACCGGCGTGTGCGGGTGCAGCCGTGCTCCGTGTCGCGCCCCGAGCGCACGCAGCGCGGCCATCGCCGCCTGGGCGTCGAGCACCCCGGCCGCGGGATCGAACACCGCACGGAACCGCGGACCGAGACGCAGCCCAGGAAAGATCTCGGCCGCACGCGTGGCGTCCACCACCTCGCAGCCCGGTCCGCTCAGGCCATGCGGATCCTCCAGCGGCCGCGCGTACAACCCGCCGACCGGATCGAGCAACCGGCGCCCGGCGTCCTGCTCCAGGTCCGCCCAGGCGGTATAGGCCTCCTCGATCAGACCGTCCCAGACCGGGTTCGGGTACGCCCGCCGGATCATCCGGGTGCGCCCGTGTGAGGAGCCCCGCGGGTGCACCAGGCCGAACTGCTCGAGCTGGAGCACCCGCAGCCCGCGCCGTGCCATGTGGTATGCGGCGCTCAGGCCGTGGACACCCGCGCCGACCACGATCACGTCCGCGCCCTTCGCACCGCGCGCGGAGCTGCGAGCCGCCCGGCGCGCGGTGCGCGGGACGCCGGCCGGCTGATCCTCGGCGAGGAACGACAGTAGGGCATCGACGTCGTCGGGCCCGTTGTAGACATGGACCGAGGCACGCACCACGGACTCGACACCACGCGGGCCCAGGTCCCACTGGCCGTGGCTGGCCGGCACGCAGACGACGGCGAAGCCAGCCAGCGCGAGCCGGCGCTGCGTCTGCGCGGGATCCTCGCCGGCCCGGACGAAGGTGACGATGCCACCGCCGGACGCCGCCGGGTCCAGCACGGTGATGTGTGGCAGGGAGGCCAGTCCCTCCCTCAGCCGCCGGCCGAGTGCATCCAGGTACGTCGCTACGTGCTCGACTCCCAGGGCCGCAAGCTGGTCGAGCGCGACGCCCAGGCCGAGCCGCAGCGCATGCGACGCCTCCCAGGTCTCCAGTCGCAGCGCTGTGTCGGTGACCCGGTAGTCGCGAGCTCCGGACCAAACTGTTCCCCGCACGTCCAGCGTCGTCGACCGGGATCGCGCGCGCAGCCCCGGCGAGACGTAGAGCAGGCCAGTGCCGCGAGGGCCCCGCAGGAACTTACGCCCAGTCGCCACCAGCGCGTCGGCCCCGATAAGGCCAACGTCGACGGGCAGCTGGCCGACCGACTGAGTCGCGTCGAGCAAGAACGGCACACCCGCGGCTCTGCTCAGCGCGCCGATCTCGGCCACGGGCTCGATCAACCCGGACGACGTGGGGACGTGGGACGCGGTGACGAAGGCAGCCGGGCGGCCCAGCGCGGAGCGCAGTGCGTCTAGCTCGACCCGCCCGTCGGCGGCGGCAGGCAGGATCTCGACCTCGACGCCGCGCTGGCGGCCGAGTTCGAGCAGGTTGAGGGCCATGCTCACGTACGTCGACCGGGTGGCCAGTATCCGATCGCCCCGCTGCGGTCGCAGCGCGTCGATCGCCCGGTGCCAGCCCACGGTCGCGCTCTCTACCAGCGCGATGTCTTCGGGCGTGCAGCCGAGCACCCCGGCGGCAGACGCGTAGACGGCACGCGATTCGTCCTGCATCGCCACCGCCGCCTCGTAGCCGCCCATCTCGGCTTCGCGGCGCAGGTGTGCCATAACGGCGTCGAGCACCTCAGTCGTCGGCAGCGCCGCCCCAGCGGCGTTGAGATGGACTCTCGTCTGCTGGCAGCCCGGGGTCCTGGCTCGCTCGGCCGCGAGGTCGATCGGCCAGCTGTCAGCCACGCGCGACGAGGATGCTGCGCGCGAAGGCCGCCTCGGCCCCCACCAGCTTGATCGGCAGGCAGTACAGCTCGTAGTCGCCTGGCTCGACATGGTCGAGCACGACGTTCTCGAGGATGATCACGTCGGCCCCGAGCAGCACCTGATGCGCACCCCAGTCGTGGGTGTGCTGGTAGCTCTCGGCTGTCAGGTAGTCAACGGCGATGAGCCGCACGCCATTGTCGACTAGCCACTGCGCGGCGTCGGGTGTCACACCCACCCATGCCTCCGCCTTCTCCTTGCGTTTCAGCGGACCCTCGGAATTGCTGGTTTTGAGCAGTACCCGCTCACAGCCGGTCAGGCCGGCCGCGGCGAGATCCGCGGCCGTCACCGAGCCCCGCACGTGCGTCAGGTCGACGACCCGGGCCGGCCCGACCAGGATCTCCAGCGGTACCTGGTCCAGAGGCATGGCCCCGTCGCGGAAGTGCAGCGGAGCGTCCACGTGCGTGCCGGTGTGCGCGCCGAGCAGCCAGCGCGTGACGTTGGATGCCTCGCCGCCCGCGATCGACTCCACGATCGTTACCTCGGGCTTGCGCCCCCAGTGCAGCATGTCCGTCTCGACGGGCAGGCTGATATCGATGATCTTCATGACATACCTTCCGTGGGTCGATGCGCTGGGTCGGGCCAGGGTTCCCGGATGGCAGCGGCGACGGCACGCGCGGTGGTCAGCACGCACCGTTCGAATTCCGCGCGGCCGTGCTCGGCGCTGGCCTCCTCGACCTTCCTCCCCCAGACCCCGGTCTCGCTGACCTGGTCCATCCGGTAGTCCCAGAACGAGTCGACGTCCGTGTGCGAGGTCGCGCGGTCAAGGCGCACCAGTTCCGGATGCAGGTGAAGCATCACAGACGTCTCGAAGTAGTTGGCGTGCATGAGGCCCCGGCCGAACTGGACGTGCGCCTTCACCTCCGGCCCCGGATACATCGTCACGTAGGCGAGCGCGCGCACCCGCGAGTCGGGGTACTTCACCCGCAGTTTCTCCGCCGTGACATCCATCGAGCCGCTGTTCCACATGTGGCCGTTGAGCAGGACGAACTGCCGTATCCCCGCGTCGTGCAGGGACTCGACCAGATCCGCCATGACGGCGATCAGGGTCTCCGGGCGCAGCGACAGGGTGCCGGCGAAACCACCGTGCGACCGGGACACCCCATAGCTCACGGGCGGCACCACCGGCACTCCCGTCAGTGCCGACACCTCAAGTGCGACGGCGTGACAGATCTCGGTATCGACGCACAGCGGCAGATGCGGGCCGTGCTGCTCGGTCGCTCCGACCGGGATGATGACCGCTTGCCGCTGGGCCACGAGGGCGTCGGCTTCCGGCCACGTCAGGTGCTCCCAGCGCACCGGCGCGCCGGTGCCTCCCAGTTCACTGTTATTCATGAGATCTCCGTTCACCAGGCACGACGCGTCTTGTCCGGCAGCAGGTCGATCGCCGGATGCGGCACCACCTCATCGCCGGCGGTGAGCCAGACGACACAACCGGGGCTGTAATCGCTGATCAGCTCACGGCACACCCCGCAGGGGGCGATGACACGAAACTGCCCGGCGGGCTTGATCTGCACCGCGACGACCGCGGCCACGTCGAGCGGCTGGCCGGGCGGGATCACCCCGCGGGCCGCGCCAAGCGCGACCCCCTCCGCGCAGACGGAGCTGCGGCGGCATGAGCCCTCGACGTGCACGCCGGTCACGACGGCGCCGCCGACCGTGCGCAACGCCGCCGCCACCTCGTGCCTGCCATCGGTCCAGACTCGCCCGAGCAGGTCCTGCGCCAGGTCAAGCAACTGCCGGTCCTGCTCACTCATCGACGTGGGCGCGACAACGCGCCGCGTCACTTCGCCAGCCCGAACAGGCGCGCGGCATTGCCGCCTTCGATCAACCCGCGATCGGCATCATCGGGGACGGCCTTGGAGATCTTCATCCGCTCCAGGTCGAAGTCCGAGCCCGGCCACTCGGTGCCCATCAGGATCTTGCCCGGGCCCAGCCGCGAGTAGGCGCGCTTGACGTCGCTCAGCAGCGTCGCCGAGGTCTCAAGAAACACGTGCGGCTGCCGCTCGGCGACGATGATCGCCTCCGGCACGTTCCATACCGCACCCATATGCGCGATGATCGTGGGTACGCCGGGGTGATCCTTCGCGATCTCCTCGATGGCCAGCGGCGCGCAGAACGCGTCGTCCAGGGCATTGATCAGGACCGGCAGCCCGCGCTCGGCGCAGAGCCGGAACACCGGGTCCAGCAGGCCGTGGTCGGCGACGTGGTAGCCGTGCAGGCTCGGGTGCAGCTTCAGCCCGGACAGGCCCGCGTCCGCGATCCTGGCGATCTCGTCAAGGGCGTCGTCGTCCTGCGGGCGCACCTGCCCGAAACCGATGAGCCGGTCCGGGTGGTCCCGCACCAGCCCGATGATGAAGTCGTTCTCGATGCGCTGCGCCAGCGAGCACACCATCGCCATGTCGACGCCCGCGGCATCCATCCGGGTGAGGATCCGCTTGGGATCGAAGGGCTGATAGGGCGGCGGCTCCTCGCCGGGACGGGCGCCGGACAGGTAATCCGATCGTCCCCGCACGTCCTGGGTGGTGTTGTAGGCATCGATGATCATCGTCGTGCTCCTTCGCTGACGGTAGTGCTGGTGTCCGCCGATGACTCAGCGAGCGGGAAATGGCAGCGCACCGCCCGGCCTGACGGAAGCTGTCGCAGCTCGGGCGCGTCGGTCAGGCAGCGCTCGACGGCGAAGGGACACCTGGTGCTGAACCGGCAGCCAGGCGGTGGATTCGCGGGATCGGGAAGCTCGCCCTCGAGCACGATGGTCTCGGCGGTCTCGGCGGCCGGATCGCTGGGAACCGTCGGCACGGCCGACAGCAATGCCGCGCTGTAGGGGTGTGCCGGGCGGGCGAAGAAGGCGTCGCGGGGCGCCAGCTCGACGATCTGCCCCAGGTACATGACCGCGACCCGGTCGGCCACGTGCCGTACGACGCCCAGATCATGGGAGATGAACAGCATCGTCAGGGCGCGCTCGTCGATCAGGTCCGTCAGGAGATTCAGGACCTGCGCCTGGATCGAGACATCGAGGGCGGAGACGGGCTCGTCGGCGACAACGAAGCGCGGCGAGCCGATCAGCGCCCGGGCGATGCCGATGCGCTGCCGCTGGCCACCGGAGAACTCGCGCGGACGGCGCTGCCCGGCCTCGGCGCCGAGGCCGACCCGGTCCAGCATCTCGGCGACGGCGGCCATGGACCTGGCGCGCGACATGCCGGGAACGCGGCGCAGCGGCTCGGCCACGATGGAGGCCACCCGGCGGCGCGGATTCAGCGAGCTGTACGGATCCTGAAAGACCATCTGCAGTTCGCGCCGGGTACCGCGCAGCTCCGCGCGGGTCGCGGTCGCCAGGTCGCGGCCATGGAAGTACACGTCACCGTCGCTGGGGCGGACCAGCCGCAGCAAGGCCCGGCCCAGCGTGGACTTGCCGCATCCCGACTCGCCGACGAGGCCGAGAACCTCGCCTTCCATGATCTCCAGGTCAACTCCGTCGACGGCGTGCACCGTCGTGCCGTCGTCGGCGGCGAAGCCCACCTTCAGCCCGCGGATCTGGACCAGCGGCTGGTTCATGAGCGGGCCTCACGTTCATGAACCGGCAGCCAGCAGGCGTCCAGGTGCCCGGGCTGCCCGGTGTGGCCCGCTAGCTCAGGGGCCGTGTCGCAGGCGGCGTGGGTGAAGGCGCAGCGCGGCGCGAAGGCGCATCCGCCGGAACTCGGCGCGCCGGCCAGCGGCGAGCCGGGTATCACCGGCAGGCGACTGCGGGCCGGCCCGCTCATCCGCGGCATCGAGTTCAGCAAGCCCATCGTGTAGGGGTGCTGGGGGCTGTACAGCACCTGGTCGCGGGTGCCCTGCTCGACGATCCGGCCGCCGTACATCACCGCGACCCGGTCCGCGACATCGGCGACGACACCGAGATCGTGAGTGATCAGCAGGATCGCGGTGCCCTGCTCGTCCTGCAGGCGGCGCAGCAGCAGCAGGATCTGGCGCTGGATGGTGACGTCCAGCGCTGTCGTCGGCTCGTCGGCGATGAGGATCGCCGGATTGTTGGCCAGCGCGATGGCCGTCATCACCCGCTGCCGCATCCCGCCGGAGAACTGGTGCGGGTAGGCGCGCGCGTTCCGCTCCGGGCGGGCGATGCCGACATCGGCGAGCAGTTGCTCAGACCGGCGCCACGCGTCGGCCCTGCTCAGCCGCGCGTGCTGGCGCAGCATCTCGCTGACCTGGGTGCCGACGCGCTGCAACGGGTTCAGCGCGGCGAGCGCGTCCTGGAACACGACCGCGATGTCACGGCCCCGGATCGCGCGCAGCTGCTTGTCCGACGCCGAAAGCAGGTCGGTGCCATCGAACTCGACGCGTCCGTCGATGTTCGTCCCGGGCCCGCGGTTCAGCCCCACCAGGCTCATTGCCAGGGATGACTTGCCCGAACCCGACTCCCCCACCAGCGCGAGCAGTTCGCCGCGGCCAAGCTCGAGGGTGACGCCGTCGACGGCGGTGAGCCGGCCGCCGTCTCGCAGGTCGAAGCCGACGCTCAGCTGGTCAATCCGCAACACCGGATCGGCGGCGCTCATGCGGTGACCGCCCGGACCGCCTCGGACACCACGGCGGCGGCCGGCCCGGGATGGACGAGCGGCAGGAAGTGGCTGCCGGGAAATTCGTAGGTCTGCGCCTTCATCCTGGCCGCCATGTCACGCTGCGCCGCTGGCACCAGGGTGCGATCGCCGGCCGCCACCACGTACCAGCTGGGCAGCCGGCGCCAGGCGGGCTCCCGGGTCGGCTGAGTGTAGATGAGGTTGGCCGACGGCCGGGCCTCCGCGTCCCATCTCTGGCGCAGGGCCGGATCCAGATCCCAGCCGATGTCATCCCAGAAGTCACCACCGTGATCGCTTTTCCACTCACCCGCGGGCCCGCGGGTCATGTAGCCAGAGATGGGGGCGGGATCGTAGCGCTCGACGATGCCGTTGACCGTCTCGCCCTCGTCAGGGCCGAAGGCGGCCAGGTAGACCAGGCCAGTGACCCGCTCGTGATCGCCGGCGCCGGTGATGACGGCGCCTCCGTAGGAGTGCCCCACCAGCAGGACCGGCCCGTCGGCCGCGTCCACGGCGGCGGTCGTGTTCGCGATGTCCCCGCGCAGCGACTCCATCGAGTTGGTCACCAGGGTCACGTCGAAGCCGTCCGCCCGCAGGACCGGCGCTAGATTCAGCCAGGTGCCCGGGGTGCCGCCGGCGCCGTGGACCAGTACGAGATGCATCCGTCAGGCCTTTCGCAGTCGCGGGTCGAGCACGAGGTACAGCACGTCGACGATCAGGTTGACCAGCACGAACAGCGTCGCGATCGCCAGCACGGCGCCCTGCACCACCGGGTAGTCCTTCTCCTGGACGGCGGAGATAAGCAGGCTGCCGACGCCCGGGTAAGAGAAGACCTGCTCGGTGATGACCGAACCGCCGAGCAGCGCGCCGAACTGCAACCCGATGACGGTGACGATCGGCAGGGACGCGTTGCGCAGTACGTGCCTGCGCAGGATCTGCGGCTCCGACAGTCCCTTCATCCGCGCGGTGCGGGTGAAGTCGTCGCCCCGCACCTCGAGCACCGCCGCGCGGACCGTCCGCGTGATGAAGCCGCACATCGACAGGGCGAGCGTCGTCGCGGGCAGCACCAGGTGCTGGAGCCACGGCAGGATGAGCCCGGGGCGATCCTGAAGGATCGCGTCGAGCAGCACGAAGTTAGTGGTCGGGACGTAGTTGAGCGAGGACGGCATCCGGCCGAGCACCGGCAGCCAGTGCAGGTGCACGCCGAACACGACGATGCCGAGCACGCCCAGCGCGAACCACGGCAAGGAGAAACTCACCGTCGCAAACCCGCTGATCGCCGAGTCCAGGATGCTGCCCTTGGCGGCGGCGGCGATCAATCCGGTGAGCAGGCCGATGATCACCGCGATGACCATCGCCGCCACGGTGAGCTCGATCGTGACGGGCAGCGCCGTGGCGAGCAGCCCGCGGACGGAGTCGCCACTGGTGTAAGAGGTGCCGAGGTTAAGGTGCACCAGCTGGTCGAGGTAGTCGGCGTACTGCACCCACAGCGGGCGATTGAGGCCGAGAGACGCGCTGATCCGGGCGATGTTCTGCGCGATCTGCGCGCTGGACAGCCCGTTAGTGCCGGCGGCGGCCAGCGCGGCCGCGGGCGACTCGCCGGTCATCCGCATCGCGGCGAACACGACGGTGACCACTGCCCAGAGCACGACGGGCACCAGCAGCAGCCGGCGCAGCACCAGCATTCCGAGGCCGCCGCCACGCGCCCAGCGGCGCACAGCGGGCAGGGAGCGGACCGGGAGCGCGGCCACCGGTCAGCGCCCCGCGTCCGTCGCGTCACGCAGCGCGTCACCCACGTAGTTACAGGCGACCACGAACAGCAGCGTGCACAGCGCCGGGAGCACGACCAGCTGCGGCGCGCTGTAGATGAAGGACTGCCCGGCCTGGACCATGTAACCCCAATCCGCTTCGGGTGGCTGGATGCCCAGGCCGATGTAGGAGAGCCCGGCCGCGTACCCGGCGGTCAGCGACACGGTGCTCACCAGCTGAACCGAGATCGAGCCGAAGATGTTGGGCAGAATGTCGACAAACATGATCCTGAGCGCCGGGGTGCCGCCTATGCGTGCCGCGGCCACGTAGTCACGCCCGGTCTCCCGGATGGTCAGCGCCCGCCCGAACCGGGCGAATCCCGGCGCCATCGCGATGCCGATGCCGATGATCAGCGTCCCCGCCCCGGTGCCCAGCACGGTGACCACCAGGATGATCAGCAGGATCGACGGGAAGGCCAGTGCCAGGTCGGTACACCGCATCAGCAGCTGATCCAGCCAGCCGCCCCGGAATCCGGCGATCAGCCCGACCGTGGTGCCGACGGCGCACGCCGTCAGCGCCGACGCCAGGGCGACCGTGATCAGCGGGCGGGCGCCATAGACCAGCCTGACCAGCTCGTCACGACCGAGGTCGTCGGTACCCAGCAGATGGCCCCTGGCGCCGATGCTGAGCAGCGCTTGCGAGCTCTGTGCCAAGGGGTTGCCCGAGACGAGTTCAGGGCCGAAGGCCGCCAGGACCAGGAACAACAGCAGGAGCACACCGGACCCGTAGGCCGCGGCGGTTGCCACCAGTCCGCGCCGTCGCGGGCGGACCCGCACCCGGCGCGGTCGCGCGGGATCCGTGATCTGAGCGGTCTCAGTCACGTGCGCCTTCGGGAAAGCACCGGAAGTTCGACAGCGCGTCCACGTTCAGTCCCGTGACGTCCGAGCTGGTGGTGACCACGTTCGTGGAGTAGCACAGCATGGCCAGCACCATGAATTCCTCGGCCCATTCACGCTGCACCTTCGTGTAGGCGGCGGCCCGCTCCGCCGCGGTCGGGAGGTTCTTGATCGTGGTGAGCAGGGTCGCGTATTTGGCGGACCCCGGCAGCGTCGAGAAGCCGGCCATCAAATCCCCGTAGACCCCGGTCGGGTAGGCCAGCGAGCCGATCGTGTTGTCAGGGTCTGGCACGTAGCTGTTGATTTCCCACATCATCAGCTCGTGACCCTGCGACGTCGGCTCGAATACCCGCTCGGAATAGGTCGCGGTCGGAAGGCTCTCGATGGTGACGTCCAGCCCGATGTCGCCGAGGTTCTGGGCGATGATCTGGGCGGCCGCGGGATGCCAGGTGCCGTCCTCGCAGATCATCGCCAGGCTCGTCCCCGCGGCGCCTGCCTCCTTGATGAGTGCCTTGGCGGCGGCGACGTCGGTGGTGCTCAGGTCGGCCAGGCTGGGGTCGTAGCCGGGCTGAGCTGGCGGGATCGCGTAGCCGTCGGGCAGTGCGGCCACGCCGTAGAACGCCTCGGCGATGATCGTCTTCCTGTCGATCGCCAGGTTGATGGCCTTGCGCACCCGGATGTCCTTCAGCCCGGGCTTGCGGACATCCATCATGACGAACGCGTCATAGCCGTAGGGGGTGTCGTACACCTTCACGGCGGAGTTGGCGCGCAGTTGCTTGACCGCCGAGTACGGCGTGAAATCGGTGGCGTTGACGGCGCCGCTGATCAGCGAGCTGATCATCGTCGCGGAGTCCTGTACCTGCTGGAGAACCAGCCCGTCCAGCTTCGGTTTGCCGAGCCGGTATCGCGCGAAGGGCTTGAGCGTGATCGACTGCCCGGCCGTCGCCGAGACGAATTCGAAGGGACCGGTGCCGACCGGGTGCTTGCCGATATTCTTACCGTATTTATCCAGTGCCGCGGAGGAAAGGATGCGGCCGCCGATGTCGGACAGATTGCCGAGCAGGGTGCGGTCCGGGCTGTCGAGCACGAGCACGACGGTGCTGTCATCCGGGGCGGTCATCGAGGCCAGGTTCGCGCCGACGTCCTGCAGCGGGCGGGCGGCCCCGGTGGGCACCGTCGGATCGTTCGCGTCGAACTGCCGGTTCAGCGAGGCGAGGACGTCCTTGGACGTGAAGGTGGTGCCGTCCTGAAACGTGACGCCCTTGCGCAGGTGAAAGGTGTAGGTCTTCTCGTCCGCGGAGATGTCCCAGCTCTCGGCCAGGTCGGGCTGCACGTCGGTGGTCTCGAAGGAGATGAATGTCAGTCCGCGGCAGATGCAGTCGACCGCCATCCAGTCGCCGATGGTGTCGTAGTACGTCGGGTCGATGATGCCGCTGGTGCCGTCGATTCCCATCGTCAGCGTGCCGCCGTCGGGGTCAGATCCGCTGCTCTTGGCGACGCCGCAGGCGGCGAGCAGCGTCGGCATGGCAAAGCCGGCACCGAGCACCGCGGCGCCGCGCAGCGCGGCACGCCGGCTCACCGGCCGGTTCCATGACGATCCGCGCGATGGCCCGGACCGCGGCGAACGCGCCCCGGCGTCTGAGTCAACCGACATGGCTAGCACTCCTTAAAGATCGAAGGATCCACTTTCAATAAGATTGGATCCACTCTCATCTTCGCGGGCATTTGCTTCGTCCATGTTTCACAGCGGTAAATCCTGACGCTCTCACCCCAAAGCGACCACAGTTGCCTTGGACTCACAGTAGGCATGCAGGGCCTCATCGCCGAGATCGCGGCCTAGTCCGGAGTCGGCGACACCACCGAAGCTCAGCGCTGGATCGAAGACGTTGTAGGTGTTGACCCAGACGGTGCCGACCCGCAGGGCCGCCGCCACCTGGTGCGCCCGGGTGAGATCGGTGGTCCACACGCCCGCCGCTAGGCCGTAGTCGGAGTCATTGGCGATCGCGACCGCCTCCGCCTCGTCCTCAAACGCCAGGACGCCGACGACCGGGCCGAAGATCTCCTCGCGCGCGATGCGCATGCCGTTGTCCACGTCGGTGAACAACGTGGGCTCGACGTAGAAACCAGTGCCGGACGGCGCGCCGCCGCCGGCCACCAGCGAGGCACCTTCCCGCCGGCCGACTTCGATGTAGTCCATAACGACGCGGCGCTGCTCGTCCGAGATCAGCGGTCCCACGGAGATACCGCCAGCCAGGCCATCGCCGACCGGCACCCGCGCGACCGCCGCGGCGAGACGGTCTGTCATCTCATCGAGGATGCTGCGCTGGACGAGCAGCCTGCTGCCCGCCGTGCACATCTGCCCGGAGTGGCCGAAGCTCGCGCGCATCGCGGTCGTGACGGCGGCGTCCAGGTCGGCGTCGGCGAAGACAATGTTGGCACTCTTGCCGCCCAGTTCCAGGGTGACGCGTTTGACGGTGGCCGCGGCGTGGGCCATGACCGCGCGCCCGACGGCGGTGGAACCGGTGAATGACACCTTCGCGACCCGCGGATGCCCGACGAGCAGTTCCCCGACCCGGCCGTCGCCGGTCAGCAGGTTGACGACGCCGTCCGGGACCCCGGCTTCGGAACATAGAGCCGCGACCCGCAGCATGGTCAGCGGGGTCTGCTCGGCAGGCTTGATCACTACTGGGCAGCCGGCGGCCAGCGCGGGGGCGAGCTTGAAGCAGCCGGTCATGATCGGGAAGTTCCACGGCAGGATCAGCGCGGCCACCCCGACCGGCTCGCGGGTCGTGTAGGCGTGGTGCCCGCCGTCGAGCGGAATCACCGATCCGGTCAGGCGGGCCGGCGCGCCGGCGAAATGACGGAACGTCCTGGCCGCCATCGCGGTGTCGGCCCTGGCGCGCTCGATGGGCTTGCCGTTGTCCCTGGTCTCTAGGACCGCGAGGTCCTCCAGATCCCGCTCGATCAGCCCGGCGACACGGTCCAGGATCCGGCCGCGCTCATGCGGTGCCAGCCCGCTCCAGCGCCGGTCCGTGTACGCCCCGTGTGCCGCGGCCACCGCGGCATCGACGTCGCGGGCGCTGGCCTGGATCGCATGGGTGAGCACCTCTTCGGTGGCCGGGTCGACGACGGGGAACACCTCTCGGCCGCCGGCGCCGGTCCACTGACCGTCGATCAGGAACGGAACCTCGCTCGGCAGGGCAGGCAGGGCTGCTCTCATGGACATCACCATGAGATGAGGATACTCTTCATTCGAAATTGGATACAATACTGAGTCGCCGGAGGTGCTGGTGTGCTTAACCGCGAGGACAACGAAACGCTCACGCGGACCGGGCCCGGCACCCCGATGGGCGGCCTGATGCGGGCCTACTGGCAGCCCGCGGCCCTTGTCTCGGAACTGCCCGCCGAGCGGCCGGTCAAGGCCATCCGGCTGCTCGGCGAGGATCTCGTGCTGTTCAAGCGCCCCGGTGGAGACTGGGGACTGATCAGCAGGTTCTGCGCGCACCGCGGTGTCGACCTGTCCTTCGGCCGACTGGAAGAACGGGGGTTGCGCTGCCTGTACCACGGCTGGCTGTACGACTCCGGCGGCCGGTGCCTCGAGCAGCCCGCCGAACCTGAGCACAGCCGGTTCTTCGACAAGGTCCGGATCGCGGGCTACCCCTGTGCGGAGCGGAACGGGATCGTCTTCGCTTACCTCGGAGGGGGTACCCCGCCCCCGTTCGGTTCCTACGATTGTTTCATCGCGCCCGAGGAGTACACCTTCGCCTTCAAGGGGCTGTGGGAATGCAACTGGCTCCAGGGCGTCGAAGGCGGAATCGACCCCAGCCACGTCTCGTTCCTGCACCGGTTCCTCGGCGAGGACCCTCGCGACGCATACGGGCAGCAGTTCAGCGAGGAGGTTGAGGGTACCGGCACGAAACTATCGAAACTGGTCGGTGAGCACTACCGGCCCGACATCGAGGTCGAGGTCGCCGAACACGGCCTGCGGGTCTTCGCGGTCCGCCAGCTCACCGAGTCGGTTAAGCACGTCCGCGTGACGAACCTGCTCTTCCCCAACGCGTTCGTCGTCCCGTTCGGCAACAGCAAGGTTTTCACCCAGTGGCACGTGCCCATCGACGACGAGCACCACTACTGGTACATGATTTACTACGACTTCGCCGAGCGGCCGGATAAGGAAACCCTGCTGCGCCAGCGACTCGAGGGCGTCACCCTGCCCGGCTACCGGCCGGTCCGCAATCGCGGGAACAACTGGGGTTTCGACCCGGAGGAGCAGCGGGAGCTCACCTACACGGGCATGGGCCTGGACATCAACGTCCATGACCAGTGGGCGGTGGAAAGCATGGGAGCCATCCAGGACCGGACCGTGGAGCGGCTCGGCGTCTCCGATCGCGCCATCACCGCCAACCGGCGCCTGCTGCTGCGGGCCATCGAGGCACACCTGGCCGGCAACCCGGTTCCCGGCCGACCGCTCGACGACGGCGCGGCGGCACTTCTCACCGGCCCGCTCGCGATAGACACCATCACGCCGAATGAGCAGTGGCAACTACGCTGGGTCGAACGAGAGACGCAGCGCCGCCGGTCATCTCCGTGGTGCCATGCGTAGCGCCGACGAGCGCCCGTTCGCGGAGGGCGGCCGCGGTGCGAGCGCCAGGCCGCTACTCGCCGAAGGCAACGACGGCTTCGTCGCACGGCACGGGCTGTGGACCGACGCGCAGTATGCCGCCGCGGCCCAGATGCGGCGGGTAATCGACGAGCTCGGACTGGAGCTGGTACGGCTCGCCTTCGCCGACCCGCACGGCATCCTCCGCGGCAAGACCGTGACCCGTTCCTCCCTCGAATCCGCGCTGCGTTCGGGAATCACCGCGCCGAGTTCACTGCTGCTTAAGGACACATCAGGCAAGTCCGCCTTCCCGGTCTTCTCCCCCGGTGCCGGCCTGGCCGTGGCCGGCTTCGCCGGCGCGGGCGACATCGTGCTCGTGCCGGATCCCGCCACGTTCCGGGTGCTCCCCTGGGCCGAACGCACCGGCTGGCTGCTCTGCGACGTCCGCTTTCCCGATGGCTCACCGGTGCCGTTCTGCAGCCGGGGAATCCTGCGCGGTCAGTTGGCCCTGCTCGCTGGGCGCGGCTACCGGATGACCGTCGGGGCGGAGCTGGAATTCCATGTCTTCCGCGCCGAGCCGTTCAGCCCTGAGCGCGTCGGCAGGCCGGGAGCGCCAGGCGCGGCGCCCGGCGTGCGGCCGACGACCACGGGCGCGCAGCTGCTGCACGAGGAGACCCTCGACGGACTCGACGAACTAGTCCAGGCGCTGCGCCAGGGGCTGACGTCGCTGGATCTCCCGTTGCGCTCGCTGGAGCTGGAGTTCGGGCCCAGCCAGCTGGAGCTGACGATGGAGCCCGCGGACGCGGCCGACACGGCGGACGCGGTGCTGCTCTGCCGCACCGCCGTCCGGCAGATCGCCCGTCGCCTCGGCTACCAGGCGACGTTCATGTCACGGCCCCAAGGCGCCGAGACGGCTTCGGTCGGCTGGCATCTGCATCAGTCGCTCACCAACGTCCGCACCGGGTGGCCAAGCTTCATGCCCGGCCCCGACGATGACGGAATCCTCTCCCCGACCGGTTGCGCCTACCTGGAAGGGCTGCTGCGGCACGCGCCCGCCGCCACGGCGTTCGCCGCACCGACCGTCAACGGCTACAAGCGCTACCAGCCGTATTCGCTGGCACCGGACCGGATCGCCTGGGGCATCGACAACAAGGGCGCCATGGTCCGCGCGGTGGGCGGCCCCGGCAATGCGGCGACCCGGCTAGAAAACCGCTCCGGTGAACCGGCCGCGAACCCGTATCTCTATATAGCCTCGCAACTGGCATCAGGAATGGACGGCGTCACGCGCGGGCTCGCGCTGCGCCCGCCCACCGACGATCCCTACGGAACCAATGCCGACCGGCTGCCTCCATCGCTCGGCGAAGCCGTGACGGCGCTGGAGAACGACGCCTGTCTGCGCGCGGCCCTGGGCGAGGTCGTCGTCGACTGGTACGCGACGATCAAGCGCAGCGAGTTCGACCGCTACCTGCGGCACGTCTCCGACTGGGAGCAACGCGAGTACCTGGGGCTATTCTTACGGAAACCGGCTATCTCACGCCCTACCACCGGGCAGGTACGGGCTGCCGCTCCAGTCACGTACATCTCGCTGGCCACCCGGCGCAGTGAGCGGGCGGCTGCATCGCGCAGATCGCGCCTGAGACCTAGAGCAGGCCCTACGCCCGTGCTTCCCAGACTGTAGGTGCGGGGACAGGACGCCCCGTCGTACGCGCAGCCCGTAGCCACGCTTCGGCTGCCACCTCTACTTCGGCTACCGCCTCGTGCGGGGTGGCTCCATGGGCGGCGCAGTAGGAGAGGTCCGGGACGCTCGCGATCCACGCCTCGTCCTCGGGACTCCAGCGCACCTGAATTTGATAGTCGTTCACGACTGAACCTCCTGTGCAAGATTGTACCTCCGTATGAGCGAGGCAACCTGCCGGACTTGGTACGGCTTCGCCTGGCCACCGACTTCCTGGAGGGTGATGATTTCGGTTATGCCTGGGCGCGCGAAGACCCCGTGACTGCCTTGGCCACCGACCTCGGCGAAGCCGAGGGCGCCGATGAGCGTGATGATGTCGCTAAAGAGGATATTCGCCACACATCCACTCATGATTTTCGGGAGCAGTTTTGAGGGTTTCATGTCGGTGACGCTAACGAGCGCCACCGACATTCCAGGGCGAATGAAACTCGCATTACCCGCCATATCTGGATAAAGAATTTTGGCGTATTTCCCTGGAGACTTAGGCGCGCAGCATCGGTGACTGAGAGTCCCGGATCGGGGTTTCCGGCGCTGGCTGTCCAGCCTGGCGTCGCGCCAGCGCCGGATGACTCCCCCCGGCTAGCGTGGCATCCACCAGCGAGACAGGACGATGGTAACTAGCCGTCGCCGGCCGACGGCTAGTTACCGTTATCTTGCCGCTTAACCTTCGGGAGACCGGTGCGGGGCGGGGATGTCCAGGGCCGGGCTGGCGTCGAAGAAGCCGTCCGGTTCAAGGCGCAGCCGGGCCCTGGCCACGGGCATGACCGGCCAGTCCTCCGGCCGCGGGAAGTGGTGGGAGCCGAGCACGGCCCACAGCACGAGTTCGGCCGGGTCGAGGCTGCGGTCCTCGTGCTGCCACACCTGCACGCCGTCGGATCCCGGCTCGGCCTGGTTCGGGTACTCTCCCCCCACGTACCGGCGCGCCGGGTCATAAGCGGTCGCCCAGAGATTGCGCCCGACGAACGGCGCCCGGCGGGCACAGACACTGTCCGGCCGCACCGGCAGGCGGGCGGTGTTCTCGACGAACAGCCGGTAGGCGGTCGGCTCGCCCATCCGGTTGCGCGCCTGCGCGCTCTCGATCCGCCAGTGCAGCGCGCGGAGCGGATCGTTGCGCCGCGCCGCCTCCGATTCGCTGCGGATCGGCGCGGCGACCGTCCGGCAGGCGTTCCCGTAGGGGTCGAGCGCCGGATCCGGCTCAGGCTCCGCCGTTACCTCGCTGAGCCGGGATAGCGGGCCATCGACGGCCATGTCTAGCCGCACTGCGAAGAAGTGCTGATGGTTGGTGAGCGCGACGTTAGGCCCCACCTTCCTGGCATAGCGGGGGACCTCGTCGTCACGCACGCCAGTAGCCGACAGGATGCCGGTCATCTTGACCTCGAGTCCGATGCCACCGTCCTGGTAGAGCGACCAGTAGAACCCGTAGTCGTAGTTAGCCACGGTTACGAAACTGGAGATGATCAGCCGCCGGGAACGCCGCACGGCGGTGTGACCGGTCCGCGAGTTGTGGTGTTTCCAGGCGATCCCGTCATCCTCTTCGTGCATGCAGATGGCATTGGGTATCACCCGCGGCTCGCCGTCCCCGCCCAGGACCGCGGCATCGAAGTAGCGGATGAGGCCGAGACAGTCGCAGCCGAGTTCCAGGGAGTTCGTGAGCGGCCCCGCTCCGTACTCGCCCCAGTCGAAGAAGTTCTTCCGGTACTGGGTGGACGCCGGGTCGAAGTAAGGCACGTACATCTCGTTGATCGCCGCCCGCCTGACCACCGACCGGTCTTGGAAGCCCAGGTCGTGCAGGACGAGGCCCTCCCGGTGGGTGAAGCCGATCCGCACGCTCCACCCTTGCCAGCGAACCGTATTCCCGTCGACCTCGAAGCTCGGTCCGTCCGGCTGGACGATATCGAGCGGACGCAATCCCGGGCGTTCGGCCGTGGCGGGGAAGTCACCGGGCTCGGCCGCCAGCGGGACGACACCGTGATCTTCGACCCGGAGGACTTCCAAGCGTTCCATGTCGATGATCGGCACGACGCCCTGCACCGGACGGGCGTAGCCATTGTCCTGCTCGGACGTGCGGTGCCAGACGCTACCCCACGCCAGCCGACGCCCAGAATACTCCGGTGGCTCAAAGCCGCCGATGGACTCGGGATCGACCATCACGAGGCTGACATCGTGAATCCCGCGGCGAGCCAGTGCCGCGCGGAACCCGGGGTCCGCGCGGCACGCCGCGGCCGCCGCGCGTGCCTCCTCCGAGGTGCATCCCGGGCTCCGCGAGTCGATCGGGCGCCATTCCAGCGCCGTGGGCTTGTCACCGAGCTCGATGTCGACCTCGTAGGCCGAGTGCGCCTCCGGGTCCAGGACGACCGCGCGTACCCGCCGCGGGTCCCCCGGGCTGATGCGCGCATGGTGCTCGTCGAGCGTGACGCCCCAGAAACGGGTTCGCGCTCCCAGCCTGCCGTCCTCGCGTAGCACCGCGACGGCGGCCTCAAGTTCGGTAGCGGTCAGCGGGTTCATAGGATCGCTCCTTGTCCGTCCGCGCGGGGGTCCGCCGCGGCAGTGAAATGGCCAGCGGACCACCGCGCCGCCTGGACGTGCCCGACGTCGTCGTGTGGCCCGGCGGTCACGTGCACCGGGAGACTGGTCGTGGTGGGCGCGCCCGGCTCGGCGAGGAGGGTCTGGGTGGCGAAGCCCAGTTCCCTTCCTCCGAACGCCCACCGGGGCCGTGCGAGTACCGCCGCGAGATCCTCTCCCAGGAGCGCGGGCGCGACCTGGCCGAGTATCTGAGCCTGCGCCCTGCCCCCCTGGCAGCCCACCGCGAGCAGCACCCCAGGGCCTTCTCCGATCAGCGGGCAGAGGGTGTGCGGCGGACGCAGCCCAGGACCGAAGCGCGCTGGGTGCCCGGCAGCCTGGCTGAAGGCGGAGGCGCGGTTGTGCAGCACGATCCCGGTGGCCGGATCGCACAGGCCGGCGCCGAAGCTCTGGTAGACGCTCTGGATGAGCGTGATCACCCATCCCTCGTCGTCGACGGCGGTGATCGCCACCGTGTCGCCAGCGGCGGGCGGTGCCTCGGCGCAGCCGTCCTCGCCGCCGGGTCGCAGCAGGCCAGGGATGTCGACCGGCCCGCCCCGAGGATCGCCGAGCAGCCGGTCCCGCGCCGCGCACGCTCGGCGCGACCGCTCGATCAGGTCCCCGGTCCCGGCGAGGATGGCCAGCGCGGTCGTGCCCTGGCTCGGCGGCGGAGCCGCGTACCAGCGGACGCCATCCGCCTCCACCGCCAGCGGACCGGTGATCTCGGCCTCGTGCTGGGCGAAGTCGGCCCTAGACAACTGGCTACCCGCGCGGCGCAGGAACGTCACGAGCGCCTCGCCGACCGCACCGGAGTAGAAAGCGCGGGGATCCTCCGCCAGACTCCGCAGCGACTGCGCGAGGCGGGGCTGCCGCATGAGCGCCCCCGCCCGTAGCGGCCTGTTGTCCCGGGTGAGCAGGCTCCGCAAGCCCGGATCAGCGAGGATCGCCTGCTCCCGGCTGGCGATCGCCCGGGCAAGGCCGGCCGAGACGGAGCATCCGTCTTCAGCGAGACCGGCGGCGTAGCGCAGCGCGGCTGGCAGGCGTGCGGCCCCGAGTGCGCTCCAGCCCGCCACAACGCCTGGCACGGTGACACTGTGCGGCCCCTCCGCCTCCACCCTGGAGACGGACGCGGCGGCGGCTCCGATCGACAGGACGGCGTCGACCTGACCAGACGGCCGCCGGACCAAGGCGACCAGGTCGCCGCCGAGGGAGCACTGATGCGGATATACGACCGTTAGCGCGACGGCGGCCGCGACCGCGGCGTCCACCGCCCCGCCCCCTGCCCGCACCGCGTGACGGGCGGCGGCGAGCGCCGCCGGGTGCGGTGCCGCGATGGCAACGCTCACACGCTGTCCCTGGGCGCCACGACCTCAGCGCCGGCTCCGTCGATAAAGCGCGCGGGGGCGTC
>JBEKHI010000063.1:0-26614 GCA_050012355.1 Streptosporangiaceae bacterium | reverse complement strand
ATCGCCGGACGCGACGGCCCGGCAAGATGTCACGAAGTCCGTGAGCGGGTTCCGCCCGATGGTCTCGGGCGGAACCCAGCTGCTTTCGCCAGTATGAGCCGGGACTAGCTCGCGATCAGGACGATGGGCGAGGTCGTCGGCTTGGTGGTACCGCCGGCGGGCTCGATTGTGATGCCGAGATGGTCTCCCGGGTTAATCCCGTCAGCGAGGACCGGCGTGCTGGTCCCGGTGTGGCCCGCTGGCAGCAGGCCGGCCGAACGCGCCCCCGACGAGCTGATCACCCACAGCTGATAGACCTTGGTGTCCGACGGCACCGGCATGCCGGTCGTGGTGATCACCGCTTCGTGGTCGCTGGCGGAGACGACGGCGGTCACGGTCCCGCCGACGCTGGTCGTGCTTGTCTTGATCCTGGCGTCAGGGGCGGACAGCACCGCCGCGATCGAGCGGTTGCTCGCCTGGGACACCTGCAGCCGGTTCAAGGTCATGACCTGCAGGACGATGAGCACGAGGATGGCGGCGGCCATGGCGGGCACGGCGATCAGCACGACCGGGCTGCGCAGTGTCACCCTCGGACGGCGGCTGGTCCGCCACCTACCCGCCAGCCGCGGCTTGCGGCCAGCCGGGGCCAGCTGGCGGGTCCGCGCGGCCGCGTCGAGCACCTGCTGGCGCATCGCGGCCGGCGGCGTGATGGCAGTGGCCATGGCGAGCCGGCCGGCGGTCTCGCGCAGCCCGCGGACTTCCTCACGGCAGGCCGCGCACCTGTCCATATGCCTTTCGAACCGTGCCAGCTCGGTGCCGTCGATAGCGTCAAGGGCGTAGGCACCGGTCAGCAGGTGCAGGTCGTGCCGCTGGACGCTCACGAGATCACCTCCATGCAGTCGCGCATCCGGATCAGTCCGTCACGGATGCGGGTCTTGACAGTACCGAGCGCGACTCCGAGCAACCCGGCGACCTGCGGATAGGTGTATCCGCCGTAATAGGCGAGCTTGACGGACTCGGCCTGCAAGTCGGTGAGGGCGCCCATGCACCGGCGGACCCGCTGCCGATCCAGCGCGGTTTCCACCAGCTCGGCCACGTCGTCACCGGTAACCGGCCCAGGAGCCAGCTTGTGCTCGCGCTCGGTCGCGGCGGTCTCGGACCGGACCCGGTCCACGGCGCGACGGTGCGCGATGGTCATCACCCAGGAGACCGCGCTCCCGCGGGCCGAATCGAACCGCGACGCCGAGCGCCAGATCTCAAGCATCACTTCCTGAGCGACTTCCTCGGACTGGGCAGGGTCTCTGAGCACCTTGCGTACCAGCCCATATACCGGCCCCGCGAGCTGATCGTAGACAGTCTCGAAGGCCGCGTGGTCACCACGCGCTACCTGTGCCAGCAACTCAGCGGGGTCCTGGCCACTCCCCTCCATGTGGCCAGGACCCGAACGCTGGCGCCGTATCGGCGTGTTCATGCCCTCTATTCGAGACCATCCAGGGCCCGGATTGGTCGCGGACACGCCTGGGGTGGCGGAAATGCTATGGCTTCCGCTCGGCGGCGGCGTCCCTGGCCAGTTCGCGAAGCTGGCGCAGCGTGGCGCCCGGACGGCCGACCGCGACGCGCACTCCGGGCAGTTCGGCGAGTATCTCCCGGTCCGCCGCAGCGGCCAGATGCACGGTGCCGAGGCTGACGGCCGACAAGACGACCAGATCCGCGTCGACCGACCTGGCGAACTCGATGAGGTCGGCCACCGGCAAGTCGGTGCCCAGGTGATGAACTCGCCAGCGGTCCTCCCTGAGCACCGCGGCGGCCATCAGGGCGGGCAGCGCGTGGTGCTCCCCCGGCGGAGTCGCCGTCACGGCGGTGCCGTGCGGCCGCCCCTGAGGCTGCCGGGCGTGAGAACCGATGAGCTGCTCGCAGATCGCCGTCGCGCGGTGCTCGACCGCGACCGACACCCGCCCCGCGGCCCAGTCCAGCCCGATCCTGCGCAACGCCGGGGCGATGATGAGATCGCACACGTCGATCAGCGGTACCCCGGGACTCAGCCGCTCGAACAGGTGCCGCGCCCGGGCGTCCTCCCCCACGACGAGCGCGCTGTACAGCCCGTCGGCCTGCGCCGCCCAGTCACGGACCCGGATCTCCTCGCGCGGCGCGGCGCCGCCGGCCCGGAACTCGGCAAGGGCGCGTACATCGCTCTCGCTTATCTCGTAGCCCCGGGGGGTCTTACGGGCTGGCAGCGTTCCCTTCCGGACCCACCCGTAGGCGGTCTGGTAGTGGACACCGAGACTCGCGGCCGCGTCCCGTAGCTCCACCGCACCCTCCCTAGCTCCTGCTTTTAGTGTAATTTAGTATTGATTTATTGAGGAGGTGGCGCACGCAGATGTCACTGACGCACTCCAGCACGCTACGCCATGACCTCGGCCGGGAAACGTTCCCGGCCAATCCGGATCCCTGGCGGCCCCGAATGACATGACGGGGTCAACGAGAGGAACGGATGACTGGACGCAGGATCGCCGTCATAGGCGGTGGGATCAGCGGACTGACGGCGGGCTACGTCCTGTCGCGAACCGACCGGGTCACGCTGTTTGAAGCCGATGACCGGCTCGGAGGTCACGCGGACACGCACCTGGTGGGTGCCCAGCGGCTTCCGGTCGACACCGGGTTCATCGTCTACAACGAGCGGACGTATCCGCTGCTGACCCGGCTGCTGGCCGAACTCGGCGTGACCACGCGGGCGTCGGAGATGAGCATGTCGGTGACCTGCTCGGGCTGCGGCGTTCACTACGCGGGCAAACGCGGCCTGGCCGGTCTCGGGGCCGGGGTGCCGCGCGGCGGCGCCCGTTACCTGTGGATGCTGACGGAGGTACCGAGATTCCACCGCGCCGCCCGGCGGGTGCTGGAGTCCGGGACGTTCGGCGACCTGTCGGTCGGCGAGTTCCTGCGGGCGGGCGGCTACTCCCGGTATTTCACCGCGCATTTCGTGATACCGCTGGTGGCGGCTGTGTGGTCCTGCCCGCCCGGCCTGGCGTTGGAGTATCCGGCTGGCTATCTGTTCGCCTTCCTCGCCAACCACGGCATGCTGTCGGTAACCGGCTCCCCGCAGTGGCGGACGGTCGAGGGCGGCTCCCGGCGCTACGTCGAACGGATCGCCGCCCGGCTAGGCGAGGTGCGGCTCGCCGCGCCGGTGCGCTCGGTCCGCCGGCACCCCGGCGGCGTACAGATCCTGGACGCTTCCGGTGCGGAAACCAGCTTCGACGCCGTGGTGATCGCGACCCACCCGGACCAGGCACTATCGCTTCTCGACGCGCCTACCGGGGCGGAAAAGGACGTGCTCGGGGCCTTCGGCTACACGACCAATCAGGCCGTGCTGCATACCGACTCCCGGTTGCTCCCGGCTAGCGCCGCGGTCCGCGCCTCGTGGAACTACGCGCTGAACTGCCGCGGGACCAGCGCCGGCCAGGCCAGGGTCAGCTACCACCTCAACCGGCTGCAGGGGCTGCCATCCGGCCCCGACTACATCGTCACGCTCGGCGGGCGGCGCGCGGTAGACCCGGGACTCGTCGTCGCGTCGATGAATTACGCGCACCCCGCCTACACCCGGGAGTCGGTCGCCGCCCAGCGGCGGCTGCCCGAGCTGAACACCCCGGTCACCGCGTTCGCCGGCGCCTACCACGGCTGGGGATTCCACGAGGACGGGTGCCGGTCCGGGGTGGCGGCGGCGCGGGCGCTCGGAGGCACCTGGTGACCGGCACGCCGCCCCGGCTGTACGAATGCCGGATCACGCACGCCCGGCTCACCCCGGTACGGAACACGTTCACGTACCGCACCTATCTGTGGCTAGTCGACGTCGATCACCTGCCCAGGTCCCGGCCGTTCGCCACCTTCGAGGCCCGGGATCATCTCGGTGACCCGCGGCGAACCATCCGGGCCAACGTCGACAACTTCCTGCGAACTCGCGACATCGACCTCGGCGGCGGCCAGATCCTGATGCTGGCGCACGCCCGGGTACTCGGATACGTCTTCAACCCGCTCACGCTCTTCTGGTGCCACCGGGCCGACGGCACGCTCGGCTGCGTGATCGCCGAGGTCCACAACACCTACCGGCAGCGGCACGCGTACCTGCTGCGGACCGACGACCGGGGACGGGCCCGGGTGCCGAAGGAGTTCTACGTCTCCCCGTACTACCCGGTCGACGGCTCGTACCAGATGAGCGTGCCCAGTCCGGGACCGCGGCTGGCGCTGAGCATCCGCCTGGATCGCCCGGACGGGACCCGGTTCACCGCCGGGGTCAGCGGTACCGCCAGGCCGGCCGGCCCCCGTGCCCTAGCCCGCGCCGTCCTGCGGCATCCCTGGTCGACGGCCGTGGTCGCCGCGCAGATCCGGTGGCAGGGCATCAAGTTGTACCGGCGCGGGCTACGGCCGGTCCCCCGGCCGCCACATGTCTCTCAGGAGGAGGTCCAGTGATCAGCACACATCGCAGCACCGGATGGGCTGTGGATCCCAGCCGGTGGCCCGACATCGCGACGGTGCCCGGTTCGCCGGGCCGCGCGCTCATCGCCCGCGTCCTGTTCACCTCGGCGGTTGGCCGCCTGCCGGTACGGGTGCGGCTGCCCAACGGTCGTACGCTCGGCGCCGGCTCATCCGCCGCCCCGGTCATGGTGCTGCACGCTCCCGGGGCGTTCTTCTCCCGGCTCGGGGCCAGCGGCTTGATCGGCTTCGGCGAGTCCTACCAGGCAGGCGACTGGGACTGCGCGGACCTCACCGGCCTGCTGACCGTATTCGCCGCGCACGTCGGGGACCTTGTCCCACCACTGCTGCAACGGGCCCGCCGCCTCGCCGTACGAATGCAGCCAGCTTCCGATGACCAGAACGCCGGTGGCGCGAGCCGCAACATAGCCCGGCACTACGACCTGTCGAATGAGTTCTTCGGGCTGTTCCTCGACGAGACCATGACATACTCCTCGGCCCTCTTCGAGACTCGCGCGGACGGGACGCCAGTGGCCAGCGAGCAACTGCTCGGACCAGCACAGCGGCGCAAGATCGACCGAGTGCTCGACCTGGCACGGGTGGGACCAGGCTCTCGTCTGCTGGAGATCGGTACCGGCTGGGGCGAGCTGGCGATCAGGGCCGCCCAGCGCGGCGCGAGCGTCCGCACGGTCACCCTCTCGGCCCGGCAGCGGGAACTGGCGGCCCAGCGGGTCAACCAAGCCGGCCTGGGCGATCGGGTAAGCGTGGAGCTGCGGGATTACCGTGACGTGGCTGGCGAGTTCGACGCCATCTGCTCGGTGGAGATGATCGAGGCGGTCGGCGACCGGTACTGGGACACCTACTGCACCGCGCTGGACCGGCTGCTGGCACCCGGCGGCCGGGTTGTCCTCCAGGCGATCACCATGCCGCACGACCGGATGCTGGCGAGCCGCCGCACCTACACCTGGATCCAGAAGTACATCTTTCCCGGTGGCCAGATCCCGTCGGTCACGGCGGTCGAGTACAGCCTCGGCCGGTGTACCGAGCTGCGGATCACCGAGCGCCGCGACTTCGGCGCGCACTACGCCGAGACGCTGAAGATCTGGCGAGATCGCTTCCGCGCCCGCGAGGGTGAGGTCATCCCGCTCGGATTCGACGAGGTCTTCATCCGGATGTGGCTGTTTTACCTGTGCTACGCCGAGGCCGGGTTCCGTTCGGGATACCTGGATGTCTGCCACCTGACCCTCGAGCGGGCGCGATGACCGCCGCGCAGACCCTCGCCTGGGTCGCCGCGCGGGCCGGCACCAAACTGCCGGTGCGGGTCCGGGCCTGGGACGGCAGCGAGGCCGGCCCTCGCGAGACCCCCGTCGTCGTGCTGCGGTCTCCCCGCGCACTGCGCCGGATCCTGTGGCGGCCGGGCGAGCTCGGGCTCGCACGGGCCTACGTCAGCGGCGACCTCGACATCGAGGGTGACCTCACCGAGGGACTGCGTCTGGGTTGGCAGGCCAGCCGCGGCGGGCGGCCCGTCACCGGTCCGGCCGGCTGGGCCGACCTCGCGCTGACCGCCGCACTGGCCGCGAAACGGCTCGGGGTATTCGGTCCGCCGCCCCCACCGCCAGCCTGCGAAACGCGGCACCACGGCCGGCCGCACAGCCGCTCGCGCGACAAGGCCGTGATCGCCGGGCATTACGACCTCCCCGTTTCGTTCTACCGGTTGATTCTTGATCCCGCGATGGCCTACTCCTGCGCGTACTGGGCACATGACGAACCCGAATACGGCCTCGCGGATGCCCAGCGCGGCAAACTGGACATGATCTGCCGCAAGCTCGGCCTCGGGCCGGGCAGCCGCCTGCTCGACCTGGGCTGCGGCTGGGGCTCGCTCACGGTGCACGCCGCCCAGCAGTGTAAGGCTCAGGTAACGGCGGTCACCCTGGCCGCTGAGCAGGGGCGCCACGTCCGCGATCGCCTTGGCGAACTGGGGCTCGGCGAGCGGGCGGATGTGCGGGTCCAGGACTACCGTGACGCGCCGGGCGGTCCCTACGACGCCATCACGTCCATCGAGATGGGCGAGCACGTGGGCGCCGCCGGGTACCCGGCGTTCTGCGCGTCGCTGCGGGACCGGCTCCGCCCGGGCGGGCGGGTCCTGGTCCAGCAGATGTCGCGGGGCGCAAACGCGCCGGGCGGCGGCGCGTTCATCGAGTCGTATATCGCGGCCGACATGCACATGCGGCCGGTCGGCGAGACCGTGGGCCTGCTGGAGCAGGCAGGGCTCGAAGTCCTCGGCGTCGAATCGCTGCGCCCGCACTACGTGCGCACGATCCGTGCCTGGCTGGAAAACCTCGAACGGAACTATGCCGACGTGGAGGCTATCCTCGGCGGGGAACGGGCGCGGTTGTGGCGGCTGTACCTCGCGGGTGGCGCTCTCGCCTTCGAGGAGGGCCGGATGGGCGTCGACCAGATCCTCGCGGCCAGGCGCTCGTGACGTTTCTTGTCACCGCGGCCGCGCTGCTGGTGCTACTGGCCGTCACGTTCGCCGTCGGTGTCCGCGGCGGCAACCACGGCGTCATGGACGTCGCCTGGGGCGTGGGCATCGCCGTGGCGGGGCTGGCCGCCTACCTGGCCTCGTCCGGCCATGGCGTCCCGGTGCGCCGGTGGCTGCTCCTCACCGCGGCGGTGATCTGGGGAAGCCGGCTGGCGGCGCACGTGGCAGTCCGGATGCGCGGCGCTGACGAGGACCCCCGCTACCGTGACCTGCTCGCCCGTGCTCAGGGCAACCGGAACCGCTACGCGCTGCGCGTGGTGTACCTGCCGCAGTTGCTGATCCTGTGGGTGGCGTGCCTGCCGCTCCAGGCCGGGATGACCCAGTCGGCGCCGGTGAGCGCGATCACCGTCGCCGGTGGCGTCGGGTGGCTGGCCGGATTCGGTTTCGAGTCCGTCGGTGACTGGCAGCTGGCCAGGTTCCGCGCGGATCCGGCGAACCGCGGCCGGATCATGGACCGCGGGCTGTGGCGGTATACCCGGCATCCGAACTACTTCGGTGACGCGTGCATGTGGTGGGGGCTGTTCGCGATCAGCTACGGCTCCGCGATCCAGCTGGTGACCGTCGTCTCACCGCTGCTGATGACCTTCATCCTCACCAGGGGAACCGGACAGCGGCTCACCGAGCGCCGGATGCGGGGCAGCCGCCCGGATTACGCCGAGTACGTGGCCAGGACCAGCGGATTCATCCCGCTCCCTCCGCGACGCGGTCCAGGCGGCAAGTGGTTACCCGGCCGCCGCGAATCGTGACGGTACCGGCCACGGTAATGGCGTCCCGCCAGATGATGTAGTTCCCGGCGGACAGCAAGGGGAAGACGGCGGCGTACCGGACGCCGCTTCCGGTCTGGCGAGCGCGGACGACGTTGTGGCTGCGATCGCCGATAGCGGCCGCCGGCGAGATCTCGATCTCGGCTTCGTCGCGGTCGGGCGCGGCATAGATCACCAGTGCGCCGGCATCCGCCCCGATGTCCAGCAGCAGGTTGTCGGCCGACGCCGGAGCGGATTCCGGGTCGGCCGGATGCGGGTGATGATTCATGTGGTGCTCCGTTTCTATTGTGGTCACGTGCCCCGCGCCGCCCCGGCGCGCGGGGCACGTGACGGTGTGCTGTTAGCTAGCGGGCGTGGTGTAGCCGCTGTGCGGGACGCCGAGATACGGGAACGTATCCAGGTAGGGCACGTCCAGGTCCGACGGAGTCAGGCCGTCGGTCACGGCGCTGGCAGCGCCGTCCGGCGTGTAGGACTTGTCGACCAGGGCGTAAGTGGCCCCGGCCAGGGCCCGCAGTTCGACCGCGGTCACGTCGTCGAAAACCCGGCGGCCGTTGGGGAACCCGGCCAGGTCATCGCCGAGCAGTCCGTAGATGTTCGGCGCGGAGGACGGCTTGATCGCGGTGTTCAGCCGGAGCATGTCGGCCTGGGTGGAACCGGTGTAGTTCTGGAATCCGGGGATGATCCCGGACGGGATGCCGGTCAGCAAGATGGCTTCCAGGTCGGCGCGGGCCTTACCTGAGCTGTTCAGCGCTGCCAGGTGCGGGAACACACCCGGGTACAGGTCGGGCAGCAGTTCCGAGAGGCCGGGGTGCGCGACGTAGGACACGAACTGCTTGTCGTGCGCGGGTGGCTGGGTGTTCCAGAAGTCCTTCTTGCCCATCGGGATGAGCACTTCGTTGACGAGCGGGTTGCCCAGCCTGGACACCTGGGTGAACGGACCGCTGTTGACGTACAGCGCGCGGTCGACGTCGTACACGCGGGCACGCTGGCGGCTCGCGGTCGTCCACACGCCGATCACCGCAGCCTCATTGGTCACGGACGATCCGTGCCAGCCGCCGCGGGTCAGATCGGCGACCGGAACCTGCAGCGCGATGGAGTGCACGTTCAGGTTCTTGGTGGCGTTCACGCCCGGGCCGTTCGTCGGATAGCTGGCTAGCCCGAAGTGGTTGTGGTCGCTGGCGAACGGTCGCAGGTCGCCCAGGTCGAAGATCGAGCCGAGGTCGACGTAGAAGCCCTCGGCACGCTGCCCGGCGAACACCCGGCACTCACCGCCGAGATCGTGCACCGCTTCGCTGGCCAGTGCCGGGTAGTCGGGTGTGGACAGCGGCCCGATATTGCAGGGCGGGCAGGCCAGGTTACGGCCGAGCACCTGGCTGCGGCCTTTCGCCGCCCGGGTGATGGTGTAGAACTGACGACGATTCCAGTACGGGCTGGACAGTGACTCGATGGGACCCGTGTTGTAAAGGAAGGTGTCCTCGTCCGCCACCGTCGTGGTGAACTGGAACGAATACGTCACGTCGGCTTGGCCATCGCCGTCGTTGTCGATGTGAAGCTGATAGAGCACGTCGTCGCCGAACTCATAGAAGTTCGGGCCGCCGGCTGGTCCTTGCAACGGCACGTAGTTGGCGATCAGGGTAACGGTGCCGGGCTTATCCGGACTGACGAACGCGTAGACATCACTGCTGTCGGCGACTGGATCCTTGGAGATCCCGGGCGCTTCGCGATGCGAAGACATAAACAAACCTCACTGCGAGTAATGAAGCCGGCTCGGCCGGCGCTGATCGGATGTGGCCCGCGGCCGAAGCTCAGCGAGCGGCCCGGGCAAGACGGGCTGCTAGTTCGCGGTCGGTGACGCGTACGTGCTGGGTGCCGGTGTAGAGGTCGACGACTCCGGTTCGCGCGTCGTGCACGTGCACCACTAGAGGTTGCTGATGTTCGGCCGAGCCCGTATTCGTCCCGGCCGAGGTCGCGGCGGCCGCCGGTTCCGCGGCCGTTCCCGCCAGGACACCCACCGCCAGGCCCGCCACCCCGAGTCCGGCGGCGCCACGTAGCATCCCCCGGCGACTCGGCCCCGGTCCAGCCGCGCCATCCGTCAATGCGTGATCAGGCATTCTTCCTGCCTCTCTGCAAGATGTGAGTGCCAGCCGGTTGATTCGGCTGGCACCAGCGATTCGGAGCCGACGCGGTACCGGATTGGTCTGGATCGACGGTCGAGGCTGGCTAGCACCGCTCGTGCTAAGCTTTGAGTGGTTGTTGATGCTCGCCGTGACGAATGCCATGTCAACCGGTTTGAGCGCTTCGCTGAAGGACCAGGCTGTAGCCCCGTCGCGGGCCTGACTGCCGTCCCTACTGTTGTTTCTCTTACCCGCACAGCGCGGCCGACTGGTATGCGGTCGGGCATGCGAGCAGGCACCGCTCCGCTCGCGTGCACCCTCTTCCTTCTCCGGTGCCCGGCCACAAAGAAACGCAGGCGGCGAAATTGATATCGTTCATCTGGTCCCCGGGAAACGCCCTGCCCGCTGGCACTGGCGGCTCGGAGAACTACACCGTCGGCCAGGTCCGGGAGCTGACCCGGCGCGGCATAGCGGCGCAAGTGGTCACAGTCGGCCTGGGCGTCAATGACGGCAGAGACGGCTTCACCGGCGTTCCGTTCTTGTCACTGCCGACGCTGGGCGATGTCGGCAAGCTCGACAGCACCGTCATCTTCGTCAACGAGCCGCACACCGTATCCACCAGGCAACCGGCATTCCTCATCCTGCACAACCCGCCGCCCATCCGGGAACGAGAGCGGGCCTTCGCCGTCGGGGGGACCAGAGACCGGGTCCTGATCGCCACCAGCCGTTACGCGGCCGCGTTGTGGTCGAGATACCTGGATGTGGACGTTGCGACGATCAGCGTCGTGTACCCGTTTGCCGAGCCGAACTTCGCCGCCCAGCTCCGCCCGGACCATGAGGCCGGGAAGACCCGCGTCCTGTTCGCTGGCAGGCTAAGCCCGGAGAAGGGCATCTACACGTTGCTGGAGACCCTGCACATCGACATCATCGAGCAGCACCCGGGCCTGACGTTCACCGCTACGACCGCGGGAGCGGACAAGCTGCAGGGACAGGTCATCGAGCGGCTGCTCGGTGCGCACCCCGGAATCTCCGTGGTGGCCAGTTGCAAGACACCAATGATGATGGCGGCGCTGATGGCCCGCCACGACGTCGTGGTCATGCCGTCCAACGCGCAGTACTGGCACGAGACCTTCGGCATTGTCTCGATCGAGGCCCAGCACTCGGGTTGCCGGGTAGTCGCCTCCGACGACGGCGGCCTGCCCGAGACCGACTGCGGCGGGGTAGTGCTCGTCAGCCCGGACAATGCCGAAGCACTCGCCTGGGGCATCCGCGAGGCCGCCGAGAGCGGACCGCTCACCCCGTCCGCCCGGCATGACGCCGGGATGAAATTCACCGTGGGACAGTCCGTGGACAAGCTGCTGAATGTACTGACCCAGCCGCTACCGATCCCGCCCGCCGCCATCGTCCGGCAGCTCGAAGAGCTGGTCGCGGCGCCATCGGCGAAGGTCCCGCACATCCCCAGCCCCGGCAGCGCGCTAGCCGAGGCAGCGCTCCCCCCGGCTTAACGGCCTGCCCGCCCTATTGACTGGACACATAGGGTAAAAGGTAATGCTCCGGACCCTGGCGGTTACCCACGCGAACATCGCGTGGCAGCGCTAGGCCCGGAGTTTTCGCGCTCGGGCGCGAAATAGCTAAGGAAGGCAGGCCACCATGAGTCAAGATGCCGCCAGGAACTGACCGCCCGGAACCGGCGGAAATCCGGTACGTGTCAGGGCAGGCGGTGACGGACGCGGGCCCCGCAGGGGCGGACCTGCTTTACGATGCCCGCCGCGGCGTCTACTGCGCCAAACCGGCCCTCCGCGGCTGGCTGCATCTGCTGTGTTTCTGGGTGTCACTGGCGGGCGGCGCGTTGCTGCTGACCCACGCGCACGGCGACGCGCGGATCACGGCCGCCGCCATCTACTCGGCAAGCCTCAGTGCCCTGTTCGGGACGAGCGCGTTGTATCACCGCGGCACCTGGACCGCCGCCTGGCGGCTCCGGCTGCGCCATCTGGACCAGGCGATGATCTTCTTCCTCATCGCCGGCACGGCGACCCCCGCGTTCCTGGTCTGCGCACCGGACGGTGCCGGGCTGGCCTGCTTGATCGTGCTGTGGGCACTGACATTCAGCGCGGTGGCAGTCCGGCTGGCACGGGCCAGCGTGCCGGAACGGGTGGCCGGCGCGTTGTTTGTCGGGCTCGGCTGCGCCGGCGGTCTCGCGTTGCCGTGGGTGTGGATCCACGCCGGTGTCGCCTCCGGGGTGCTACTGCTAGCCGGCGGCGTGCTCTACATCGCCGGGACGCTTTCCTACCATCGCCGCTGGCCCGACCCGTACCCCTCGGTGTTCGGCTATCACGAGGTCTTTCATATCTACGTCTGCGCCGCCGCGGCCTGCCAGTACGCCGCGATAGCGCGGTTCGTCGGCTAAGCCGGTCACGCCCCGCGAATAGGCCCCGCGAGCCCTGCACCGGATGACAGTTGGGGGCCCGGGGGATCAACCTGCGCCGTTATGGACATATCTGGCATTTGCTTTTATGGTGCCCAGCGGGTAACCGCCAGGTCACCGGCCGCGCCGGCCACGGAAGCCGGCTGACAAGGCTGCCGCGCCGCGACCGGTCGCGGGAGCGGCCGTGATGACCTCCGGGCGGGCAACCGGCAGCGTGACCCGCGGAGCGGGCTGGCCCGCGATCGAGCGCAACAGCGCTGATCCGGGAGTGACGGTGGCGGTTAGCGGAACAACACTCGCCTTCCGCATCAGGTTGCGGACAGCGGCCGCCTGGGCGGGAGTCTGGAGGGTGACCACGGTCCCGGCCGCGCCGGCCCGGGCGGTCCGCCCTGACCGGTGCAGGTAGGCCTTGTGCTCGGTCGGCGAATCGGCGTGGATAACCAGGTCGATGCCGTCTACGTGGATACCGCGGGCAGCGATGTCAGTCGCGACGATGACCCGCACGGTGCCGACGGCAAACGATGCCAGGTTCCGCTCGCGCGCACCCTGCGACAGGTCCCCGTGCAGCTCGGCGGCTGGAATGCCACTCGCGGTCAGCTGGCGGGCGAGCCGGTGCGCGGCATGCTTGGTCCGGGTGAAAACAAGGGACCGGCCGCCGCCGCCCGCGAGGGCGGAGACCACGCCGACCCGATCGGCGGGATCGACGGTGAGCAGGTGGTGGACCATCCTGACTGGTGCCTCGACAGAACCGACGTCATGCTGCACCGGACGGTTCATGAAGCGCCGCGCCAGGACGTCGACGGCGGCGTCGAGTGTCGCGGAAAACAGCATCCGCTGGCCGTCCGGCGGGGTCATCGCGAGCAGTCGCCGCACGACAGGCAGGAATCCGAGGTCGGCCATATGGTCGGCCTCATCGAGCACGCTTATTTCCACGTCGCCGAGGTGGCAGTGGCCCTGCTCGATGAGATCGGCCAGCCTGCCGGGGCACGCGACGACGATATCGGCGCGGTCACGGAGCTTGGCCACCTGAGGCTTCTGCGGGACTCCGCCGTAGACCGTCGCCACGCTCAGCCCCATCGCTTCGGCCAGCGGCACGAGGACGGCGTGGACCTGGCTGGCGAGTTCCCTGGTCGGCACGAGGACGAGGCCGCGCGGGCGGCAAGCGCTCGTGTAACCATCGGCCAGTCTCGCCGCCAGCGGGATGCAGAAGCCGAGCGTCTTGCCCGATCCGGTCTGGCCGCGCCCGAGGATGTCCCGGCCGGCCAGGGCGTCCGGCAGCGTGGCCGCCTGAATGGGGAACGGGGTGGTGATGCCCGCCGCGGCGAGCGCCGCCACGAGCGGCGCCGGGACACCCGCGGCGGCGAAGGAGGCAGCGCGCGGGGCAGCGGTGGGCCTGGCGCGGCGGTGTTTAGCGCGCGGGGCTGAGGGACTTTCGGTGGGCAGGGCGGACAAGAAATAACCTCCGGACTAGTAGGGTGGCCGCCTTTCGAAGGCCACCACGTCCGTGGAAACCAGCTCGCTTGTCAGCGGCATGCGCTTGAACGCACCAGACGCCGCAGAAGCGGCCGTCGGCAATGACATGACGTCCAGCGCCATGGAAAGTCTATATCGGCAGGAGGAAACTAGCAAGAGTTTTCCAGAATCATGGAACTTACTACCGAGGTGCCCAGGTTAGACTGTTCTTGGAGCACGCACCAGCGTCGCGGAATGCGACACGCTTCGCAGATCATGCAGGCCGCCGGCGTCCGGATTTCCGTGACATCGGCGACTCCGGCGACGCTTAGTGGCCGTCCCGGTCCCCGGCGGTTCCGGCCAGCACGGCCATACCCAACCTTGAGGAGCCGCAATGACGCCTGAGCCTGCCAGCCCGCGCGGTAGTGATTACGCCGCCCTATCCAGGCAGGTGAGGCAGGCAGGTCTACTGGACCGTCGGCCCCGGTATTACGCCTGGAAGATCACGCTCACCGCGGCGGCACTTGTGCTCGGCTGGGCAGCGTTCGCCGTTATCGGCGATTCATGGTGGCAACTTGGTGTCGCGGTGTTCCTCGCGGTTGCCTTCGCTCAGATCAGCTTCCTCGGGCACGATGCCGGGCACAGCCAGGTTTTCCGTTCCCGGCGGGCCAACACCGTCCTCGGCATCGCGTGCGGCAATCTCGGCACCGGGCTCAGCTTCGGCTGGTGGAACAGCAAGCACACCCGGCATCACGCCAACCCGAACACCGAGGGCGCCGACCCGGACATCATGCTCAGCGTGCTGGCATTCTCTGGCGCCCGGGCACGGGCCGGGCAGGGCATTCAGCGGCTGATCTTCCGCTACCAGGCGTACCTGCTCGTTCCGATGCTGTTCTCCGAGGCACTCGGGCTGCACGCGTCCAGCATCCGCGCGGTGACAAGTCGCGGCTGCCGGAACCGGGCGTGGGAGGTGACGCTGCTCGCCGCGCACTTCGCCGCCTATCTAGGCGCGGTGTTCTTCGTGCTGTCGCCGGTCAAGGCGGTGGTGTTCATCATCGTGCAGCAGGGCCTGCTCGGTTTTTACCTGGGATGCTCGTTCGCGCCCAATCACAAGGGAATGCCGATCCTCGACGGATCCGACAAAACCGACTACTTGCGCCGCCAGGTCCTGACTTCACGCAACGTCCACGGGGGCTGGCTCACCGACTTCGCCCTCGGCGGCCTGAACTATCAGATCGAGCACCATCTCTTCCCGTCCATGCCGCGGCCGAACCTGCGGCGGGCGCAGGCACTAGTGGCCGCGTTCTGCGCCGACCAGGACGTGCCGTACACGCGGACTAGCCTGCTCCGATCCTACGCACAGGTATTCGGCCACCTAGCTGCCGTTGGCAGGCTGACCAGCACGACCGCGGCCAGCCAGCCCGCCACGGTACCCGCCCAGACCTGACCACACACGCCGGCTCCGCCGACCGGATCGGCGGCGGAGCACGGTACGCGATGATGTGAGACAGGCCCGAAGGCACTCCGAACACCGGCAGTCAAGCCGACGTCGTTCGCGGGTCAGCCCGCCGGGGATGGGATGGCCGAGATGTTCGGCTTCAGGGTCATTACGCAGCCCCCGCCAGCGCTGTAACCCGGTCAACGGCTACGGCGAGAGCGGCCGTTCCGCCAGCCGGCACCGCTGCGAGAGCAGCGCTCAGCTCCGCGCCGACAGCACCGGCTGGCCTTCCCGCCTCGCCGGAGAAGTCTGAGGTTGAGAAATTATAGAAGCGGGGCGGGCCCTGACCGGGCCTGCCCCCGCCTGCTGTTTGGCCGCTAGGTGTCAGACGGGGCGGACCTCGTCAGCCTGCGGGCCCTTGGCGCCCCGGCTGGCGGTGTACTCGACCCGCTGGTTGTCCTCGAGGCTGCGGTAACCGTCGGTCTTGATGGCAGTGTGGTGCACGAAGACATCCGGAGTACCGTCGTCCGGGGCGATGAAGCCAAACCCCTTCTCCGCGTTGAACCACTTCACTGTGCCCTGAGCCATTGCGCTTTCTCCTTGAGGGAAGACCCACGGGATCCTCGCAAGTGCGAGATCCCAGCTGCTGTGACCGCTTGCCGTCGAAAGCCAAGCTCTGAAATCCGCGGCGCCACCGTCGGAAACTTCGCAGGCGCTACTCGCGAACACGAACTTCCACTACAGCTCCATTGAGTAAACACCATCGCGCCACCCGATGCGTCCGACGCGCCGTAGAAAGAGCCACCTTCGGCCAGGTTTTCTGCCTCCTGGCTGTCCTCGGATGGCTACTTGATCAGCGCGCCGGCGTCGATGGACAAGGTCACGCCGGTGATGTAGCGTGCCTCATCGGAAACCAGGAAGAGGATCGCGTTGCTGACGTCGTCCGGTCCCGGGTTCTCTAGGTCCGGCCGGAACATCTTGAACGTGCCCTCGTTCATGAACATGGGGATGTGCGCGGCGGCGATCGCCGAGTTCAAGCGCACCGGGATGGCCGCCGCCGACGTCGGTGTCATCGCGAAGCTCGGGCTCCACTTCTCGCCGCGGCGCCTAGCGGTGCTGCCCGGTGCCGATGAGTGGGCGGAGTACCCTGTCATGACGCTCGTGATCCAAGCCGTCGAACTGGCACGGGAGCGAGAGGAGGTCTACCCCGGCGCTGATGCGCTCCGGACGGCTCAGTTCTTCCTGCTCGGGCTGTACGTGATGCTGATCACCAGCCACGACCAGCCGAAGGCGGTGCGGATGGAGATCCTCGATAACTTCCTCGCCACCGTGCTGCGCGGCGTCCAGGCGCGCTGAGCCTCGTCCGGCGCTCAGGTGTCGATGTTCGGATTGCGGCCGTTCAGCGGCACCAGCCGGGCGGGCGGCTCGGTTAGCACCACCGTCGACTCGACGGTGAGATCGGGCCGGACGTGCACGAGTTCGCCCGGGGCGAGCATCCGCCAGTCGCTCTCGCCATCGAGCCGCTCGGAAGCGACCACGACGGACGCGGCCGAATCCAGCGCTGGTACGTGCACCGATGAGGTCGCGCTCCGGACCTGGAGACCGGTGCTGCCGGGCGTGGCCGGCCGCTCGAGGATGTGCAGCGCGTGCTGGTCCGGGTAGCGCAGCGCCCACAGCTCGCCTGGTGCCGCGACCACGGCGTTCAGCGACGTGACGGGCAGGTTGGCGGCGATCCAGCGGGCCGCCGCGACGATCCCGGCCCCGACGTCGCCGCCCCGCGCGGCCGCCTGCTGGGTTATCAGGGCGAAGTACCGCTCGGAATCGGTATCGCCAAGCACGAGGCCGGCATAGGAGCCGAGCTGTGCGTCTAGCCGCGGAATATCGCCGAAGCCGCCGTTGTGGGCCATGATGCGTCCGTCCATGGCGAACGGATGCGTGTTCACCACACTTCTGCCGCCAGCCGTCGCCAGGCGGACATGTGCCACGAACGCGGTCGACTCGGCCTTCCTGGCCTCATGGGCGAATTCAGCATCACTGAACGCCGGCTCTGGCTGCTTATCGAGCACCGGAACCCCAGCCGGGTCGAAGAACCCGATCCCGCTTCCGTCAGTGTTGCGGTGGCTCTGCGCCTCCAGCGAATCCGGAGCATCCACCAGCCAGAACGTGGCTTGGACCGGCACGGTCCCAGCCGTCAACCCGAATAGACGGCACACCGCTCACACTTTAGTGTCTGGTCTCCAGACGCGTAAGTCCCGCCAGCCGAGGGCGGGTGCGACATGCTTGAGGACGCCCTCGATGACGTGCGCGTTGTAATCGACGCCGAGCTGGTTGGGGACGGTCAGCAGGAGCGTGTCGGCGGCGGCGATGGCCTCGTCTCGCTTGAGCAGCTCGACGAGCTGGTCCGGCTCGGCGGCGTAGCTCCGGCCGAAGATCGCCTGGGTCTGCGCGTCGATGTAGCCGACGTGGTCCTCGTCCTCGCCCCGCTGGCCGAAGTACATCCGGTCCTGGGCGTCGACGAGCGGAAAGATACTGCGGCTCACGCTGACGCGTGGCTCCCGCTGATGGCCGGCTGCCTTCCAGGCATCCCGGAAGGCCTGGATGTGCTCGGCCTGCGTGACATGGAACGCCGTCCCGGCGCCGCCGGCCGAGTCGTTGGCGACCAGCGTCGAGCTCTGCAGGTTCATGCCTTGCTCGGCTGCCCACTCGGCCGTCTTCCGCGAGCCAGCGCCCCACCAGATGCGGTCCCGCAGCCCCGCGGAGTGCGGCTCAACGCGCAGCAAGCCGGGCGGGTTGGGGAACATGGGTCGCGGATTCGGCTGGGCGAAGCCCTGGCCCTTAAGTACCTCGAGAAAGACCCCCGCGTGCTCGCGGGCCATGTCCGCATCGTCGGTGCCCTCGGCCGGCTGATAGCCGAAGTACCGCCAGCCGTCGATGACCTGCTCGGGTGACCCCCGGCTGATGCCAAGCTGCAGCCGCTGACCCGCTATCAGGTCGGCAGCGCCGGCGTCCTCGGCCATGTAGAGAGGATTTTCGTAGCGCATGTCGATGACGGCGGTGCCGATCTCGATCCTCGAGGTGCGCGCGCCGACCGCGGCCAGCAGCGGGAACGGCGAACTGAGCTGGTCCGCGAAGTGGTGCACGCGGAAGTAGGCGCCGTCCGCGCCCAGTTCCTCGGCGGCCACCGCGAGCTCGATCGACTGGAGCAGGCTGTCAGAGGCCGACCGCACCTGCGACCCCTGCGACGCCGACCAGTGTCCGAATGAGAGGAACCCGATGTGCTTCACGGCTTCACAGAACACCGGCACCGGCGGCGGCATTCCTAGCCGCTCGACTACGACCGATCCGAGTCTGAGGCGCTTGACTCGTTAGTGCACTAATTGATATCGTCCTAACAGTTAGGGCACACGTTAACTTGACTACGATCGGGCGCCATGGAAAACACCGCAGACCTGGATGGCCAAGCAGAGCCAACGGAGATCCCTGGCGATCCGCTAGCCCTGGAGCGCCAGGTGTGCTTCGCTCTGTCGATCGCGGCCCGCAGCGTGCTGAGCATCTACCGGCCGATCCTGGAGCCGATGGGACTGACTCACCCGCAGTACCTGGTGATGCTGGCGCTCTGGGGCCAGTCACCGCTGGCGGTCAAGGAGCTCATCGAGATGCTCCAGCTTGACGGCCCGACGCTGTCGCCGATGCTGAAGCGCCTAGAGGCCGCCGACCTGGTCACCAGGACCCGCGACCCGCAGGACGAACGCCAGCTGCGCATCGGCCTGACGGAGAAAGGCCGCGCACTGCGCAAGCAGGCGCTGAACATCCCGCCCGCGGTCGTGGCGAAACTCGGCATGAGCCTCGGCGAGCTCGAGGAGCTGCACAGGGGCCTCACGGCACTCAACGAGGCGGCCCGCCGGGCCGACGTCAGACCGCTGCCCGCCCCGGCGAAGGACAGCATCTAGCCCGGCGCGGGTTGTGCCAGGCAGAAAGGGAGCGCGAGTGAACAGCGACCTGACCACGATTGTCATCCTGGTGACGGTGATTCACGTTGCCGTACTCGTGATCATGATCTGGATCCGGGTCCGGCGGACCGAGGGCGATGGCATCACGGTCAGGAGCCCGAAGACCACACCGTGCGCCCGGTGCGGCGAGCCAGCTACCGGTTTGAGCTACGACGGGCTCGACCCAGATGAGCAGCACGACCCGCACACCGGCAAAGCCTGGTCCCCGGACATGACCCGCTACCGGCCGGCGTGCCCGGTCCACTGAGCCTTCGCTCCTAGGCGCAGACGGCACCGCAGAGTCGCAGCGTGCTGTCCAGGAGCAGGGCGGCGGTTTCCCCGGTGCTCATGTGTCCGGCGGTGACTTGCTCGGCGGCGGTGTGGACGAGCCCGAGGACGGCGGTGGCCAGCCAGGCGGCGGAGAGCGTGCGGTCGAAGTCGCCGGCGCCCTGGCCTCGCCGGATGATCTGCTCGAAGCGCGCGGCCTCGTTAAGGTCTATGGCGAGACCCGGGCGATCGACGGGATCGACCTCACCGTCCAGCGCGGCCAGGTGTTCGGGTTCCTCGGTCCCAACGGGGCGGGCAAGACCACCACCATCCGCATCCTGGCTACCCTGACCCAGCTGGACGGCGGCACCGCCCGCGTCCTGGGGCTCGACGTGCGGAGCGAGCGGAATGCGATCCGGGCCCGGGTGGCCGTGACCGGCCAGTTCTCCGCCCTCGATAACGACCTGACCGGGTACGAGAACCTAGTCATGTTCGGCCGCCTGCGCGGCCTATCCCGCGCCGCCAGTAAACGGCGGGCCGATGAGCTACTCGACGCCTTCGGCCTGACCGGCGCGGCCGACCGTCCGGTGGGTGGCTACTCGGGAGGGATGCGCCGCCGCCTGGACATCGGAGCCAGCCTGATCGTGATCCCCGATCTGCTGTTTCTCGATGAACCAACCACCGGCATGGACCCGCGAAGCCAGATCCAGGTGTGGGAACTGGTCCGCCGGATCGCCGCGGCCGGCACCACGGTGCTGCTCACCACGCAGTATCTGGAGGAAGCCGACCAGCTGGCCGATCAGATCGCGGTGATCGACCACGGCCTGATCGTGGCCGAGGGGACCAGCGCCCAGCTCAAGGCCAGAGTCGGATCGGGGGCCCTGCACGTCCGGCTCCTCGATGGCGAGCAGCGATCCGCGGCCCAGGCGATCCTCTCCGGCACCCTGGAGGGCCCGGTTCGGCTGGGCGCCGACCCTCTCGCCCTGTCCGTACTGCTTGCCTCCCCGGCCGACCCGGCCGATCCGGCCGCGGTGGGCCGCCTGGTCGGGGAGGCCATGACCCAGCTCGCCGCAGCCCGGGTGGCGGTCGCCGAAGTCACTCTCGGCCAGCCCAGCCTCCAGGAGGCGTTCCTCGCCCTCACGGGCCCAGCCGCCACCGACCACTCATGAGCACCCCGGCTATGACCACCACCCGCGCAATGCCGGAGTCGAACCGCCTCGACCGCCTGCTCGCCCCCGGCGAACCGCCCCGCCGGGCCGGAGCGCTCGCCGCCTCGGCAGTCTTCGGGTGGCGGGCCATGCTCAAGATCAAGCGCGAACCCAAGCAGCTCACGGACTCGATCGCCATCCCGATCTTGTTCACCGTCCTGTTCACCTACCTCTTCGGCGGCGCCATCGGCGGCACGCCCGGCAACTACCTCAAGACCCTCCTGCCCGGCACGCTGGTCATCAGCATCACGATCGTCACCATGTATGGCGGCGCCCGCCTCGCCCAGGACCTGACCACCGGCGTGTTCGACCGCTTCCGATCCCTGTCCATCTGGCGCGGCGCCCTCGTGCTCGGCGGCCTGTTCGGCGACGCCGTCCGCTATTTCCTCTCCGCCGCCATCGTGGTGATCCTCGGCGTCATCATCGGTTACCGGCCCGACGGCGGCGCCCCGGGCGTGATCGCCGCCATGGCCCTAGTCATCGCGTTCGGGCTCTCCATGTCCTGGCTGTGGGCCGCGATCGCCCTGCTCGTCCGCAACCCGGCCACCGTCACGAGCATCGGCGCCGCCGTGCTGATCCCGCCCACGTTCGCCAGCAACATCTTCGTTAAGACCAGCACCATGCCCGGCTGGCTCCAGGCCTTCGTCAAGGTCAACCCGGTCAGCCACCTCACCGCCGCGGCCCGGGATCTGATGAACAGCACCGGCGGCGGCGCCGGTCCTGTCGTCTGGTCGCTCATCGCGACCGCCGCCATCACCGTCGTGTTCGCGCCGCTCGCCCTGCACCTCTACAGCAAGCAAGACTGACGCGCACCGGCAGGCGTCTGACCGTCTTACTTCACTCCCCGCAGGGACCAGGAGACGACCGAACCGTCCCCGCCGCTCGTGATCTCGTCACCAAGGTCGATCCCGGTCAGCCACCAGTACGGCGACAGGTAGTGACGGCTGATGGCGTCGCGGAACAGCCCGTTGAGCCAGAAGTTCCGCAGGTTGCTGCGCTGGTTCTCGCACACATAGGCCACGTAGTTCCACGTCACCCCGTGCCCCTGAGCCACCCAGTGCAGCACAGTGAAGCGGATTCCCTCGATGTCGACGGTCCCCACGACGCTGTGCATCCCGACCCCCGGGTGCCGCATCCAGAGCAGGACCTCGGTGCCGTCGTCCTGGCCGGGATGCGCGTCAGTCTTGTTGAACCAGATGTCGTAGTCGGCTATGCCGTGTCCATTGATGACGACGCCGGCGCTGGTCAACGGCATGCCGTCGTCCTTCTCCTGGACCGGGTACTGGAAGCACGCGCCGCCCGCTCCGGTGCATGAGTAGTGGTCCCACTCCCAGCCCGACGAGATGTTCGGGAACCCCCAGTAGCCGTGCTGCCAGGTGCGCGAGATCGTGAATGAGGAGCGACCAGGACTCGCCCGAACACACGTCGTGTTAACGCTGGGGGTCGCGTTGTAAACGCTGAAGTAGCTGTCGTCAGGCACGTGCACCGTCAGGCTGCGGGCGTTGCACACCGTGGTCGTGGCCTCGATGGCCGCCGGGTGGATCCCGGACGGCACGAGCCCCATGACGGCCGCAGCCACGATGAGAACGCCCCAGGACCGTGTCATAGTCTTCCTTCTCCGATCATTCCGGCGGCTGGTCCCTGATCCGGATGACGGGCGGTGTCGCGTCTAGCCACGAATTCGTCGTCACGCGATCGGCTGTGATACTCAGCGCCTTGGCGATGACGGAGCGACACCAACTGCGCTCGCGCGGCAGCGCTGTCGGACAGGACTCCCGCGATCTCGCGGCCGCGCGTCCGCATCCTTCAACTCCCCCGCCCACACCAGTTGCGTGTTCTCTCCCGCGATCCGGCAACCCGGATCATATCGGCGCTAAAGCCTGAATTGAAGGCGATGTATGCATATATGCATACTCGGAACGGAGCTTTGGCGGCTACTTCTCCGCCCACAACGGCCTGACCGAGGTCGTCGATGCCGTCGTCGTCGGCGGGCCGGTCGGGAGGAGCTGCTGGCCGAGGAGTACTCGCCCGCGGCGATGGTCGCCCGGGCCCAGCAGACCGCCGTGTTCGACGGAATGGACAGCGAGGAGATCGCCCCTCGGCCGAGAACGAAGGCATCCTCATCTCGGTCTGGAACAACCGCAGCACCATGGCCTACGGCATCGACGCCTTCAACGCCCGCTGCCGCGAAAGCCTAGGCACGTGTCACGGCACAGAGATCATGCCTGTCGTCTGCCCGGACATCAGCCACACTGCCAGCGACATCGCGACCTTTGTTACCTCGCTCTGACCACGCTAGCGAGTCGCCATCCGGAAGGCTCGGTGTTGGTGGCCGCTGAAAGTGGGCGCTCTGTGGTTCCTGGGCTGAGAGCCATGACGAAAGATCGCGCCGCCGCCAACTGCCCGGGAAAGTTGATCGCTGCTGGCATCCCGTGCGGTGTGAGCACCGGCTGATATGCCGGCAGGGCGAAGTTCCGGCACCCGGAGGCCGATGCAATCTGCGACCTCCACCCGGACTGTATTATCGCTGGCCCTGACCGCGACCGTCTCACCGGGAGCGCCCGACCTGCTCTGTACCGCATCACCAGCAGGATGGCCACATCTCCGCACGGTGCCCCAGGCCGAAAAGGCTTGACGCCTGAGCCCGATCAGCATTTTCGCGTCCAGCCAGTTCCTTCGCTAGTTCGCGCAGTCGATCCCAGCGAACCACGAGCGACCGTCTGTTACAGCGCGGCTGTTGCCGCAGCATCGCCGGCAAGCAGCTCGGAAGAGCCGAAGATCCCGCTGAGTATTCGCAGGATGTTCGCGCGAAACGAGGCTTCGGCTACCGGATCCAGCAGGTCCGCCAGCGTCGGGATGCCGAGATCGAAGGACACGTCCAGGCAGATCTCGCTTCCCCCGTCGCGCTCTTCGACCCGCCACTGTCCCTCGAAGACGTCGAAGTCCCCGGATAGCTGAACGAATCTGATGACCCGCCTGGCTGGCTCGAAGACGTCTCGCTCCGTCCACTTGAGCATGCCCTTACGGAAGTGCACAAGCCACTCGGAGACCACAGAGCCGTCGGCGTCGGGCGGGTTGACTACCACCTCCTCAACCGTGTCGGTCAGCTCCGGGTACCGGGCGAAATCACGGATCAGGTCGTACGCGTGCTGCGGGTCAGCGTCCGGCACCTGTACGCGCATGCTGACTGTCCTCATGTGGGATTGCCTCCAGGGCTAGGGGATGGGGGGTAAGCGCAGCACAGGCGTCGGCGAAGGCGTCGAGAAAGAGCCTGAGTTCTGCGTCGCTTATGATCGCTGGCGGGGTGAGTCGCACCACCTGGCTGTTGTTCAGCGAGTGGTTGACGAGGATGTGGCGTTCGAGTAGCTCGATGATCAGCTGACCCGCCAGAGCCGGACTGCCCAGGTCGATGCCGATCAGCAGGCCTCGGCCGCGTGCCTCGCCCGTCGAGACGGGTGAATCGACGAGGATGCGCCGGACCTCGGTCAGCAGCCGTGAGCCAAGAGATGCCGCCCTTTGCCCGATGTTCTCTTGCGCTATAGCCCGGATGGAGGCGGCTGCCGCCGCGCATGCGAGCGGTGACCCCGCGAAGGTCGAACTGTGCAGGAAAGGATCACGGCCCAAGGGTGCGTACACCGCAGGCCGGGCGAGCACCGCCGCGACCGGGACGACGCCCCCGCTAAGGCCCTTGCCGACCAGGACCATGTCTGGCTCGGGCACTTCCGCGGATGATGCCCACCACTCGCCCGTCCGGCCGAGCCCAGTCTGGATCTCGTCGATGATGAGCAGCGCATCATGTTCCCGGCATAGGCGGGCGGCCTCGGCAAGGTAGCCGACGGGCGGAACAACGACGCCTGCTTCGCCCTGGATCGGCTCAAGGATGACGCACGCTTTGCCCTCCGCGCCGGCCAGCGCGTTGTCCAGCGGCATGATCTCGCCATAAGGGACCTGGGTCAGGTCCGGCAGCAACGGCTCGAACGGTCGCTGGTAGGCGGGGTTGGCGGTGACGCTGAGCGCTCCGAGAGTCTTGCCGTGAAACCCGTTACGGGCCGAGATCAGATGCCTGCGCCCGTGCAGCCGCGCCAGCTTCAGTGCCGCCTCGGTGGCCTCCGCGCCGGAGTTAGCGAAGTGCACGCAGTCCGTTCCCGCGGGGGCGATACTTGCTAGTGCGGCGGCCGCGCGGATGCTCACCGGTTCGAGGAAAACCTTGGTAGCAATGGGGTGGGCGTCCAGTTGCTCCCGGACCGCGGCCACCACGTCCGGATGGCGATGACCGAGGATAAAGACTCCGTACCCGCCAAAATCCAGGTAGCGGCGCCCGTCGGCCGCGGTGACCCACGCTGCCGCCGAATGCGTCTCGACGACGCCGATCAGGCGGCCAAGACTGGCGCGACCTGATCCCAGGTGCCGCTCACACGCGACAAGAAGTGCGGCGGTATCCGAATTCGCGATACCGCTGCTCACAACGCCACCAGGCTTCGGTCGGCGGCGCCGTGATCGCTAAGGGCACCCCCGAGCCCGTTCACGCACGCCCAGTACTCGGCGGACCGCCGGAAGGCGTCAAGCTGGGAGTCCCTGGTGACCTGAATGCCAAGCTCGTGAAGCGAGGACGGAAGCGGTCCGCTGCTCTGGAAAAGATGCAGGAGGTCAAGCTGCAGGCGGAACTGTCGCCGCAGGGAAGGAGTCATCACATCATCCAGTAGCGGGAGCAGCAGCCTGTCCACCGCGGACGCGGGCATCAGCCGCGGCGCATGGGTCTTCACGCCGAGCGTCCCGGCCAGGTTCAGCCCCAGCTGGACCAACTCCGCGATGGACGGGGCATGCTCGCCCGCGGTAAGCCAGTAGGTCCCGTCGCTGACGTGCCGCTCGAGCAGCCGCCGCATCGCCTTGGCCGCGACATCCTGCGGAATGTAGTCGATCAGACTGGCCGGATCCGCCGGCACGACCGGCAGCGCGTCCTTGAGCATCAAGCCAGCAATCTTGTGAATGCCCTGGAACGCGGCGATGCGGCCGTCATGGGAGTTACCGATGAAGATCGACGGCCGCAATGTCACCACCGGCAATCCGCTGCGTCGCACCACCTCTTCCGCCGCCGCCTTCGACGAGACGTACGCCATCGGGCCACTGCCTCGCTGGCCGTCCTCATCATGGCTTGCCACGAACGCGGTACTGACGTGATACAGGACCGCGCCAGCCTGGGCGGCGAAGTCAACGACCTGACGCGTGCCACCCACATTGACCCGGAAGAGCGCGTCCCGGCTGATGTTCCACTGGGTGGCGGCCGCGCAATGCAGCACTACGTCGACCGCGCGGGCCAGCCGACGGAACTCGGCTCGAGGTAGCCCGAAGTCAGGCTCGGTGAGATCGCCGCTGACTATGCGGACCCGCTGGTCGTCGAGCGCGGCCCGATGGCTCAGGCACACGATGCTGTAATCCTCAGCCAGCTCCTCAAGCAGCGCGCGCCCCACTACCCCGGTTGCTCCAGTGAGGAACAGGGTCTGCTTGCCCATCGTCAAAGTGCTCCCGTGCGTTCGTCGGTGCGCGCTTGCCCTGCAACAGGTTCAGGCAAGCCATCAGGAACGAAGAGTAGTTGTTCAATCACTCTAAGTCACCGTAGAATCGCCGTGCTGAAACCCGCGCTTTTAAAGGTGTCCTGGGCCTGGTGGAAGGAGCCGGATCACAATCATGACCACGTCATGGCCGGAAGCTCATGAGCACGAGTCCAGCACCGAGGAAGGTGCGTGGGCCAAGACTCAGCTCGATCATCGGTGGATCGCGCTCGTCGCCTTGTGCCTGTCCGTGGTGATTGTCAACGTGGACAATACGATCCTGAATGTGGCGTTGCCGACATTGGTGCGGACGTTGCACGCTACGTCCAGCCAGTTGCAGTGGATAGTGGATTCCTACGCCATGGCGCTCGCAGGCATGCTGCTGGTCGGCGGCAGTCTCGGTGACCGGTTCGGCCGCAAGCG
>JBEKHI010000062.1:0-26630 GCA_050012355.1 Streptosporangiaceae bacterium | reverse complement strand
GCGAAGAGAATGGCGGCATCGAGCGGGAAGCGGCGGATCGGCTGCAGGGTGACCTCGACAGCGTGCTCGGGCGAATTGCACAGCCCCACCATGCCCCCGGCCGCCTCACGGACCCGGTGGTATTCGGGCAGGTACCGTCCAGCCTGCCGCATCAGCCATACCGGCGGCCGCTCCGTACGCTCTCCCGCGAGCGCGCGCAGCAGCAGCTTCCTCGGCCGGACGCTGCCGGGCACCCGCCTCAGGCCGACTTCTCCCCGTGTATCGATGTCCACGCTGTTCCGTCCTGTCGCATCGTCCCGGGCTTGGAGGGGCTCGGTTGGCGGGCTCCGATCCCCGGCAAGGGGACATCTTCAGCGTAGCGGTGCCCAGTCTGGGCGACCCGGCAGGTGCCAGAACCATACCGGGGGCGGGAGCGCCACAATGACAGATATCGCTTACGGGCCGAAGTGAACGTAGGGTGCCCAGAGCGACGGCACGTCAGGGTGGTTTTGGCGCAGGCGCGTGATGCCCCAGTGCAGTGCGAACGGCGCCCGGGCTGACCATGGGCGATCGGCGGGGCTGGGGTGGTCAGGGTCGGCGTACAGGAGATGGGTGTATGTGATGTCGGCCATGACGCGCGCTGCGGCGTCGGAGATGTTCCACAAGGTGGCTAGCACGTGACGGTAGCCGGCTAGCTGCAGGGCTCCAGCTAGGTGGAGTGCCTCGTCCAGCAGCCAGAGATCGCCAGTGGCCGTCTGGCATGCCGCCAGGTACGCCAGGTCGGTTTCGTCCAGGTGGAGATCAGCAAGGTCGGCCAAGGTTAGTGGCTGGTCGTGCAGCATGAAGGCGCTGCGGGAGGCATCGTCTGGGTCCTGGACGCCGTGACAGGACATGTGCAGCCAGGAGTGACAGCGCAGCGCTTCCAGGACGGCCGTCTTTGTGGCGTCCTGGTCTCCCAGGTAGGTGACGTTCTCAGAGGCATGAAGGTAGTGCTTGACGACTTGGAGTTCTGTGAGGACACCGCGTAGCGGACTTGCGCCGGGGAGATAGCTGAGTGCCTCGGACACCCCCACAACCAGCTGCCGTACCTGGCCGGGCGCCGGCGGGGTACGAGCGCGGACCAGATTGGTCAGGGTCAGGGCGTAGGAGGAGACCACCCGTCCTGTCACGCTGTCGGCAATAGCGGCGGCTTCGCCCATTTTCTCGTACTCGCTGGTGGTCCGAGGGTGGCGGCCTGCGGCGTGCAGCGGCAGGCCGCAGCTGGTCCAGTCGGGCACCACCACACCCGTGGCCAGGTCTCGATCGCTTTCTGAGGAGTGTGCGCGTGGCCAAGAGCAGTCAGGACTGGTTCGGTGATGGCCTTCCAGCACCAAGCCAGGAGCTCGAACATCGCGTCTCGGTCGGTTTCCTTCGTCTGCTGGTCCGTAGCGGTAGTCCGAGCTCGGCTCAAGATGGTTTGGAGGATGTCGGCCTTGGCTGTCACGGTGCTCATGAGCGCGCCGGGCAGGCCCATGGGCAGCACCGCGAGGTCAGGATCCGGTCCCGGCGGGAAGATGATCAAGGCATAGCTGCCGTGTCGGCTGACGTCCACGATCACCACGGGACCCGTGCCCGTGCCGCATCCCCGACGCGGCATTGCCCTCCGCCCGGGAAACACGCGCTGGATAGCGCCCATCACGCATGATTGCTCACGTCCGGCAGCACGCGCCGACCCGGATACCGGTTAACCGGACAATCACTCCGTCAGCACCCCCACCACCACGAAGTCTTCCCAGGTGAGAATGAGGGCCATGGCGCAGCCGGATACGCGGGAGCATTCCGATCCAGCCCGAATCTCTCCGGAAGCCGATGCATCTAACACTGCATTTTCATTGCACCCCCGAGTGCAGACGTCCATCATGAAAGTGACACCGGTCTCCTGACCAAGCGGTTTCACGACCATTTCTCCTCGTGAAAAGCACGCAGACGCCGAGACACGCGGCTCGCTGGTCCGCTGCAGGTCTCGTCAAAGGCCCTCCGGATGCCCCCGGAGGGCCAGCGCGTCCCCGCCCAAAAATTTCAGACAACGACATACACCGCTGCAGCCCAGCGAATCAAACAAAACCCCTAGAAGCGGCATCCGTGAACCAACGGCGCCCGGTATACGGTACGGACCGCGCGAGGATGGGCATACTCATATCCGGGCCCTAACCGGCCTCCGGCAGTGATCATCACCGCCGGGCCTGACACGAAAGCCACATCCTCGTTACACTGGGCATATGACAGCGACACCAACGCCAGCCACGCGGCCGCGCCCCCGGCGCCCCGGCCGCCGTTCTGTCGTGGTCGCTGCCGCCCTCGCCGACCTGCACGGCCCCGCCACCGGGATCGTCGAACTGCCGCTCCGCCTGTTCTGGAGCGCCCCGGACCGGACCTTCAACCTGGACGCACGCCACGACGCCCTGGCGATGTACCAGACCGTCCTCGGCGAGGCCCGCACAGGAGACGACCTCACGTCCTACCTCAACGCCGATCTGCTCCGGCGTCTGTGGCCAGCGCTCCACCTGCCCGCGTACATCCGGCAGGCATGGGAAACAGCTCACGCTGACCTGCGCACCGCCGCGGCGCACGCGGCCTGACATCCGGTGCCGTTCCAAGAACTCCACCGCAAAGTCACCAGCATCGCTCTACGCGCCGCCGGCCAATACGGCTTTGCGCTCGGCGGCGGGAACGCGCTCATGGAATACGGCATCGTCGACCGCCTCACCCAGGACGTCGACCTGTTCACCAACAACGAGACCATCGTCCCGGTCGCTGCCGGCACGGTCGAAGACGCGTTGCGGGCCGAAGGCTACCTCCCCGAACGCCAGGACAAGGACAACGGCCTGGACGACATCTTCGACGGCATGCAGGACGGGCTGGCGGAGTGGATCGTCACCGCCCCTAGCGGTGACCAGATGATGCTCCAACTGGCCTACTTCGACCGCACCCACGACCCCGTCGACCTCGGCGATGGGATCGGCCCGGTCCTTGCCATCGAAGACGTGATCGCCGGCAAAACCGCGGCCCTGGCAGCACGCTCCTACGTCCGCGACTACATCGACATGGCGCAGATACTGCGCACCTACCTCGTCGTCCAGGTCATCGCACTCGCTCGGCAACTCGATCCCGGCCTCGAAGACGCCGACTTCGCCGACGCCGGACTGCGGCTCGACGAACTCGACGACGCAGCCTTCGCCCGCTACGGGCTCACCCCCACCGACGTCGCCGCCCTTCGCGGCCAGTTCGCCACCTGGCCGCGCACCGCGCCACCGCGTACCGGCGCTGACCCCGAACCCGGCTGACACCTGCCATCTGGATGATGCCCGAACCAGGGCCGGGGGAGTGTGCCTGCATGCTCACCGGCGCCGCGAGCCTTCGCTGCGGGGGGCGCGTCAAGTTCCGTGATTTAAGGTTTCTGCCGCTCGCGCGACCTATTTCATATGACACGACCAAGGGCCGGGTGGTCGGTGGCAGGTGGCGCCGGAGTCGCGGCGGCGCATGTGCTGGCCTGGCAGTATGCCGCCGTCGTACTCGTAGTGACCGGGCTGTACCGCCTTCTCGCTGAATGCCAGCGCCGCAAGACCATGATCGAGCTGGTGTCACGTGCCCCCGCGAACACGGTGGTGATCCTGGAGAAAGGCCCTGGCAGCCCGGCCATGTGGGTCAGGGTGGGGGACGGGGCCCCGCCCCCGCCGCGAGCGGAGGTGTGGCGTGCCCCATGACCGGGACAAGATACCTGAGCATCACGCAGCCGAAGTCGGCCGCTTCTATGAGACCCACAGCAAGTGGCTATACGGGCACGCCTACCTCCGGCTCGGCCAGGACAGCGGCCTTGCGACGAGACCGCAACTCGCCCAGGACCTGGTACAGGACGTCTTCGAGGCCGCCGCGGTCAGCTGGTCCCAGCTGCGCCTCCTCAACGAGCCGCAACAGAAGCGATGGCTGCTCACCGTCTTGTCCCGTATGGACGCAAGCCAGTTCCGCCGTCAGCTGTCGCTCCGCCGTAAACTCCCCAAGCTCTACGACCGCTATCAGCCAGTTACGCCAGATGTCGAACGGGAAGCGCTGTCCAGGATCGCGCTGAAGATAGCTATGGAGATCATCGAGGGATTGCCGGGCAAACAGAAGAAAATCGCCCTGATGAGATGGACGGAACAGATGAGGAGCTCCGAGATAGCCGCTGAGCTCGGATGCTCAGAAAACAGCGTCGCCGTCCAGGTGACCCACATCCGTCAGAAGCTGATCGATGGCCTCGGCGCGTACTACCCCTTCGGGGACGAGCACCGGAAAGGGAGGAAAATCCCATGACTGAACACGATGACGATGCCATCGCACACGAGGATGCGCTCCTGACCGAATTGATCCCGCAGGCTGCGGAGGACCTCGCGGCACGGTACGCCCGTGAACACGACGCAGGCGCAGGCAAAGCCAGGTTTGATGCCTGGCTCGCCGAGCACACCGAGACCCAGCGACCTCCCCGCCGGTGGCTACCACCGTGGAGATGGCCGCACCTGACGATCATGCTCCCGGCTGCGATCGGAATGGCCTGCGCAATCCTGGCAGTGGTCGCGATCCTGGAAGTGGTGGCGAACCTTAGTTACCCATCTCCAATGTCCGATACGGCACCGCAAGGACAGTCCGGCTCGATGTTCTACCCGGATCCTCCTCGGCCTCCAACCTGGTACCCGACTCCAATCACGACTCCTGCGGCGGCCGCAGGCACGCTGTACACAGAGGTGACCGACAACCATCTGGGAACTGACGTCTTCCAGGATCCCGAGGGCGATGCCGTTACCAGCGGCCCGGCAGCCATTCCCTACGGGACCCGGGTGGGAGTCAAATGCTGGGCACCCAATGAATCGGGAATGGGGAGCATCAACGCCTTCTACCTGCTGGAGACGCCCCCGTGGAAGGGTGACTTCGCCCCGGCGAACACGTTCCTGAACGCCGATACGGCAGGGTCGATCGACCCGAACGTCCCCGAATGCCGGACCCCGTGAACTGCCATCACCGGCGGACATCCGCTCAGGCGCCGCGGCCAGCGAGCTAAACATGTTCAGCAAGCATGCCGCGAGAAGGGCGACGGTGAGCGAAGCAACCCCGGTAACGACGCCGGTCTCTTGCTCGGATACCCGCCGAAAGTCCGGTGACGCGGAGGGGTAAACGTTTCGCGCCGCCAAACGACTTCTTGGCGTGACCAACACAGCGACACCGCGGTCAGGCTGGCTGCAGACCGCGGCGATCACCGCAACCCACTCCGCTACCTGGCCGGGCGCGTGCGCTGCGATCACGATTGTGATCGCGTTCCTCGCGTACCGGTTGCTGGCCGAACACAGCCGACGCAAGACTTTTGAAACGACGTACCGGAACGCGCCAGCCGGAAGCGTCGTGGAACAAGACGGCGGGCCGGGGGGCCCGCCGATGCGGATCTGGATCGGCGACGCACGCCCAGCGCGTGGCCCTCGCCGCCGTGTCCTGCGCATCGAGCCACCACGACCGCGGAGGCGGGGATGAGCTATGACATCTCACTGTGCTACCAAGACGAGCTCAAGGACTGCTTTAAAAAATGTCACCGCGCATCTACGTCACCTTGCTCCGGCTCACCCAAGGCGATCATCAACTGTCCGAAGACCTCGTCCAGGACACCTTCCGGAAAGCCTGGCAAGACTGGGCCAGCGTCCGTGACCGGCCGGAGGACCAGCAAGCGGCGTGGCTCACCCGGGTAGCCGTCAACACCGCCATCGACATCTTCCGCCGCAACACGACCGCACAGCAGACAATTACGCAGCTCGCGGAACAGTACGAGCCCCCAGAACCCGACCTGACCCGCAAAGCACTCACATCCATCGCGGTCCAGCGGTTCATCGAGGTCGTCAACACCATGCCGGCCCAGCGCAGCCGCATCGCATTCCTCGCCTGGCGATGCGGATGGCGTCCCGGCGAGATAGCCGCCGCACTCGGCATCACACCGGGACAGGTCAGCCAGCAGCTGAGTGCCGCCAAGTCGACCCTGCGGGATGAACTCGGCCCCTATCTGCCCTTCGAACCTGCTGACGTGGAAGGGGGAACACGCATGACACGCCAGCCCGACAGCACACCGGATCCGGACGACGCCGTCCTGGCCGCGCTGTACCTCACCGCCGAAGAAACCCATCTCCCCGGCGACACCGTCTACGACATCGACCGGGGTTTGCAGCAATTCAGCGAATGGCTCGCCGACCAACCGCAGCAACCCGACGTCTATGCCGGCCAGCAGTGGGCAGATACGAGACCATCTGTGACCAGTGCATCTGACACCCCAGCTGACCCCTGGCGATCGTGGCTAGCGACACGACTCGTTGCCGGGGTCCTCGCAACAGCCGTAGCCGTAGGCGTTGCCTTTTACGTGATGATGCCGCAGCTGTCATTCTCCATGATTCCGGCCAGTAAGAGCACCACAGGGTCGCCAACGCAACCGGCGCACACCGTATACACCGAATACCTGGTGACAGCCGGCGACACCCTCACCTGCAACGAACAACAAGCACCAAACTCCGTGTTCATGGGCCCAGAGGCCGGACCGAACACCTGGGAGCTCTGGGCGGGAGACACTGGCAACTTCAGCCGGTTCGTCGCGTCGCTCGAAGTAAGAGGCGGCGGACCCAGCTATGACGTCGTACTGACCTTCAAAGATCAGACTGGCCGCAAGATCACGGAAATCACCATCCCGTACCACCAGTCGACCACTGTGAACTTCAGCCTCGCTGGCTAACCCTCGTTCAGACGGCCAGGAGCCCCCGGCACCGCCGAGAACTCCTGGCCGGGCCCGGAAATGGCCTGTGCAACGGAGGGAAGCCCCGGCTTATCCGTGCGTGGCATCTGTCACGGGGATAGGGGCAAGACCCGCCACTGCCGGATGACGACGACGGGTGCATGTATCACCGCGCCTCGAGCGGTCGCCGATCACCTATGTCGGCCTGACACCTGCGCAGGGCGTCGGCCTGTAGTGGTTCACCGTGCAACCGACACCCTGCGGCCTCGATCATGACGCATCAGGCTCGCACCGTGGCGTTAGATGCTTCTTACCGCACAGGTACCTAATCATGACTGGCCAACCCCCGAGCATCTGCATCACCTACTCGTTCACCCGCTAGCACCGCTCATCGACCATCACCCGGGTGCTGTGCGACACCGACGGCAAGAATTCGCCGGCCGCCACCAGATCCCCGTCGCCGACCCGCCCGAACAACCCCGCGAGTTACTCGACTCCCTTTACCAGATCACCCAGCGCGCCGCAGCCCGCGACACCCAAGGCGTGGACCCGGCAGTCGTCAGGCATCGGCCTTCAGCGCATACCGCGCCGCGTCCCGGACCATCCGGGCTGCGGCATCGGGTGCCGGAACGCCATCTCCGGCAGCGGCGAGGTAGCCAGTGACCTCACGGAGACGCTGGCCCCCGGGCAGCGGGTCCAGTCCGGTCGCGTCGATCAGCTCCGCGATGTCCTTCGGTGCCTCCAACCGGACCGCCACCCAGGCTGTCACCTCAGGGCTAATCTGCAGGCCCAGCGTGCCCGACAGGAACCCCGCGAGGGCGGGAGCGGCCTGGAGCACCTGAGTGATCCGCCCGGTCCACGTGCCCGGCTCGGCAGCGTCAACGGAAATTCCCGCATCCTTCCCGGGCTCGACATGGAAGATGAGCGTGGCGTAGCGCAGGTCACGGCCATAACGCCGCACGCCGTCGGGCAATTCCAGACGCGCCGCGGCGACCGCGTCGTCATCACCAGCGCACGTGAGGACACAATCGAAGGCCGCCGGGTGCGCGGCCCGCTTCTGCCACACCGCCCCCGGAGGCACCCTGGTCAACGTGCTGACCAAAGTTGCGATCAGCGGCTCAGCCAGGAAAGCCAGGAACCGGCTGCGGGCCTCACGCGCGTCGAACTCAGGCCCGACCTGGCTGCAGCCAAGCAGGATCGCATATCGCGTCCGAGGCGGGCGGGCTTCCGCCTGCTGCATGTAGCGGGTGCCCGGAAGGGCGACCTCCAGCGCTGTCGACGCAGCGACCGGGACAGCTGTCCCGACCGTGGTGTAGACCCAGCGCCCGGTTTCCAGGTGACGTGGCCGACGGGCCCGGCATGTGACCGCACGGACGCCGCCCCCGGTCCATGCGACCAGATCCGGGACACCGGCAATCACCGTCAAGACCGCAGCGGCCACACCCAACCCGATGACCGGCCACAGGATAGGGTCCGCGAACGGCTGCTTCTGCAAGACCGCGATCAGCGCCGCCGCGGCGAAGGCAATACCGGCCACGCTGCCGCTCCACGCAATCACCGGACCTCGTCGCTGCGTCATGGCGGGAATCGTACTGGTGCGGCACCGGTCATGCGCAGGACACCCGGCACTGGCACAGCGACACTCGTCCCTGGTGAGCACACCGGACAACACGATGGCCAGTGCCGTGAGCACCGCAGCGGCGCTGATATCTGAGTCGCTATGCGCCGCGGGGCGCTCATCGTCTCCCATACTCCTTCCGGGTCCAGCGCAGCAGTTCGACTGACTGCCTGCCGACGCTGACGCTGCTAGTTGACGTGCAAGGACACGGCGCCGGTTCAACCTTCCGTGTCTTACGTAACGTGACCGGAAGCCGTTACATAAGACACCGCAACCACCACGCCGGACATCGCCGCGAGCTCGAGCTCGCCGCGGCCACCACCTCGCCCCGCGTCACCCGGAAGAGTCAGCAGGGGCGCAGTAAAGAGCCACACCGCGCGGGGAAGGTCAGCACTCCGGACGACCCTCGAGCAGGAAGATCGCCACCCCGAAGACCACCAGGAAGAACTGACGGCTGGCCTCGGCAATCCCGGTGACAGGCCCGGCACGGACGCTCAGTCGGCCAAGGCCAGGACCGCGCAGGTGGGGCTAGCGAACAGCAGTTAGGCAAGCAGCGGCGCGGAAGGCCGGAAGAGGTGAACGTACTCCGCCGCGGCCTAGGTCCTGGCGACATGATCGAAGGCCCCAAAAGAGCCGTCCGACAGATACCGGCATGCGGAGCCCGTGTCAGATGCCGACGACGGCGCGGATGCGCGGCTGCGGCTCGTTCCAGGGACGTGCGCATAACCATGCTGGAAGCGATCGCCATCGGCCTGCTCATCTCCCTAGAAGCGACCGCCGATGGCGATGGCGGCGACATAAGCGATGGGCGCGACCACGAGGACGGCGGGATGTTCCTCTCAGGTTCGTTGGCTAGCAAGGTTATATAACGGTGCTAGGCTATAGACATGTCGCCCAGACCCGCTCCAGATCTCGACCTGAGACGCGATCAGGTCATCCACGCAGCCCGCGACGTCGCCGAGTCCAGCGGCTGGGCCGCCGTCACGATGCGCCGCCTCGCCGGAGACCTCGGCGTCACCCAGCCGGTGCTCTACTCGGCCTTCGCCAGCCGCCAGGCGCTCATCGACGCGGTGGCGCTCAACGGCTTCGATGACCTCGCCTCGGCGCTCGAGGCGGCGGACGTGTCGCCCATGGCGCGGATGCGCGCCTACCTCGACTTCGCCGCCGCGCACCCCCGGGTTTATGAGGCGATGTTCTCACTGCCCTCGGGGCTGGCCTTCGCGGTCGACCACACACCTGAACCGCTCCAGCGGGCGTTCCGGGGCATCCGCGACGCATTCCCTGATGCCGACGGCACCCGGGCGGAGATCGCCTGGTCAACGTGGCACGGCCTGGCCACCCTCGGGGCCAGCGGACGCCTGCGCGCGGGCGCGGCCCAGGCCCGGCTCGACCTCGCCCACCGCATGCTCGCCCAGCAGGAGACCCACTGATGCGCACCCTCATCGAGATCCTCATCGGCCTCGCGATCCTCGCCAACGCCGTCATCTACGGCACCGACGTCTTCGGAGCGATCATCCAGCGCCCGGCCATCGCCGCAGTCGATGACCGCACCCTCACCCAAGTGATGGGCCACATCCACCGCGTCGCCGACCGCCGCTTGGCGGCGTTCAGCATCGGCGGCCTGATCGCCGCTGCGGTGACGACCGCGCTCGCCGCCGCGAGCGGGCACTGGGTGAGCACCGTAGCTGGAGCCCTCGCCACACTCGCCGCACTATGCGTCGCACTCGCCGCCGCCTGACCTAGCGACCCGACTGACTACGACAGCAAGGAGAGTCCCATGACCACAGCTCGCGAGGTTTTCGACCGTCACATGAGCCATGAGCTGGACCGCGACCTGGATGCGATCCTGACTGACTACGCCCCGGACGCGATTGTTGTCGGGCCTGCCGGCATCGGCTCGGGCCACGACCACATCCGCGCGAGCTACGAGCAGGTCCTCCCGCTCATCGGCTCGCTGGACGTAACCTCGGTCCAGGTGCAGGGCGAGGTCGTCTACGTCAACTTCCGCGCCCACAGCGACGGCAGAGATGACCTCGTGGGAACCGACACCTTCGTGATCCGCGACGGCCTCATCCAAATCCACACCTTCTACGCCACCACCGAAAGCCCGGCAGCCGACGACCGGTCGTGAGCGTCCGCGTCCCGCGGGGAATGCCTCTCGACGGCTCCCCGGACGCTGCTCGCTCTCGCTCACACGATCATCTTGACATGCCTGGAACTACGTTCCAGGCATGTCTCTGGAACAAGGTTCCAACATTTGAGGAGATGCGATCGTGCAGAGCAACCAACCCGGTGTCGTGCCGAGCTGAAGGAAGGACTCGTCATGACGCGCACCGTTGAAGCCGCCGCCGGCCACTGGGTCCGATCGTGGGCTGCCGCACCACAGAGGGCTGATCAGGATCTCCCCGACATCGCCGATGCGACCCTGCGCCAAGAAGTCCGCATCAGCTTCGGGGGCAGCCGGGTCCGGATCCGGTTCACGAACGAGTTCGGCGGAACCGGGGTGACGATCGGAGCAGCACGCGTGGGCATCGCGGGCCCGGACGGGACGATACTGGCGGGCAGCGACCGCGGCCTCACCTTCGCCGGCACCCCGTCTATGTACGTCCCGGCGGGAGCCCCCGCGATCTCCGACCCGGTGGATCTCGTCGTTCCGGCATTGGCCACAGTGGTTGTCAGCGTCTACCTGCCCGGACGCGTGAAGGACGTCACCGGGCACAACCTCGTCGCCGGGCCCGGCTGGATCATGCCCGGCGACCAGACGGCGGCCGCCGCCCTTCCGTCCGCCGCCGAACCTCTGGACGGCCGGGCGTTGCTCTCGGGCGTCGAGACGCTCGTCCCCGAGTCCGCCGTGGGCATCGTCGCGATCGGCAGTTCTGTCACCGACGGCGGCGGCGGCGCGACCAACGCAGCCGGCGGCGGCTGGCCCGAGCAGCTCGCCGCCCGGTTCGCCGTCGCCAACCAGGGCATCAGCGGCAATCGTCTCCTCAACGACGGCTTCGGCGCGTCGATCCTCGCCCGGTTCGACCGCGACGTGCTCGCATTGCCCGGGGTGACGCACCTCGTCCTGCTCGGGGGCATGAACGACATCGCCTACTCCATCGCGCCCGGCGATGTGGACCCGGAGTTCGCCGGGATCATGACGACCGATGCACCGATCGGCACGGCGGATGTCATCGCCGCGTACCGGCAGATCGTCGAACGAGCGCACGCGCACGGTGTGGCGGTGTTCGGCGCCACGCTCACGCCCTACGGCGGTTCGGGCTCCAGCACCCGGACGGTGAAGCAGCCCGCCAGCACGTCAACGACTGGATCCGGAGCAGCGGAGCGTTCGACGCGGTCCTCGACTTCGACGCCGTGTGGCGCGATCCCGAGGACCCCGCTCGCGTTGCGGCCGGCTTCGACCTCGGCGACCACCTGCACGGCAACGACGCCGGCTACCGAGCGCTGGCAGACTCGATCGACCTCGGGCTGTTCGACTGACCGCCCTGGTTCTCGCACTGTGCGAGCCGTCCGGTAGCCGAGGACCGGGACGGCGGGCGGCACGATTCACCAGGATGAGTACGGGTACTCAGGCCCAGGACGTGATCTGCGTGCGAACTTGTTCACGTGCTTCTTATCTCGACGCCGTGCCCAAGCCGGACGACGCGCCGTCGCGACCGCCTCTATCGGCTGGTCACGCGGCTGCTTTCGGTCGCATTGCTGCCGTTGGCCTTCGTGGTCGCGCCGCGCCGCGCACGGCAGGTCGCCTGCCAATGGGCGCTCGCGGCGCGATTCCCGGCCGAGAACCTGGACGGCCTGGCCCCGGCCGCTCGGGCCGCATTCGAGGCCGCGCGGACAGAGGCTTTGTGGCGTCACGGCGAGTTGATCGGGCTGACCGACGGGTACCGCGACGCGCACGCCCAGGCGCGGCTGTTCGCCGACACGGTCCGCCGTACCGGCTCGCCCGGGCTCGCCATGAAGTGGACGCTGCCGCCGCACGAGTCGAGCCACGTAGTCGGCACCGCCTTGGACGTGCGGCCGGTCGAGGGCGCCCGGTGGCTAGAGCGTTACGGGTCGAGGCACCATCTGTACCGGGTCTATGACAACGAGTGGTGGCACTTCGAGTACCGGCCGGGCGGCCGGCCGGCCCGCCTGCCGCACCCGGGGGCACCGATCACGCCGGAGCCGCGCGCGGTCCGGGAGGATGCGGGATGATCTCCGGCATGAACGTGATTACGGCCCGGTTCGCGTCCGCTCGCGCCGCCGTGCCGTCGTCACGGTGGCTGCCGCTCGCGCTGGCCGCCGCGGCCGGCTGCCTCTTCCTCGCCGTGGCCGCGTCACCGTCTGGGGAATTCCCGGTGCCGCCGTTCCTCGACAGCCCCTTTGCCGACGGCATCGCTCCTGGCGTGTTCGCGCAGCAGGGCATCGACGGCTGGCAGGACTTGCTGCTGGCGGCGGTGCCGGCGGCTGTTACGGCGGTCGGGCTCTGCCTGCTCCGCTGGTGGCCATACCTGCTTGCGGCGGCCGGGCTGATGGCCGTGCCTGGCGTCATCGGCGAGTGGGATTTCTCTATCAGGTACCCGGTGGCCCTGCTGTACGTCGTCACGCAGCTGCCGGCCGCCGGGTACATCCTGGCGATCGTCGCGCTGCTGGCCTGCGCCCAGGGACTGTCCCGCGCCTCGGCGCCCTGGAGCGCGGTCGTCGTAGCGCTGGCGCTTGGGTCCCGGCTGATGGGCTCCGCGATGATGGCGGGGTCCAGCTGGGAGCTCTCGTCGGACCACCCGGCCGCCTGGCACACCGCGCTGCTCACGGCGGGCCTCGCCGGGCTCGCTCCAGCTGCCTGGCTCTACCGGAAGGGTGACCCGGAGGCTGTCGGCCCAGCCGGCAGCCGGCCGTGGCGGCGGGTCCGGCTGATCGTGACCGGGGCGCTGGCCGTGCTCGTGCCCGTCATGCTGGCGTTCCTCACCATGCAGCGGATGGCGAGCCTGCTCGGGACTACCTGGTCCACGCTCTACCGGCACGAGGACGCGTACGGGGACGCGATTGGCGTGGTCGCCCTGGTGGCGGTGACCATGCTGGCGGCCCTCGCCGGCCGGTGGCCGCTGGCCGGGGCGCTCACCGCCACCGTGGCCCAGGTCGCGGCGGTGCTGCCGGTCACCGTCGCGTTCGGCGCGCTCGCCGGAGATGATCAGCTGCGCTGGCTGGTCGCGCTGTCGGGGGTCGCGCTCGGCGCGGCGGTCGCGGGCGTCCGGTGGCGGATCCCGGTCGCGGCGGCCCTCGCGGTGCTCGCCGCGCTGATCCTTTTCATCGCATACGACGCGACCACGGGAGACCCGGCGAAGCTGGTGGCCCAGCATGTCGTGATCCCCTCGGCGCTGATCCTTATCTTGTGCGCCGCCGTCGGCGGCGCGGTGACCGGCGCGACCGCCCCGGCGCTGGCCGCCCAGGGTGCGCTACCGGCCGTACTCGGCCCGCTGGTGGGGGTCCTCGCGGTGGGCGGGCTGTCGGCCATCCAGGTGACCGACGAGTTCGGCGCCACGTCGCAGTACGACGTGATCCCGGCGGCCATCCTGTTCCTGGTGGCCGGCGTAGCCATCAGCGGCCTGGGGCTCGCGCGGCTGCTGGCCGCTCGGAGCACGGAGCGCAAGCACGCCGAACAGATCAGGCGGGAGTCGGCCGCCGCCGAGCGGGACCGGCTGGGCCGCTCGATCCACGACGGTGTGCTGCAGGTGCTGGCGCTAGTCCAGCGGGAAGGACCGGACCTCGGCGGGCAGGGCGGCGAGCTCGCCGCACTCGCCGGTGAGCAGGAAGTGGCGCTGCGCTCGCTGCTGGCTAGCGAGGCTAGCGCGGCAACCGACGGCAAGAGAGCGGCCACGGACCTGCGCGGGCCGCTGCAGGCGCTGGCCGCCCCGGCCGTCGAGGTCGCCACTCCCGCACAGGCCGTGGAGTTGCCGTCCGCCGTCACGGCGGAGGTGGTCGCGGCGGTACGGGCCGCCCTGGACAACGTGCGCAAGCACGCCGGCGCCGATGCTCGGGTCTGGATACTCCTGGAGGATGAGCAGGGCGGCGTCCGTGTCACGGTTCGCGACGACGGCACCGGATTCCCGCCGGAGCGGCTGGCCGAGGCCGCCGAGGCGGGCCGACTGGGGATAGCCCAGTCGATGCGCGGACGGATCGCCGACTGCGGCGGAACGACGACCATCGACAGCCGGCCGGGCGAAGGCACCGAGGTGGAGTTCTGGGTACCCCGCGTGCCTCAGGCCCGCCGGTGAACGTCTCAGGTCGGGATATCGTCCCGGTGCGCGTGATGGTGGTGGACGACCATCCCATCTGGAGGGACGCAGTGGCCCGGGACCTCGTCGAGGCCGGATACGACGTGACGGCGGTGATAGGCGAGGGAGCCCAAGCGATCCGAGTGGCGCCGGCTGCCCGACCCGATGTCGTCGTTCTCGACCTCCAGCTGCCGGATCTGCCGGGGGTGGAGGTCGTTCGCCGATTGATCGCCATCGATCCGGCGATCCGCGTGCTGATGCTGTCGGCCAGCGGGGACCAGCAGGACGTGCTCGACGCGCTGAAGGCCGGCGCCCTCGGGTACCTGGTGAAATCCGCGAAGCCTGCGGAGCTCGTCGAAGCGGTGGCGCGCACCGCCGCGGGCGATCCGGTGTTCACGGTCGGCATGGCGGGCCTCGTGCTGGGCGAATATCGCCGGCTGGCCGCCGTGTCCGCCCCACCCGCCGACACGCCCTGTCTCACCGGACGAGAGACCGAGGTGCTGCGCCTAGTCGCCAAGGGCCTCTCGTACAAGCAGATCGCGGAACGGCTCGTCGTATCGCACCGGACCGTGCAGAACCACGTCCAGAACACGCTCGGCAAGCTGCAGTTGCACAACCGGGTTGAACTGGCTCGCTACGCCATCGAGCAGGGGTTCGACGAGGACACCTGATCGTCCGTACGGGTCATCGGACGCACCGAACGGTCCGCTCCGCCCCCGTGGGGAGCGGGCCGTTACCGGACTTCGTCTTCTCGGTCTGGGCGTAGCAGTGCCGGATGCAGCAGCCGCGCGTCACCCGCCCGGTAGGTTCGTGCCTTCGGGCCGCCGCGCGGCCCGCCGGTATCGGTTGTCTCGCCGGTGCTTTCCACGAAACCGGGTACGGAGAGCACCTTCCGGTGGAAGTTCCCCGCGTGCAGTCGTTCGCCCCAGACCGCCTCGTAGATGGCGCGAAGATCGGAAATGGTGAACTGCTCGCCCGCGAACGCCGTGGCGAGCGGTGTGTACTCGAGCTTGGACCGCGCACGCTCAAGACCGTCGGAGACGATCCGCGCGTGATCGAACGCTAGCCGCCGGGTCGTACCGGGCAACTGGTTGGTGCCGTCGTCGGCGAGGCGAAGGGCATCGACCGGGACCCACGCGGCGTCCGCCGCGTCGCCACCGGAGTGCGGCTCGGGCAGTTCGGGGGCGAACGCCAGGTATGCGACCGAGATGACCCGCATCCTGGGGTCGCGGTCCGGTGCGCCGTAGCTCGCCAGCTGTTCGAGGTGGAAACGCTCGGATGACTGACCGGTTTCCTCGGTGAGTTCGCGCAGCGCGGCATCCTGCAGGTCTTCGTCGACGGTGATCCCCGCCTTCACGAAGCCGCCCGGCAGTGCCCACCATCCCTCGAACGGCGGAACACCGCGCTGGACGAGCAGAACGTGCAGTTCGCCGTCCCTGATCGTCAGCGCCACGACGTCCACCGTGACCGCGACCGGCGGAAAGGCCCGCGGGTCGTAGCTCGCGAGGAACTCTTCTTCGTTCGGCTGGTCCGTCATGGCGCTGGTTAACCTCATCTTGAGATGATCTCAATTTGAGAGTAACATGCCGTGCCCGGGTGTACAAGAGCTCCTTTACCCCAGCGATGGGCCATCGATAGCGCTATAGCCCCGGCGGTGGGCCATTCATGGGCCCCGGAAAAGCACCGGCCTGCGGGGAATGCCACATATGTGGCTATTGCGGCACGCGGCTGACCGCCAGTAGCGCCACGTGCAGCGAGGTGCGGGACTCGGAATCGTCAAGGTCCACGTCCAGCAGCCGCGAAATCAGCCGCAGCCGCTGGTAGAAGGTGGGCCGGGCTAGGTGGGCGCGCTGCGCGGCGGCCGCCTTGTTGCCACCGCAGGACAAGAACAACGACAACGTCGTGACCAGGTCGGTGCCGTGCGTGGCGTCGTAGCTGAGCAGCGCGCCAAGCTCCCGCTCGGCGAAGGCCTGGAGCCTGGCGTCGTCGCGGAGCAGATGGAGCAGGCCGCGCAGCCTCAGGTCGGGCAACCGGTACCACGGCCGCCCGTCGGGGTCGCGGAACGCGACGTCCGCCACCTCACGGGCATCGATCATCGACTGGCGGGCCTCGCGCAGCGTGGTCACCACCGGTCCGGCGCCGATGACGAACGAGCTATCCAGTTGCGCGGCGACCGCGCCCGCGACGCTATCGAGGACCGCGTCGGCGTCCGAATCCGATGGCAGCGACAGCAGCGCACCGGCCCGCACGTCGTCAAGCGAGCCAACCAAGGCGGGGACGCTGGCCGCGCGGCACGCCTGCGCCACCGTTTCGGCGGCGGCGAGCACCGCCACGTGCGCGGACAGACCGGGACCGGAGTCCGGCACCCTGACCACGGCGCTGACCAGTTGCCGGCCGGTCACCGGTACGCCGAGCGCGCGGGCCCGGGCCTCCGCCTCGGAAGCGTCACCCTGCGACGTCGAGAGCAGCGTGGTGATCAGCGTCCGGTGCGCCTGCCGTTCCAGCGACTCGGCCTGCCTGGTCAGCAGCCTGCCGAGCGCCAGGGTGGTGGCGGCCCGCTCCACCAGCACCATGTCGGCGGGGTCCGCCGATCCGTCGCACAAGAACAGCCGGCCCCAGTCCTCGCCGCGGGCACCCACCGTGGTGATGAGCCAGTTGCCGGACAGACCAGTGCGCGTCGTTATGGTCGAAATGGCGATACGGGCGCGATCGGCGAATCCGTCGAGTACCCCGCCCACGTCGGCCGCGGCGCACGCGAGCACGCGGTGCGACAGGTCGGCGAGGATCACTGGGCGGCCGGCCAGCCGGGCGGCGGCCTGCACGATCTGCTCGGTCGGCGCCCCAGCGACCGATAGCTCGGTGAACGTCTGATGGATGGTCTCGGCCGCCCGCAGCTCGGCCAGCGACTCGTCGATGATCCGGGAGTGCACCGCTTCGGTGATCTCGACGAACGGGATCTCATGTTCGAAGGCCACCACGGGCAGGCCCGCGTTTTCCGCGGCCGTCACCAGCGGTTCCGGCAGTTCAGTCACGTACCGGCGGCCCAGCTCGATCGCCAGCCCGCTGACGCCCGCGGCGGTCAGTTCGCGCACGTAGGCCGCCAGCCCCGCCGGGTCGTCGGGCAGCGCGATGCCGGTGGAGAGCACCAGCTCGCCGCCGCGCAGCAGGCTGCCCACGTCGGTCAGTTCCATCGCGTGCACCCACCGGACTGGCGAATCCAGGTCCCCGGCCACGACTCGAGGGTGCCCGCGACGGACGACCTCAAGATCGAGGATGTCCCGAAGGCTTAGCATAGTGTAAAGAATATCTCGGAATCGGATACATACTGTCAGTAGGCGATCAGTCGCAAAGCGGGCAGACTAAAGAGCATGTCTGAGCTTCTGGATCGCCATCGCGCTGTTATCCCGAACTGGGTAGGGCTGTACTACGACGAGCCCATCGAGATCGTCTCCGGTAAGGGCTGCCGGGTCACCGACGCCACTGGCGCCAGCTACCTGGACTTCTTCGCCGGGATCTTGACGAACATGCTCGGCTACGACGTGGCCGAGGTCCGCGAGGCCGTCGAACGGCAGATCGCCACCGGCATCGCGCACACCTCCACCCTCTACCTGATCCGCAACCAGGTGGAGCTGGCGGAGAAGATCGCCCGGCTTTCCGGGATCCCGGACGCGAAGGTGTTCTTCACCAACTCCGGCACCGAGGCTAACGAGACCGCGCTGGTCGCCGCGCTCACTGCGCGCAAGGCCAACCAGGTGCTGGCGATGCGCGGGAGCTATCACGGGCGGTCATTCGGCGCGGTCGCGGTGACCGGCAACAAGGCGTGGAAGACCAGCGGACTCGAGCCGTTCGGCACGCACTACCTGCACGGCTCGGACCGCCACCTGGGGTCGGCGTCCGATAAAGACTTCATCAAGTTCTGCGTCGAGGACCTGCGGGCGCTGCTCGTCGGGGTACACCCGGACGACATCGGCTGCCTGATCGCCGAGCCGATTCAGGGCGTCGGCGGCTTCACCATGGCGCCCGACGGGCTGCTCGCCGCCTATAAAGAGGTGCTCGACGAGCACGGCATCTACCTGATCTCCGACGAGGTGCAGACCGGCTGGGGTCGTACCGGAGAGCATTTCTGGGGGATCGACGCGCACGACATAACCCCGGACGCGATGACGTTCGCCAAGGGACTGGGTAATGGTTTCGCGATCGGCGGGGTCGTCGCGCGCGGCGATCTGCTCGACGGGATGCGAGGGACCGGCGTCTCGACGTTCGGCGGTAACCCGGTGTCCACGGCGGCCGCGAACGCCACCCTCGACTACGTGCTCAGCCATGACCTGCAGGCCAACGCGGCCGCGACGGGTTCCATAATCATTCCTGGGCTGCGGGCAGCCGCCGAGAAGCTCGCCGTGGTCGGCGACGTGCGCGGCAAGGGCCTGATGTTCGCCGTCGACCTGGTTGACGACCAGGGCCGTCCGTCTCCGGCGCTGGCCACCAAGATGCTCGAGGCCACCAAGAAGCGTGGCCTGCTGATCGGCAAGGGCGGGCTCTACGGCCACTCGCTGCGGATGGCGCCGCCGCTCACGCTGACGCTGGACGAGGCGCGCGAGGGCCTGGCCATCCTGATCGACGCCCTTCAAGAGGTGAACTCGCAGTGAGCAAGCACATCACGCACTGGATCGGCGGGAAGCCGTGGACCGGCACCCCGGAGCGCACTGGCGACATCTACAATCCGGCGACAGGTGAGGTGTCCGGCACGGTGGACTTCGCGTCCGCCGCCACGGTCGGCGAGGCGGTCGGCACCGCGAAGGAGGCGTTCGATAGCTGGCGCCACGTGTCGCTGTCGAGGCGGGCCACGATCCTGTTCGCGTTCCGGGAACTGGTCCGGGCCAACACGACCGAGCTGGCCAAGCTGATCACCGCCGAACACGGCAAGGTGCTCTCCGACGCCGAGGGAGAGGTGGCCCGCGGCCTAGAGGTCGTCGAGTTCGCCTGCGGCATCCCGCACCTGCTCAAGGGCGGCTTCTCGGAGAACGTCTCCACCAACGTGGACTCGTACTCGATCAGGCAGCCGGTTGGCGTGGTGGCCGGCATCACGCCGTTCAACTTCCCGTCCATGGTGCCGATGTGGATGTTCCCGATCGCGATCGCGTGCGGCAACACCTTCGTCCTGAAGCCCTCGGAGAAGGACCCGTCGGCGTCGGTCTTTCTTGCCCAGCTGTGGGCCGAGGCGGGGCTGCCGGACGGCGTGTTCAACGTGGTGCATGGCGACAAGGAGGCGGTCGACGCGCTGCTCACCCACCCGGATATCTCGGCGGTGAGCTTTGTCGGTTCGACCCCCATCGCCCGGTATATCTACGAGACCGGCACCGCCCATGGCAAGCGGGTGCAGGCGCTCGGTGGCGCGAAGAATCACATGATGGTGCTGCCCGACGCCGACCTTGACCTGACCGCCGACGCCGCGGTAAACGCGGGCTTCGGGAGCGCGGGGGAGCGGTGCATGGCCATCTCGGCCCTGGTCGCGGTGGACCCGATCGGTGACGCGCTGGTGGGCAAGATCAAGGAGCGGATCGCCGGGCTGCAGGTCGGCCCGGGCACCGACCCGAACTCGCAGATGGGCCCGCTGGTCACCGGGCCGCACCGGGACAAGGTGGCCGGGTACCTGGACTCCGGTGTCCGCGAGGGCGCCACCCTGGCGGTGGACGGCCGGGTGCACCCGGTCATCGGCGGCTCTTCGGAGGGCTTCTGGCTCGGGCCGTCCGTGCTCGACCACGTGACGCCGTCGATGTCCTGCTACACCGACGAGATCTTCGGCCCGGTGCTGTCGGTGCTGCGCGCGCCATCGTACGAGGCGGCGGCGCGGTTGATCGAGGGCAACCCGTACGGCAACGGGGTCGCGATCTTCACCAACGACGGTGGTGCCGCGCGGCGGTTCGTGTCCGAGGTCGAGGTGGGCATGGTCGGCGTGAACGTGCCGATCCCGGTGCCGATGGCGTACTACTCGTTCGGCGGGTGGAAGGCATCGCTGTTCGGCGACACGCACGTGCACGGTACCGAGGGCATCCACTTCTACACCCGTGGCAAGGTCGTCACCTCCCGCTGGCTCGACCCGAGCCACGGCGGCGTCAACCTCGGCTTCCCGGTCAACTCCTGACGGGATCGGTGGCCGCCCTTCCTGAAGATAACAGCAAGAAGCGTGGCGCTATGTGGCCGGTGTGACGCCGGAGCACCTTCTACAAGCCTGTCGATGGGTCATTGCTGGCGGCATAACCCCAGCGATGGCCCATCGACAGCGATGTAGAAGCAGCTCGGGCCACCCACGTAGCGCTACAAACCGGACTAAAGGAACCGGCCCCGCTGTCAGAGCGTCGCGATGTCGGGGGCCTCTAGCCGGGCGGCCTCGGCTTCCTCGTCGTCCGGCTTGGTCTGCGACTCGCGCTCGGCCGCGACCCGGATCAGGTAGCTCTCGACCTCGAGGTCCCTTTCCGCAGAACTCCATCCGAGCACACCGGCCATCAGGTCGGCGACCACCGGTGCGGCGGCGACGCCGCGGTCCCAGGCCTCGATCGAGATCCGGGTCCGGCGGGCCAGCACGTCGTCCAGGTGGCGAGCGCCTTCGTGGGTCACCGCGTAGCGGGCCTCGACCGCGAGGTAATCGTCGGCGCCCGGCAGCGGAGCGGCAAGCGAAGGATCGGAACGGATCATGTCGAGCAACTCATGGATACACGTGCCGTACCGGTTGAGCAGGTGCTCGACGCGGGCGACGTGGATGTTCGCGGTCACCGCGAGAGCGCGGCGCTGGTTCCACAGCGCGTGGTAGCCGTCGGCCCCGACCAGCGGCAGCGTGGCGGTGCACGACTCGGGAACCCGGGCATCCAGCGTGCGGACCGCCTCGTCCACCGCGTCGGCGGCCATCACCCGGTAGGTTGTGTACTTTCCGCCGGCCACCACGACCAGGCCGGGGACCGGGTGCCCGACCACGTGTTCCCTGGACAGCTTGGAGGTCGACTCCGACTCGCCGGACAGCAGCGGCCGCAGGCCAGCGTAGACGCCCTCCACATCCTCGCGGGTCAGCGGCGAGGTGAGCACCGAGTTCACGTGCTCGAGCAGGTAGTCGATGTCCCGCGAACTGGCGGCCGGGTGCTCCTTGGCCAGCGACCAGTCGGTGTCGGTGGTGCCGATGATCCAGTGCCGTCCCCACGGGATGACGAACAGCACGCTCTTCTCGGTCCGCAAGATGAGACCGGTGCTGGACCGCAACCGGTCGCGCGGCACCACCAGGTGGATCCCCTTGGACGCCCGGACGTGGAACTGGCCGCGGGTATCGGCCAGCGCCTGCGTGTCGTCGGTCCACACACCGGTGGCGTTGATGACCTGCTTGGCCCGGACCTCGAAGGCGTTGCCGGTGAGCACATCGGTGACGAGCGCGCCGGTGACCCGCTCGCCCTGCCGCAGCAGCCCGGTCACCTGCGCCTGGCTGGCCGCCAGCGCGCCGAACGTGGCGGCGGTGCGCACCACGGTCATCGTGTACCGAGCGTCGTCCATCTGCGCGTCCCAGTACTGGATCGCGCCGGTGAGCGCGTCCTTGCGCAGGCAGGGCGCCTCGCGCAGCGCCTGCCCGCGAGTCAGGTGCCGGTGATGCTTCAGCCCGCGGGAGGTGCCCGAGGTGTAGGCCATCGTGTCGTAGAGCGCTATCCCGGCGCCGACGTAGGCCCGCTCCCAGACCCGGTGCTGCAACGGGTACAGGAACGGTACCGGCCGGACCAGGTGCGGGGCGATGCGGTCGAGCAGCAGCCCGCGCTCGGTGAGCGCCTCGCGGACCAGCCCGAAGTCGAGCATCTCCAGGTAGCGCAGGCCGCCGTGGATCAGCTTGCTCGACCGGCTGGAGGTGCCGCTGGCCCAGTCGCGGGCCTCCACGATGGCCGTGGTCAGGCCGCGGGTCACCGCGTCAAGCGCGCTGCCCGCCCCGACCACGCCACCCCCGATGACGAGCACGTCCAGTTCGCGCTCGCTCATCTGGGCGAGCGCGTTCGCACGTGTCTCAGGCGAAAGGGCTGTCATCAGCCGACATCTACCCAGTTCAGGGTGCGCTCTACCGCTTTCTTCCAGCCCGCGTACCCGTCGGCGCGCTGCTGGTCGTCCCACTCGGGCTCCCAGCGCTTGGACTCGTTCCAGTTGGCCCGCAGTTCCTCGGTCGTCGACCAGAACCCGGTTGCCAGGCCCGCCGCGTAAGCCGCTCCCAGGGCCGTGGTCTCCGCGACGACCGGACGGCTGACCGGAACGCCCAGGATGTCGGCCTGCAACTGCATGCACAGATCGTTGGCGGTGACACCGCCGTCGACCTTGAGCACCTCCAGGACCACGCCGGAGTCCTGCTCCATCGCCTCGGCCACGTCCCGGCTCTGGTAGCAGATCGCTTCCAGGGTGGCCCGGGCCAGGTGGGCATTCGTGTTGAATCGCGACAATCCGACGATCGCGCCACGCGCGTCGCTGCGCCAGTACGGCGCGAACAGCCCGGAGAACGCCGGCACGAAGTAGACGCCGCCGTTGTCGCTGACCTGACGGGCGAGGGTCTCGGTCTCGGCCGCGCCGGAGATGATGCCCAGCTGGTCGCGCAGCCACTGCACCGCCGATCCGGTTACCGCGATGGAACCCTCGAGCGCGTAGATCGGCCTCTGCGATCCGAACTGGTAGCACACCGTGGTGAGCAAGCCATTCTTGCTGCGGACCAGTTCCTCGCCGGTGTTCAGCAGCATGAAGTTACCGGTCCCGTAGGTGTTCTTCGCCTCGCCGGGGGAGAAGCAGACCTGGCCGACGGTGGCGGCCTGCTGGTCGCCGAGGTCGCCGGTGAGCGGGACACCGCGGACCGCCGAGAGCCCGGTGATCTCGCCGTAGCCGTCGGGGGCCGAGGACGGCCTGATCGTCGGCAGCATCGACTTCGGGATGCCGAAGAAGCCGAGCAGTTCGTCGTCCCAGTCGAGGGTCTCCAGGTTCATCAGCATCGTCCGGCTGGCGTTGGTGGCGTCGGTGACGTGCGCGCCGCCGTCGACGCCGCCGGTCAGGTTCCAGATGACCCACGAGTCGGTGTTGCCGAAGATGGCGTCGCCGTTCTCGGCGGCCTCCCGTACCCCGTCGACGTTCTCCAGGATCCACTGGATCTTGCCGCCGGAGAAGTAGGTGGCCGGCGGCAGCCCCGCCTTGGTCCTGATCGTGGCACCGCGCTCGTCGCGATCCAGCGCGCTGGCGATCCGGTCGGTCCGGGTGTCCTGCCAGACGATGGCGTTGTAGTACGGCCGCCCGGTCTTGCGGTTCCAGACGACGGCGGTCTCGCGCTGGTTGGTGATGCCGAGCGCGGCCAGGTCGGACGCGGTCAGGTTGGCCCGGTGCAGCGCGGTCTGGATGACCGAGGCGGTCCGCTCCCAGATCTCCACCGGGTCGTGCTCAACCCAGCCGGCCCGCGGCAGGATCTGTTCGTGCTCGAGCTGGTGCTTGGCGACCTCGTTACCCGAATGGTCGAAGATCATGAACCTGGTGCTCGTGGTTCCCTGGTCGACGGCGCCGACGTACTCCGGCATGTCTTCCTCCTCGCCTAACGTTCCGGCTCTTCAGGAAGCCGGGTTTCCTCGACAGGACCGCTGACGTTCTCGCTCTTCTTCAGCCTTGCATGCAGCACGTCACCGATGAACAGATCGTAGATAACCACCCCGATCACGCCGCCGATGAGCGGCCCGACTATGGGTATCCAGAAGTAGTTGGCGAACGCGAACGGGCTCGTGCTGTCGGTGCCGGGCAACGCCACCTTCCCCCAGCCCGCGAAGTAGGCGAACAGCCGGGGCCCGAAGTCCCGGGCCGGGTTGATCGCGTAGCCGGCGTTCGCGCCGTAGGACATCCCGATCGCCGCCACCGCGAAGCCGATGGCCAGCGGCGTCAGATTCGACTGGACGGCCGAGTTCCGGACATCGATGAGCGCCACCACGAAGATCAGCAGGAACGCGGTGCCAACGATCTGGTCGATCAGCGGCCCGGCGACCCCGCCGTGGAAGTACGAGGCGGGGAACGTGGCGAAGATCGAGTAGGTGGTCAGCGCGTGCCCGCTGCTGCGCGGCGTCTTAGACGCGACCTCGAATGCGTCGATCGCGTTGTGGTAGACGAGGAAGACCAGGGCAGCGCCGACGAACGCCCCGACAACCTGCGCGGCCCAGTAGGGAAGGACCTTGCGCCAGGAGAACCTGCGCCGGACGGCGAAGGCCAGCGTTACCGCGGGATTGAGGTGCGCGCCGCTCACACCGCCCGCCACCCAGACACCGAAGGCGACGGCCATTGCCCAGCCCCAGGTGATCAGCAGCCAGTCACCGGCCGCGTCGAAGATCACGGTGGGACCGGAGGTCCGGCCCGATCCGGGCAGCGCGGCGACGGCCATGGCCACCACCCCGTCGCCGAACGCGATCAGGACGAACGTTCCTAGGAATTCGGACAGAAGCTCGCCGTACAGACCGGTGATCCGGCCTATCGTCCGGCCCTCGCCTCGCAGCGGGGTGATATCAGCCATGAGTGGCCCTCCCTCGCGCCATGATCATCGCTGTGCCTGGGCTCAACGTACGACTGGTCTGCCCACTTCGGCAATGCTTCAACCAGGTAAAGTTTGGGCAAAATACAAACTCGTGGAGCCGTCGACGTACGCGAGGTCCATCGAGCATTATGTGTCTGACCTGCATGTATTTGGGTAGGCCCTTGACTCTGGGCTGAGATTGAGATAAACGCTGTTTGATAATGCCGAACAACATTCCAGCGCTCTTGGGCTGAGCGCCCCCGCCCCGGAAGGCACGCCATGAAGAAGCTCATCAACAACGCGGACACCGTGGTGACCGACTCGCTGGCCGGCCTGGCCGCGGCCCATCCTTCGCTGTCGGTGGACATCGAAAACAAGGTCGTCACCCGGGCCAGCGGGCCGGTCGCGGGCAAGGTGGGCCTGGTATCCGGCGGCGGCTCAGGCCACGAACCGCTGCACGGCGGCTATGTCGGCTACGGGATGCTGGACGCCGCGTGCGCGGGCGAGGTGTTCACCTCACCCGTCCCTGACCAGGTGGTGGCCGCGACTAAGGCGGTCAACGGCGGCGCGGGCGTGCTGCACATCGTGAAGAACTACACCGGCGACGTGCTCAACTTCCAGATGGCCGCCGAACTGGCCGACGACGAGGGGATCGAGGTTTCCTCCGTCGTGGTCAACGATGACGTCGCCGTGCAGGACTCGCTGTACACCGCTGGGCGCCGTGGCACCGGCGCGACCGTGTTCGTGGAGAAGATCGCGGGCGCGCTCGCCGAACGCGGCGCGTCGCTGGCGGAGGTGGCGGCGGTGGCCGCCGAGGTCAACGAGCGCAGCCGGTCGTTCGGTGTCGCCCTCACCTCGTGCACGGTGCCGGCCGCCGGCAAGCCAACCTTCGAGCTGGCAGACCAGGAGATCGAACTCGGCATCGGCATCCACGGAGAGCCTGGCCGCACCAGGGCCACGCTCCAGCCGGCCAGCGAGGTCGTGGCGATCGCCCTCGACGCGATCGGTGCCGACATGCCGCTGGAAGGCGACCTGCTGGTCATGGTCAACGGGATGGGCGGCACCCCGCTGATCGAGCTCTACCTCGCCTTCAACGAGGTGACCCGCCACCTGGCCGGCCGCGACGCGCGGATCGCCAGGAACCTGGTGGGCAACTACATCACCAGCCTGGAGATGCAGGGTTTCTCCATCACCGTGGCTCGGCTGACACCCGCGTTGACCGAGCTATGGGACGCTCCGGTGGATACGCCGGGCTTGCGGTGGGGACGGTAGAGCTGGGAGCTATCGTCCACACCGCAAGGGAGCGCACATGGACGCTGATTTTTTCCGAGCCTGGGTAACGGAGATAGCCGTGGTCATCGACGCCCAGCGGGACCATCTCACCCAGCTCGACGCGGCTATCGGCGACGCCGACCACGGCACGAACCTGGCCCGCGGTTTCGGTGCCGTAGCGGCGGCGCTGGCCACGTC
>JBEKHI010000061.1:0-27278 GCA_050012355.1 Streptosporangiaceae bacterium | reverse complement strand
GCGCGGTCGTTGTCACATCGACCGGTCGGCGGCCGGTTGACAAACTCGCGATATTACTCGATAGTGATGGGCACTTACGGAGGCATAGGACGACATGGCGATTATTGAGGCGCGGGGGCTTGCCCGCACGTTCAAGAACAGAAAGAGAACCGTCGAGGCGGTCCGGGGGGTCGACCTGACCGTCGAGCCCGGGGAGGTCGTGGGCTTCCTCGGCCCGAACGGGGCCGGCAAGACCACCACGCTGCGGATGCTCACCACGCTGCTTAACCCGACGGCGGGCACCGCCACCGTGGCGGGCGCCGACCTGTTGCGCGACCCGGTGGGCGTTCGGCGGCGGATCGGGTACGTGCCGCAGGCGGTCGGGGTCACCACCGGCGGCAGCGACCCGGCCTGCGGGGTACGGGAAGAACTGCTTGACCAGGCCGGGCTCTACCACCTGAGCGCGGCCGCGGGCCGGGCCCGGGCGGAGACGCTGATCCAGCAAATGGAGCTGACCGGCTTGGAAGACCGGCTGGTGAAGACGCTGTCGGGCGGGCAGCGGCGTCGGCTGGAGATCGCGCTCGGACTGGTACACGAGCCGCCGCTGGTGTTCCTCGACGAGCCGTCCACCGGCCTGGACCCGCAGAGCCGCAGCAACCTGTGGGAACACATCGGGCGGATGCGCGCCGAGCACAACACGACGGTCTTCCTCACCACGCATTACCTGGAGGAGGCCGACGCGCTGTGTGACCGCATCTTCATCATCGATCACGGGACGATCGTGGCCACCGGAACGCCCGACGAGCTCAAGCAGCGCGTCTCCGGCGATGTGGTGACGCTGCGAGTCAACGGGGCGACCCGGGCGGCGACCGATCTGCTGGCCGCGCAGCCGCTGGTCCGGGAGGTGACCCCGGATGACGACACGCTGCGGCTGACGGTCGACCGCGGCGACGAGGCGCTGCCCGTCCTGCTGCGCACGCTCGACGACGCGGGCATCACGCTGCACACCATCAACGTCTCAAGGCCAACGCTGGATGACGTGTTCCTGGACCTGACCGGCCGTTCACTGCGTGAGGACTGAATCATGACCTTCTTCCGTGACACGCTGCTGGTCTACCGCCGTCAGCAGCGGATCGTGCTGCGTAACCCGGCGTGGCTCATCATCGGGCTCACCCAGCCGATCCTGTACCTGGCGCTGTTCGGGCCGCTGCTGACCAAGCTGCCGCTGTCGTATCTGGGCGTCAGCAGCGGCGGGAACGCGTACCGCTTCTTCGTGCCGGGACTGCTGATCCAGCTCGGGCTGTTCGGCTCGACGTTCGTCGGGTTCGCGATCATCAGCGACTGGCGCTCCGGGGTCATCGAGCGATTCCGGGTCACGCCGGTGAGCCGGATGGCGATCCTGGCCGGCCGGGTGCTCAGGGACGTGGTGACGCTCGTCGTCCAGGCGGTGATCCTGGTTCTGGCCGGGGTGGCGTTCGGCCTGCGGGCGCCGGTGGCGGCGGTGTTCATCGGGCTCGGGTTCATCGTCCTGGTCGCGGTGGGCCTGGCGTCGGTGTCCTACGCGGTCGCGCTGCTCACCAAGTCGGAGGACGCGTTCGCGCCGCTGGTCAACACCGTCGTCGTGCCGTTGCTGCTGCTGTCAGGGATCATGCTGCCGATGACGCTCGGGCCCGGCTGGCTGCAGGGCATCTCGCGGATCAGCCCCTTTCGCTACATCATCAATGCGATGCGCGAGGCGTTCGAGGGGCAGTACTTCAACACGATCATGGTTGAGGGCGTGGCCGTCGCCGTGGGCGTGGCCGCGATCTGCCTGTGGCTGGGCTCGCGTTCCTTCCTGCGGGAAAACGCGTAACGAAGAGGAAGCCCAGGCCGGCCAGCGCGAATATCCCCGCCATTATCAGCCAGCCAGGTGCTCCGAACCTGATGGCGGTGCTGGTGAGCACCACGCCGGAGAGCAGCATGCCGCCGCTGAAGCCGCTATTGAAAACGCCCTGGTAGCGTCCGTGCGCGTCGGGGTCGGCGAGCAGGAAGCTGAGCGACCAGGCGCCCGCTGACGACAGCACCTCGCCCAGCGTCAGGACGACGGTGCCGGCCAGCAGCACCGCGGCGGCGGCGACGGCCGGAAGCCCGTGCGAAGCGCCGTAAATCGCGCAGCCGCCGGCCAGGAACAGGCCGCTGACCGCGCACACCCGCGCGGCGCGCCGTGGCTCTTCCGTTCCCCGGCTCACCCGCACCTGGAGGAGTACCACCAGGGCGGTATTCACCGTCATGGCGACCGAGACCAGCCATCGCGGTGCGAGGGTGAATCGCACTATCCACAGCGGCAGCCCAATCTGCAAGATGCCGTACTGAAGGCTAAGAATCCCGTAGAGCACCGTGATGGTGAGGTAGCGGGTGTCTCGCAGGACTCCGGATCCGGCTTCGCCCGGCCGCTGCCTGGGTTTCTGGTCGGCTCGGGACGGCATGCTTACCCTGGTCAGCAACCCGGCGGACAGGAAGTAGCTGATCGCGTCGGCGATTATCACGACGACGTAGGCCTGGCGCGTGTTCAGCGCCAGGGCGAAGCCGGCGACGATGGCGCCGCTTCCCAGGCCGGCGTTCATCACCGCGCGCAGGAACGCCCGGCCGCGGACGGCCGCGTGTTCGCCGGTCAGAGCCTGCACGATGACCGCGCCGCGGACGGCGACCGCCCCGCGGTCGACAAAGGTGAGCACGCAGATCAGCGGCACGAACGCGGCGAACGAATGAATCCGCAGATAGCCGAGCAGCACCGTGCCATCAACCACCCACAGGCAGCCGAGCGTCTTGCGGGTTCCCCACCGATCGGCCAGCGACCCCGCTGGGTACCCCGCCGCAATCCCGCAGATACCGCCAAATGCCAGGCCCAGCCCGATCCGCTCGGGAGCTATCCCGGCGTAATTCGCGAGGTAGAGAACGCTGATCGCGAGAAATGCCCCGGTGCCCATGGAGTTGACCAGCGTGAGGACGGCCAGGATCCTCAGGTTGGGATCAGCGGGAAACCGTATCCATGAGAAGCGCCGCAGCTCAGTCGTTGACGCGGACACTGAGCTGATTTATCGCGACGCCGGCCTGCCACGCGGCTTCGTAGGGAGTGGCGCCCCGGCAAACGACGTGGGCAACGCGGTCTCGGTTGCTGGCCGGTTCCGCGACCGGCGCTCCGGCTCGCACATGCCACTGTGCCTCCACGACACCGCCGACGCTGAGCGCGGCCTCCATCCCGTGCAGTCCGGTGACCACGCCCGCCGCGGGCGATACCAGGAAGCGGGTGCTCGCGGCCTGCTTCGGGCTGGGCGGAAACTTGGTGTCGAGCCCGGCGTTATGGAGCAGCACGGCTTCGCGCAGCGAGACGCCGGTAGCGATTTCGATCAGCCCGGGGATGCCGCCGCCTGCTAGCCGCGGGTTGATCTCGACCAGCCGCGGCCCGTCGGCGGTCAGCACGAGTTCCACGTGGGCCGGCCCGTAGTCGTAGCCGATCGCCGCCAGCGCGGCAGTGGCGAACTCGATCGCCTGGCTTTGCCCGTCGGCGGTCAGGCCCGAGGGATGAGTGTGCCCGAGCTCGATAAACCGGGGCACCGGTGAGGTTAGCTTGTCGGTCACCCCCGCGAAGATGCGGCGGCCCTTATCCATGACAAGCTCGACGCTGACTTCGCAGCCTATGAAGTATTCCTCGACCAGTACTCCTGGATAGGCGGCCTGGCCTCGCACGTTTACCTTCTCGCTTAGCACGGCGTTAAATACCGCATCGGCCTCCGCGTAGTCCCGGCAGAGCATGACATTGTGTCCGGCCGCGTCGGTAACCGGCTTCACGACGCACGGAGTGCCTATCTGCTTGAGCGCCGCGCGCAGATCTTCTCGTGAATGGCAGAGTGCGTACCGGGGCGACGCCAGGCCCTTATCCCGGCAGGTATCGCGGGCCCGGGCCTTGTTCCTGGCCAGCGCGACCGCGTCCGGGCTGGTTCCCGGCAGGCCGAGCTCGCTGGCCGCCTCGGCAGCGACCTGCGTGTTGAAATCAGCCAGGCTCATGACGGCGACCAGCGAGGGAAGGCCCCGCGCGACTTCGATAACCGAATCCGCCGAATTCGTATCGGCCTGCCGCACCTCTGCCTGGCGTAGCTGTTTCAGCGCACCCGGCACGCTGGCATAGCGGGTAATGTCGTTGGTGAGAAATACGGGGTGCATCTGGTTTTTGAGTGCGTACTCGATAGTGGAAAATGTTTCACCGTTCAAGCTGCTCTCGATTACCAGGATTGTCTTCAAGCCGGCTCCCTTCGGCAAGATACGCAAGCCCCGCACTCCCGCGAAGTAGACTAACATCTCCTCACACCTTCCGACATACCTAGCAAATCCCCACATATCGCCATAAAGCTTCCAATTGCATCAGTGGGCTGCTGGGTAATCAGAAAGCAATCACGCCACGGGCACCACTAGAGTCACGCGGCGAACACGATAAAGACGGATAATGCGGTATATGACCGCTGCGCAATCCGCCCAGGCACCACTCGTTGTCGTCACTTCTACAGCGCCCACTCCCAACGGACCGTTGCACGTCGGACACCTGGCCGGCCCGTTCATCGCCGGGGACGTGGCGGCCCGCGCCGCCCGGGCGCGCGGGCAGCGGACGCTGACCGTCAGCGGCGTGGACCCGAACCAGAATTACGTGCGGGCCAAGGCCGCTGGCGCCGGCCGCGAGCCTGACGACCTGCTTGACGAGTACGAGGCCCTGGTCCGGCACGCGATGCGCGCCGCCCGGATCAGCTATGACCTGTTCAACGACCCGCGCGCCGACCCCGGCTACTGCGCCCGCGTCGCGGAGGTACTCGCCGGGCTTGGCACCCGCAAAGCCATTTCGATGGAACGCACCACGCTGACTCGCTGCGGTTCCTGCGGCTCCACCCTGCACCACGCGTACGTTTCCGGGCGTTGCCGTCGGTGCGGAAGGGAGTCCAGCGGCGGTACCTGCGAGGCCTGCGGCGCGTTCACCACCGCCGAGAACCTGGCCGAGGTCAGCTGCGCACGGTGCGGCGGGCCGCCCGAGGCCTTCACGGCGGAGATACCGGTGCTGCGGCTGGAGACCTACCGGCCCGCGCTCACCGACGCCTGGTCACGGGCTGTCCTGCCGCCCCGGGTGCGGTCGCTGATCGGCTATTACCTATCGTCCGGGCTGCCGGACGTCCCGCTCGCCTACCCCACCGACTGGGGCATCCCGGTCACGAGCGACGAGCTGCGCGTCGACGTGTGGTCCGAGATGGGGCTGGGGCTGCTGGGCCAGGTAGCGGCCCGCATCAACCCGGAGGCCGAGGGACTCGACGAGTACGTGGCCGCCTGGGGCGAGGTCAGCGAGTGCTGGCATTTTCTCGGCATCGATAACGCCTTCTACTTCGCCATCCTGTTCCCGGCTATATTCGCGGCGGCCGGTGCGCCGCCCGGTGTGCTCAGCGGGATGGTGGTGAACGAGTTCTATCTGCTGGACGGGCTCAAGTTCTCGACCAGCCGTGGTCACGCCGTCTGGGCGCACGAGTTCCTCGCCCAGGAGGATCCGGGCATCGTCCGCCTGTTCCTGGCCTGGGACCGGCCCGACCGGTTCGAGAGCGGGTTTACCTCGCAGGCTTACAAGCAATTCCGTGAGTGGATCCAGGGCGCGCTGGCGGCCGGCGCGACACTGCCCGACGCCCTGGCGGTGACCGAGTCGGGCCGGGCCAGGCACGCGCTGGAGTTCGCCGGCTTCGACCCCGGGCTCGCGCTGCGCTGCCTGCTCGCCGCGGGCGCCGACCGCGAGCCGTCCGTGCTCGCCGCGCTCACCGGCGACGACAGCCTGGCTGTCCAGGGTGTCTCCTAACCCGTTCCCGCACCTTGCCCTCATACCGGGGCCGATCAGGCTGTTGTCGGCCGGCGTGCTCATCAACCGCGCGGGCGGTTTCGTCAGCCTCTTCCTGCCCCTGATCCTGGCGCTGCGCGGCATCTCTGCCACGAAGATCGCGGTCGCGCTGGCGGCGTGCGGGATCTTCGTGATCGCCGGCGCGTGGCTGGGCGGCACGTTCGCCTCACGGCTCGGCGGCAAACGGGTGATCATCGCGTCGATGGCCGGCTCGGCGCTGCTGACCGCGGCGCTGGCGCCGGCCAGCGCGTACCCGGTGACGGTCGCGGTCGTATGCCTAATCGCGCTGTTCAACCGCGCGTACGTACCGGCCGCGTCCATGATGGTGGGCAGGTTCGCGCCGCCGGACCAGCGGCTGCCCATGTTCTCCTTCTTCCAGCTCTGTCTCAACGTCGGGGTCGCGATCGGGTCGGCGGCGGCCGGGTTACTGCTGACGCACTCGCTGACCGCGCTGCTGCTGATCGACGCGGCGACCACGGCCGGTTTCGCCCAGGTCGCGCACCGGCTCCCGGCCGCCGACGGCCCCGTCGCTCCCATCACTCCCGGGCCGGCCCCGGCCACTGGCAAGCTTCGCCACGACCACCGGTACCTGGTGTTCTGCGCCGCGACGGTGCTGGTGGCGATGGCTTACACCCAAACCAGGGGGCCGCTGCCGCTCGCTTTCCGCGCGCACCACTACAACCTGGAGCTGATGGGCTACCTGTTCAGCGCGAACGCGGTCGCGATCATCGCGTTCCAGTTGCCGCTCTCGCTGGTGACCCGGCGCTGGCCGACGCGGGTACCGCTGGCGGTCGGCGGATTCCTGATGGGCGGCGCCTACCTGCTGTTCGCGGTCGGATTCTCACTCCCGCTGCTGATCGGCAACGTCGCACTGTGGACGGCGGGCGAGATCGTGTACGCTCCGGCCGCGCCCTCGGCGGCGGTCATGATGTCCCGGCCCGGCCTGCGGGGCACATACCAGGGAGCGCTCGACGTCGCGCGCAGCGCGGGTCAAGCGCTCGGGCCGCCGCTCGGGGTGCTCGCCTTCGCCGCCGGGGGCTCGCTCGTCTGGTGGGCGACCGGTGCGCTCGGCGCGGTGGCGGCGTGCGTGTTCTGGGTGGCCATGCGGCCGCGAGTCCAAACGGCGGCGGCCTATGCGACGGAACCGGCACGGTAAGAACCTAGGTGCCACTTACCGGCGTCCATCGTGATGCTCCGCTGGGCGATGTCGCGCGCCCAGCGGTCGGCCACCGAGGCGTTGACCAGGTCCAGCCCGCTTAGGCCGAGCTGGGCATCGGCCGGGATGAACGCGGACCACAGCGGAGACAGGATCGCGCCGCGGTAGCCCTTCGCCTCCCATGACCCGGTCCCGAGGTGCATCGTGGTCACCCCATGCCGCGCGGCATAGTCGGCCGGCCCGTAGATCGCGACGGTGAAGTACTCGGCCCCGCCGCGCAGCCGGTCGTAGTCGAAGCCTGCCAGCCGTCCGTAGAGCGTGTCCCGCCACCGGTACCAGACGGCGATCCCGACGATTCCCGCGTCGTCCTCGCAGGTGAAGGTGACCGCACGGTCCGCGAGGAGGCGCGCCTGCCCGGCTAGGGTGGCCTCCAGCTCGGCTAGATCCTGGTCGCCATGGCCGTACTTGCTCCGCAGGTTGCCGAACAGCCGCGCCGCGTCCCGCCAGCACTCGCGTAGGTCGCGTTCCCTGAGCCGCCAGCCCGCGTCGGCGAACCGCTTGCGGTCGGAGCGGATCTTGGTCCGGACGCGTCTGCTGGCGGCCGCGGCATACTCGGTAATCCCGGCGCCGATGCCGCGCAGCTCCGCCTCCGGCAGTTCGAAACCGACCCGGACGCGCACCAGGTCCGCCACCTCGGTGAGCGCCCCGCTGGTCAGGTACGGGAGCACGATCCCCGCCCGGCGCTGGGCCTGGGCGATCGTCAGCGCCTCGCGAAGCAGCGCGGCGAGCACCTCCGGCCGGCTGTCCGCCGCCCCGGCTAGCAGCAGCGAGGACCGGTAGCCCCGGGTGGCGCCAGCCACCAGGATGTCGTCACCGGTGCCGAGCAGCTCGTCGAAGTGCTGCGGCCGGTACCTGGCCGTCTTGGCGTCTCGTATCTGGGTCAGGACGAGGCCGCCGATCAGGACGCCGTCGTCGTCACGTGCCAGCAGGTACCGCGAGTCCTCGTTCGGCTCGGCCGCGACGAACCTGAGCCAGTCGTGCGACAGGTAGAAGCCCTCATCCGCCACCAGCCGGTCCCACTCGCCAGGCAGCACGTCATCGATCGTCTCGGCGGCGGTGACCGCGACCTTCACGTCGCTGGCTCCGCCAGCACTCCCCGGCGGCGAAGCTCAGGTATGACACCCTCGCCGAACCAGTACGCCTCCTCCAGATGCGGGTAACCGGAGAGGATGAACTCCTCGACGCCGCGGGCGGCGTAGTCCTCGATCAGGTCCGCCACCTGGGCGTGGCTGCCGACCATGGCGGTGCCCGCGCCGCCCCGCAGCAGCCCGATCCCGCCCCAAAGCCCCGGGTAAACCAGGAGGTCACGTGGGTCGCGGCTGTCTCGGTAGCGGCCGAGCAGCGCCTGCTGGCGTCGCTGCCCGACCGACTCGCTGACCGCGAGCGTGTGCTCGGCGGTGACGAATTCCTCGGGATCCGCGAGCGCGAGCAGCCGCTCCGCCTCGGCCCAGGCGTCCGCCGCCCGGTCCCGGGTGATCACGTGGATCCGTATCCCGAACCGCAGTTGGCGACCGTTCTTGATCCCGGCGTCGCGCACCCAGGCGATCTTCTCCTGCAGCTGCGGCGGGGTCTCGCCGAAGCTCAGGTACACGTCGGCTCGCCGGGCCGCGACCTCGACCGCGGGCGGCGAGGAGCCACCGAAGTAGATGGCGGGCAGCGGATCGGGCGCGGCGAAGGTGGTAGCGCCGCTCACCTCGTAGTGCTTGCCCTTGAAGTCAAACGGTTCGGGTCCCCAGGCGCCCCGGACTACCTCGAGGAACTCGTCGCAGCGCTCGTACCGTTCGTCCTTCTCCAGGAAGTCGCCGAACCGGCGGAGCTCATCGGAGTGACCGCCGGTGACCACGTTGAGCAGCAGCCGTCCCCGCGACAGCCGCTGGAAGGTGCCCGCCATCTGGGCCGCCAGCACCGGCGAGGTCAAGCCGGGGCGGAACGCCACGATGAACTTCAGCCGCCGGGTCTCGCGGGTCAGCGCGGCGGTCACCAGCCAGGCGTCCTCGCACCACATCCCGGTCGGCGTCAGGACCGCGTCGAAGCCCAGTCGCTCGGCCGCCTTGGCCACCTCCGCCAGGTACTCGATGTCCGGCGAGCGGGGCAGCGCGGCCGCGGTGCCGGCCAGCGGTGAGTGCCCGACGGTGGCCTTGGCGTCGAGCGAGGGGAACGCCCGGTCGCCGATCGTCCGCCCGTCACCGGATGTCGGCAGGTACCAGTGCAGCCGGACCGTCATCGAGAGCTCCGCTCGTAGCCGTAGATGTCCAGCAGGTCCCCGAGCCGCTCATCGGCCAGTCGCCGCAGCGGCGGAGTGAACGCCTCCCGCCACCCGCCGATCTGCCCGCGATAGAACGAGAACACCTCGGGGTTGAACAGCTGGCCCGCGACATCTCCTGGCGTCGTGCCGGAGACGCCGAGGAACTCGAATACCCGGGCCAGCGTGTCCGCCTGCGCCTGGTCCGATCCGCCGCCGCGGGCACCAACCAGATCCTCGAACGAGGTTTTGCAGACATCGGGGTGGTTGAGCAGCCAGATCAGCCGGGCCAGGTCCCGCTGCCCGGGGAACGACGGGTCGGTGAGCGCGTACCGCAGCTGTTCTTCCAGCGAGGACTTGGACTTCAGGATCCGGCTGAAGACCAGGAAGTCGTTGTAGTCGCTGAAGCCCCGTCCGGTCCGGTCGCTGAGGAAGTTCACCATGGACAGGATCACGTCACGCGGATCACGATAGTTGAAGATGATCTTCGGCTGTCCGGTCTGCGCCCACTCGCGGAGGAACGCGCCGTCGATCTGCTTGATGTCGAACTGGTTCAGCACCCAGCACACGCCGTCCGGGGTCTGCGAGAACTCGCTGCTCACCGCGCGGCGGTGGACCTGCTCGATGACACCGGTGTCCACCATCGCGCGTGAGTACCAGGTGGTGAGCGGTTGGGTGAGCCGGATGTGCCAGGACCAGCCGAGCGCGTCCCAGGCCTGATCGGTCGCCTCAGTGAACTTCTCCTCGCTCACCGCCTCCAGGTCTTTCACGGTCTGCTCGTCATAGGCGATGCGAGCGATCCGCCATCGGGTCGGCTCATCCAGCACCGGTTCGATCTCCGGACGGACCCGGACGCCTGCCCCGTACATCTTGTATCCGAGGGCGACCATCAGCTCCTGCAACAGATGCGTGCCGGACTTCATCAACGAGACAATGACAACCCGCTGCGCCTGGCCCTCGTGCATCGCCGACCGTCCTTTCACGCTGTTTCGCGAACAGCAACGTCTGACCTGATGGATTCGGCGATCTCCCCGGCCCGGATCGCGGTCGTCGAGAGCAGCGTCTCTGATATGCCATGCGTGCTCTCGGTGGGGCCCTGCAGGTAGATCCCGCACCGCGTCCGGTCCGCGGTCACCACCCGATGGCTGCGATCGACCTGCAGGGAGCCCGCGGGAGTCGTCTTGCAGTACGCACCGACCTCACCGAGGACATCCAGCGGGTTCCTCGGGTTGTAGCCGGTGGCATAGATGAGCCAGTCCGCCCGGATCGAGGACAGGCTGCCGTCCGGCAAGTACTTGACCTGGATATCCAGTCCGTCGCCGGCCTCGGTCACCGACACCACCCGGGACAGATTGCGGATTATCAGCCGGGGCTGACCCACGACGAGTTCTTCATAGACCCGCTGGTGCAGATCCGCGATCAGGTCGGCGTCCACCACCGAGTAGTTGGTGTTCGCGTGATACGCGAGTACCTGCTCCTTCACCTCGTCCGGCGAGTGAAAGAACAGGTCGACGGTGTCCGGGTCGAATATCCCGTTGACGAACTGGCTGTCGTCGGCCGGGCTGTAGCCGTACCGGGCGAACAGCGAGTACACCCGTGCCTTGGCGAACCGGCGGTGCACGCACTCGACGACCTCGGCGGCGCTCTGTCCGGCGCCTACGACCACGAAGGTCTGCTCCCGGTCCTCATCGAGTTCGGCCAGCCGGTCCAGCAGTTGCGAGCTGTGCCATACTCGCGCGGACCTCAGCGTCTCCGGCGGGAAGCGGGGCTCCAGTCCGGTAGCGATCACGATGTTCCGCGACCGGAACGTCAGAGCCTGGCCGTCGGCGGCCCGTCGGCCCACGACGTCGATGTACCTGACCTCACCGTTCACCATTACCGGTTTCGCATCGATCATGGTTACGCCGTAACTAACCAGGTGCTGCAATCGATTCGCCGCCCAGGTGAGATACGCATGGAATTCCACCCGGCTCGGATACGACCTTTTCTGGTTGATAAAAATCGGCAACCGGCCCATTTTATGGACATACGCCAGGAAGCTGAAGTCACTGGTTGGATCGCGCATGGTCACCAGATCCTTCAAGAAGGACACTTGAAGATCGGCGCCCTCAATGAGCATTCCCCGGTGCCAGCCGAAGTCCGGCTGCCGCTCAATAAAGGCAGCATTGACCGGATCCGAATTATTCTTCCTCTCCATCTCATCCAGCGCGATGGCCAGCGCTAGATTGGACGGGCCGAAACCGACCCCGAGGACATCGAAGATCTCCATCTAGATAATTCTTCGGGCATCCAGTACACGCTCAGCGCGACGAGCGGTCCAGCGCTGGAGGAGTTGACCAGAATATGCGGCTCCTGACTGTCCATCAGGACCGCACTGCCCGGTGCCACCGGCATCCGGTCGCCGCTGGGAGTCTCCACCTCACCAGTACCGCTAATGACGACGAACAATTCTCGGTCCGGATGCTGGTCTATGTTACTTCGACCACCAGGCGGAACCACGCACCACATCGCTCCGAATGGCAATTCACTGGCGCTGTCGTACTGCGTCCAGCGGCCGACCGTAATTCCGAATTCGTCGGTGAGCCGCGCTGAATCATTCGTCATGAGCCGCATCGTGGGCGCTCCTGTCGTGAGCAGTGCCGGGGCCGACGGTAGTCGGCCACCCCACTATCAGGGAACCCTCACTCCCACTTAAATGATCACACAGCCCGTTGCAGGTGTAAAGAGGCACGGTGTGTCATCCGTACCAGTTTAGGCGCGTCACAACCTTACCGGTACGGCACTACTTCTGACAACCTGTAACGACTGCGACGAGTCAGCCACCGCCGTCTCACTGACCGATACCTCTGGCTGGCGAAGCGGGAAGTGGCAGGCGGCGAGCAGCCCGTCGTCACCCGCGGTGAATCGCCGGAGCGGCGGCTCTTCCTGCGCACAGAGCTCCTGCGCGTACGGACAGCGGGTGCGGAACCGGCAGCCTGACGGTGGTTCGATCGCCGACGGCAGTTCACCGGCGACGCCCTCATGCTCCTTCGCGCGCTCCAGATCAGGATCGGCGACCGGCACCGTGTCGATCAGCCCCTTGGTATACGGGTGCGCCGGCCGAAGGTACACCTCGGCGGCCGGACCCACCTCGACCAGCTTGCCGAGGTACATGACGCCGATGGTGTCCGCCATGTACCTGATGACCGACAGGTCATGGGAGATGAACAGGTAGGTCAGTCCATGCTCGCCTTGCAGATCCCGCATCAGGTTCAGTATCTGCGCCTGGATGGAGACATCGAGCGCGGAAACCGGCTCGTCCGCCACGATCATGTCGGGCCGCAGGATCAGGGCCCTGGCCAGGCCGAGGCGCTGACGCTGCCCGCCGGAGAACTCGTGCGGGTACCGGTCGAGCGCGCTGGCGGGCAGTCCCACCTCGTCGAGGATGGCCGAGATCTGCTTCCGTTGACTGGCCCGGTCTCCCTGCCGCTGGATGATGAGCGGCTCCCGCAGGATGGAGCCGACCCGCATTCTCGGGTCCATCGCCGCGTAGGAATCCTGGAACATGAGCTGGACCCGGCCGAACTGCCGCTTCCGATCCCGCCCGCGCAGCTTCGCCACATCGGACTCACCGAACCGGATCGCCCCGCGCGTCGGCTTCTCCAGCCCCACGATCAACCTGCCGATCGTGGTCTTCCCGCACCCCGACTCCCCCACCAGCCCGAAAGTAGAGCCCTTGGGAATCGAGAACGACACATCAGCAACAGCAGAGACATGCCCGATCCGTCGCTGCAAGACCGCCCCAGACGTCACGGGAAAGTCCTTGACCAGATGATCGATCGTCAGCAGCGGCTCCGAGGCCGCGGTGGGCTCGGTCGGGCTCGGGGCACTGTGTTCGGCAGACTCGCGGGGCTCAGGCTCCTTCGCGCCCACCGCCTCGGCGCCCGACACCACGTCGACCGGAAAGAAGCACCGGAACTCCTGCGACCCGGAATCCGTCGTTATGGTCGGCTCTGTCGTTCGGCACTTGTCCTGGACGTACCGGCAGCGCGGCGCGAACTTGCAGCCAGGCGGCGGCGCCGTCAGGTCCGGCGGCTGTCCCGGGATGCTGTACAGCCGGTGGGCCGCTGGGTCGATCAGCTCCGAGTTCCGTTCCGGCAGCGCCTCGAAGAGCGCTTCGGTATACGGGTGCCGCGGGTGCGCGAATAGGGTCGACGTGGGTGCGGACTCCACCACCCGGCCCGCGTACATGACCGCCACCCGGTCGGTGCGGCCGGCGATGACGCCCAGGTCGTGGGTGACCAGGACGACCGCCATGCTCAGCCGGGTACGCAGATCGTCGATCAGCTCGAGTATCTGCTTCTGGATCGTGACGTCGAGCGCGGTGGTCGGCTCGTCGGCGATCAGCAACTTCGGCTCGCAGGCCAGCGCCATGGCGATCATGACACGCTGCCGCATGCCACCGGAGAGCTGATGCGGGTAGTTATCGACGCGCTCGGCTGGCCGCGGCATCCCGACCAGCCCAAGCACTTCCACCGCCCGCTCAAGCGCCTCCTTCTTGCTGGCGCCGCGATGCAGCAGCACGGGCTCCGCGATCTGCTCGCCGATCTTCATCGTCGGGTTCAGCGACGTGAGCGGGTCCTGGAAGACCATGCCGACGAGGTTGCCGCGGACTTCCCGCATCTCGTTGTCGTTCAGCGCGGTGATGTCCGTGCCGTCCAGCGTGATCGTCCCGCCGGCGATCCGTCCGCCGCCAGGCAGCAGCCGCATGACCGACAGCGCGGTCATCGTCTTTCCGCTGCCGGACTCGCCCACGATGCCGAGGCACTCGCCTGGCTCAACGCTCAGGCTGACGCCGTCCACAGCGTGCACCACGCTGCGGCGCAGCTGGATCTCGGTGCGCAGGTTGTCGATGGTGAGCAGTGATGTCATCGCCGTTGCAGCCTTACCTCGAATGCGTCGCGCAATGCGTCGCCGATGAAGTTGACGGCGATGACGATGATCACGATCAACGCCCCGGCGGGGTAGATCCCCCACCAGTACCCGTCATCCGCGTACCCGATCCCGTTGGACAGCATGCCGCCCAGGTCGGTGGTGGGCGGTGACAGCCCAAGGCCGAGGAAACTGATATAGGCGATGAACAAGATCGCGTCGGCGACCTGGAACGTCGCGTTCACCACGATCGTGCCCACGGCGTTGGGCGCGATGTGCCGGAGCACGATGCGCCACGACCCGCCGCCCATGGCCCGGGTCGCCTGCACGTACTCGCGAACCCGCAGCGACAGCGCCTCGCCGCGGACCAGCCGGGAGATCGCCAGCCAGGACGCCATCGAGATCACCAAGATCATGGTGATCTTGGTGGGCCGGATGATGGTGGCCAGCACGATCAGCAGGAACAAGATGGGGATCGACAGTGCCGCGTCCACGACTCGCATCATGGCCGCGTCGATGATCCCGCCGAAGTAACCCGCGACGGCACCCCACAGTGTGCCGATCACGGTCGCGACGATCGCCGCCGCGAAGCCGAGTTCGAGTGACACCTGCCCGCCGACCATGAGACGGCCGAGGATGTCGTACCCGTCGGCATCGGTCCCCAGCGGGTGGCCACTGCCCGGCGCCAGGTTGGCGTTCGCCAGGTTGGTATGGATCTGGTCGGTGTGATAAACGAGCGGGCCGACGAAGCAGAACAGGATGACGACCAGCAGTGTCACGCTGCCGACGAGCGCGAGCCTGTTCTCCGCGAACACCTCCAGGCCGCGCCGCCAGAGCGGACGCGTGGGTTCGGTCGGCGCTGTACCCGGAGCGAGATCGTCGATGACGTCGGTGCCGGTGGCCGAGAGCCCGCCAGGGTCCTGCGGCAGCGGCTGCGGAACGTTGATGCTCATGAGCTGGTGTACCTCACTCGCGGGTCGAGTACCGCGTACAGCACGTCCGCCAGCAGCGAGCCCGCCACCGTCGCGAACGCGGTGATTGCGGTGACCCCCAGCAGGATCGGGTAGTCCTGTGTCTGGGCGGCGTTGTAGAACAGCAGGCCCATGCCGGGATAGTTGAACAGGTACTCGGTGATCAGCGCCCCGCTGATGATGATCGGCAGGTTGAGCCCGACCAGCGTCACGATCGGGATCAGCGCGTTCCGAAGGACGTGCCGGTACAGGATCCGGCCCTCGGAGACGCCTTTCGCCCGCGCGGTGCGCACGTAGTCCTGAGTGATCTGATCCAGCGTGGACGAGCGCATGTACCGGCTGAACGAGGCGAGCGTGATCAGCGTGATCGCCACGATGGGCAGCACCATCGAGTTGAACTGCGTGAAGAACGTCCCGATGCTGCCCTGCGCCCCCTCGGTCGGGAACCAGTGGGTGCCGAGCGCGAACGCGTTGATCAGGATCAGCCCGATCAGGTAGATCGGCGTCGCGTAAAACAGGAACGAGAACCCGGTCCCGACGTAGTCGGCGAGCTTGTTCCGCCGGACCGCTTGCACGATGCCCCACGGCACCGCGATCACCAGCGCGAGCAGTGTCGACGTGCCCACCAGCAGCAGGGTCTTGGGCAGCCGCTGGCCCAGCAGGGTGGAGACCGGCTCGTTCTGCTGGTACGAGAAGCCGAAGTTCCCGTGCAGCAGCCCGTCCAGCCAGGTCCAGTACTGGACCCAGATCGGTCGGTCGAATCCCAGCTGCTTGGTAAGCGCGTTCACCAAGGCCAGGTCGCTGGCCCTGGTCCCGAGTATTGCACGCACCGGGCCGCCGGGCAGCGCCTTGAGCAGCAGGAACGTGATAACCGTGACCAGCCAGACGACCAGGATCGACTGCAGGATCCGCCGGACTAGATATCCCGTCACCGCCGTGCCCCCCCAGCGTGCTGCTGCTGAGAGGACACGGCGGTACGGTAAGGCCGCACCATCACTTCTGGTAGTACCAGTCTTCGGGCGTGATGAAGCTGTACACGTTCTGTGGCGTCACGCCGTGCAGGTTCGCCGCCACCTCGGTGAGCTGGAACGGATACAGCGGCATGAAGACCACCGGCTCTTGCTTGGCGAGGTAATTCTCCCAGGAGTACATGGTCTGGGTGGTCGCCGTGGGCGCCAGCGTGGCCCTGATCAGGCTGTCGTTGGTCGAGTCGGAGTAGTTGCCGTAGTTGGCCACCGAGCCGGTGAGGAACAGGTCCTCGCCCGAGGGGTAGAAGTCCGGCGCGTACACCCACCCGGTGCCCCAGTCGCCCATCTGCCAGGTACACGGGGTCGACTTGGACGGCGTGCAGATGGTGTCCACCGCGGTGATCTCCTGCCCGGCCTGCTCGCTAAGGTTCAGCTGGATCCCAGACAGTCCGGCGTCGGACTGAAGCGCCTGGAACTCAGTGGTCAGGTAGTTGGTCCCGCTGGCGTACTTGAGATCGAAGGACAGCTTCTCGCCCTTGGTGATACCAGCGCCGCAGTCACCCGAGGCGGTTCCCGGCTTGATACAGGTCGCCGGATCGGTGCTGGTATCCCAGCCATTGCTGGTCAGCAGAGCCTTCGCCTTGGTGGTGCTGAACGGGAACTGGGCGCTTTGCAACCCTGGGGCCAGCAGGCTGCCCGATCCGTAGGTCGGAACGCCTTGGGTACTGTTCAGCGCGTAGCCATGGAACACGTTCTTGGTGATCGCGGCCGTGTCGATGCTGTAGGCGAGCGCTTGCCGGAAGTACAGCTGCTTGAAGATGGCCCCGACTGTGGGGTTGTTGAAGTTGATCGGGAAGTAGTCGATCCCGTACAGGTACCAGGGCGAGAGGTTGTAGTCCGACACCGGGTTCGCGCCCGCGGTCGTCGGGCTACTCGTCGGCGCGGTGATGTCGTCGAACGGCGTATAACCGACCTGAACCGTGCTGGTGCCCGTCTTCAGCACGTTGTACTCCGCCTCCTGCGAGGCGAACGGAACCTCTTTGAACTCGCTGATCCCGGTGACGCCCTTGGGCAGCGTGTTCGTCCCGGAGTAATCCGGGTTGCGCACCATGACCACGGTGCCGTCGGTGCCGAACGACTTCAGCTTCCACGGCCCGTCAACGACCGACCAGATCGGTGAGCTGGCGTAGCCGGCGATGTCCTTGTTCTGCGCGATCAGGTAGTTGTAGACCGCCGCGCAGTCACTCTCGTCGGTGGCGCAGTTGCTCGGTCCCGACGCGGTGCGGTCCCACGCGTCCGGCATCGGCGTGATCTGCGGGCCCTCGTTGTACAGGAACCAGTTGTGGTTGTACGCCTGGGTGAGGTTGAACTGCACGGTCGTGGAGTTGATGGCCTTCACCGACGCCACGTTGTCCGGGAAGTAACCGGGAACGTACCCGCCGAAATTGTCCTTCTCCGCCTTGTACATGTTCATCCAGAACAGCACGTCGGTGGCGTCGACCGTCTCGCCGTTCGACCACTTGTACGACTTGAGGGAGATCGTCACGGTCTTGCTGTTCGCCGACCAGACCGGCTGCTCCCCCAAGGAGAGTGACCAGTTGATGTCGGTCGTGGTTCCCACACCGAACCAGTACAGCGGCCGGTACATCAGTTCCTGAACATCGTCCAGGTTCCACGTACCGTAGTCGGCTGCGTCGGTGAACGGGAAGATGTAGTTCGGGATGAACCCCGGCTGCTCCGCGTACACCGCCACGTTGCCGTTGGTGGGCAAGCTGCTCGCCACGCTGCTGCTGTTGCCGCTGTTGCTCGCACCGCCGCCACACGCGGCAACGCCAACCACGGCAATGGCCGCGACGACGAGCCCGAGCACGCGTTTGGGCACTCTGATCATGGAGGTCTTCTTTCTGGTCATGAGGGCAGGTTCGCCGCCTATCAGCACAGATTGTGCGATCTTGACGAAAGAAATCCAGACCAAACGCCTTGTCGTTGCCCGATTGTGACCGCCGTAACGATCACCCTTCACATAGCGAAACACTCATGTGACATGGCACAGACATAACTCCACGTGAACCTGCTACCGCCACTCCAGCCCCACAGATCCCAGCGGCCTACCAGAAAATCGGACATGAGCCGACAATTGCCTTATTAAGGATAATTAGCCCGTGACGATCAGTTGATCCCGTGCTTACGGAGGATCTCCTCGATCTCCTTCATGTCATCGTCGCCTTGAGCCGCCCCGCCCTTGCCCCGCTTGGCCTTCCCGTCGCTGCCGGTACCGGCCGGCTGGGCAGCCCCCGGCCGGGTAGCGGGCACCGCCACGGTGGTGGCAGCGCTCCCCTGGCCCGCGTCCAGGGCTGGCTGACCGCCCGAGGCCCCGGCCGAGCCGGTCCCGGTCACGCCGTCCTTGGCCTGACGGCCGACTCGTGCCCGCCGGCGGCGGCGACCACCGCTCGCGATGAACAGCACCGCGGCCAGTCCGGCCACCGCGATCCCCGACCAGACCCGCGGCGAGAAGACGAACGCCGTCGCGAACGACCCGATAGCCGAGCCGATCTTCCAGAACATCTCGATGGAGCCAGTCAGATACGCCGCGATCGGCAGCAACGACCAGGCGGCGCCACGCAAAAACGAGCGCAGCCCGCGCTTGCGGCCCGCCAGGTAGCTCAGCACCAGCCCGAGCCCGCTAAGGCCGGCACACAGTGGCAACCAGGCAATCGAGTTATAAGTGGACATAGGGCGCCTCCCCGCGTCTACTCCCAGCCTAAGCGCTCAGACCAGTGAACGCAGTAGAGGCACCCCCACCTCCGCGAGGGAGGACAGCACCAGGCGGCCGGGGACCGGCTCCATGGCGACGAAGGACGGGACCGCGACCACGACGCAGCCGGCGGCCTCCCCGGCGGCGACGCCGTTCGGCGAATCCTCGAGCACCACGCAGTCCGCGGGCTGGACGCTGAGCAGCTTGGCGGCCAGCTGGTAGGGCTCGGGGTCCGGCTTGGTCGCCGTGACATCCTGTGCGCAGACCGTGATGTCGAAGTCGAGCTCGATGGTTTCGAGCACCGCCCGCATGAACGAGCGCTGGGATGAGGTGACCAGCCCGATGGGAACCTCATCCGCCCGCAGGGCCTGGTGCAGCTCACGGGCGCCTGGCTGGAGCGGGACGCCCTTAGCACGGACAAGGGACTCCACGCCGTCCATCATCCACTCCCCGACCGTCTCCGGCGGCACCGGCCGGGTCGCCCGGTCCAGCAGGTAGCGCACCGTTCTGTTCAGGCTCCCGCCCAGCAGCTGGAGCTGGTCCTCTTCGGTCCACGGGGTCCCGCCAAGCCGCTTTACCACCCCGATCTCGGTCTCCAGCCACAGTGGCTCGGTATCCACTAGTAGCCCGTCCATATCAAAGAAGACAGCGGCCAGCCCGGAAATGGTTCCCCCTGTGTTAATCAAGTGTTGATCGAGTGCCGATGCGGTATCTACGTCCTAGTTTACGAGGGCACCGGCACGCCGCGCAGGTGCCGGTCACGCACACAGCGTCCCGGGCGACGTAGGCTGTACTACAAGGGAGGTGGAGAGCCATCAAGTTCAGCGACATCGAGGCGCTGGCCAGTCCGGTGGCCATCGCTGCCTTCGAGGGCTGGAATGACGCCGCCGAGGCGGCGAGCGGGGTCGTCAACCACCTCGGGATCGCCTGGCAATCGCTTCCGGTCGCCGCCATCGACCCCGACGACTACTACGACTTCCAGGTGAACCGGCCGGTTGTCGAGATCACCGAGGGGCAGACCGAGCGGCTGGTATGGCCGACGACGAGGATCTCGCTGGCCCGCACCGACGCCACCCAGTTGACCAGGGACATCATGCTGGTCCACGGCGTGGAGCCGAACATGCGCTGGCGCGGCTTCGTCGACGAGCTCATCGAGGGGTTCACCGCCGCCGGGATCGAGATGGTGATCCTGCTCGGGGCACTGCTCGCGGACTCTCCGCACACCCGTCCGGTGCCGATCGCCGCCAGCGCGACCAGCCCCAAGCTGATCCGGGGCATCCCAGCGGAGCGGGTCGATTACAAGGGCCCGTCCGGCATCACCGGAGTGCTTCAGCACGCCTGCGCGGGCGCCGGGATCCAGGCGGTCTCGCTGTGGGCCTCGGTCCCGCACTACGTAGCTCATCCCCCGAGCCCCAAGGCGACGCTGGCGCTGCTGCGCGGCGTGGAGGACATCCTGGACGCGCCGCTGCCGATGGCCGACCTGCCAGATGAGGCCCGCGCCTGGGAGCATGGCGTGGACGAACTCGCGGAGCAGGACTCGGACGTGGCCGACTACGTGCGCACGCTCGAGGAGGCGAAGGACGCCGCCGACCTGCCGGAAGCCAGCGGCGACGCGATCGCGCGTGACTTCGAGAGGTACCTCCGCCGCCATGGGAATCCGGGGGACCCGGGTCTCAGCTGATGTCACCAAGTGCTCGGCGCCGGTCATCCCGGAGGATGGACTTTATCGCGGTCGTCATCGTCTTCTGCGTGCTGATGATCGTCCCGGCCGGCGTCACCAGGCTCGACTCGGCCGACGCGCGAGACTTCTCGACGCTAACCGGGACGGTGTCGGTGCTACGGGTCCGCGGTCTGTCCGACACCCAATGGCATCAGGTCTGGGTGTGGCGCCCGCCGGGGCCCGATTCGGCGTCGATCCCGGTGGTGTACCTGCTGCACGGATATCCCGGCACCGCCGCGGATCCGTTCAATAGCGGACTGGCCGCCATTTTGGACGCGCGGCTGCGGCTGGGCTATGAGCCTTTCGTCGTCGCCAGTCCCGATGGCAATGGCGAACACCATTCCGATACCGAATGGGCGAATTCCGCCAATGGCAATGACCAGGTGATGAGCCGGGTGGTCGACGCGGTGATTCCGGCCGTCGAGGGTTCGCACCGGCGCCCGCGGGCGCTGCGGGTCATCGCCGGATTCTCGATGGGCGGCTACGGCGCGATGAACATCGGGATGCAAAACCGCGGCATATTCGGGTCAGTCGTCAGTATCGACGGATATTTCGTGATCAACGACCTGTCCGATATGTACGGAGGCAACCCCGCCGTCCAGCAGCAGAACGACCCGTCCGCCCACCCGCAATGGGCGCGCGGGTTGAACGTGATCCTGGAAGAGGACGCCGACGACCCGCTCTCCCTAGTGCGCGGCCAGGCAGTGTGGATGGGCGGGCTGCTGCGGCGAGCCGGCGTACCCGCGATCGTACGCATCTCACCAGGTTCTCATTCCTGGGCCTACGCACTGCGAGCCCTGAGTGACTCGCTGACGTACCTGGATCAGAACTGGCAGCGGACCGCCGAACGAGTGGTGTTAGCCGCGTTCTGGCACGTCGTCGGGCAGCAACCGGAATGCCGGGTGGCGGGTGAGCGGGCGGATCATGCGGAAGTGGCGCCTGTCCAGCGTCGCGATCACGTCGGTGCGATATTCCCTCGCGAGTACGACGTTTATCGCGTCCGTCAGCCCGATTGCGGGATAGTCACCAAGGACAGCGTGAGCGGCGACTAGATGCGGACCCAGGTCAGCCACTTCCCACCGTCCCGTAGCGGCCCTGCCGTTCATGTAGCCAAGGGCCGAGCGAGCCGGGTCCGGCCCGTGCCTGGTCGCGACCAGGTAGTCGAACTCGGCCAGGACACAGGGCGAAACCACGAGGTGGCCTGTCTGGCCGATACCCTCCCGGATTGCCTTGTGGTGGTCATCTCCCGCGTTGAAGAACGCGATCAGGGCGGACGTGTCCGCTATGACCACCGGAAGCGGATCAGTCATCGGCTCCGAACCCGCCCAGCAACTCTTCGGCATGATCCGAGAAGTCGGACGACCCGCTGAAGGTCGGTATGTTTTCGTCAACACCCATGGGATCGGTGCGGAACGGGTAGGTGCCAGATCCTTCTTGACCGTAGCCGCTGATCACGGCAACAGGTCGACCGTTACGCGTGACAGTGACCATCTCGCCGGCTTCCACGCGGGCGAGAACCTGCGCGGTATGCTGGTTGAGTTCCCTCGCCGTCGCATCCATATAGCCAGTGTACTACATGTACTACACCGGCGGCCACGGGATCGCCGGCCAGTCTTCCGGGGGGTAGGGGTGGACGCGGTGCTTGAGCAGCTTCTGCACGCGGATGCGAGTCGCCGCCACCTCACCCTCGGTCAGCCAGCGCCCGAGCTCGGACGCTAGCGGTGCGCCCTCGGCCAGTTCGGACTGCAGCCCCCGCAGCACCTCGACCGACCGGCGTGGCAGCGTCCGTCCCCGCCACTGCCAGAGCACGGTGCGCAGCTTGTAATCCTCGGCGAAACACACCCCGTGGTCGCAGCCGTACAGGTGGCCGCCAGACACCGGCAGCAGATGCCCGATCTTGCGGTCGGCGTTGTTGATCACCGCGTCGAAAACAGCCATCTCGCGCAGCCCCGCGTGATCGGTGCGCCGGGCCAGCGCGATGGTGTCAACCGACGGATCCGGCTCGATCCACAGCTGGCACATCCCCGGTCCGTACGGCCCGTCGCGCATCACCGTCGGCGGGACGATGTCCCAGCCCGACGTCCGGGAGACCGCGTAGGCCGCGACCTCCCGGCCCGCGAGCGTCCCGGTGGGGAAGTCCCATAGGGGCCGCTCCCCCGCCACCGGTTTGTACACGCAGGCGACCGGCTCGCCGCCGGACCGCACCGTGCAGTACAGGGTCGCGTTGGATGCCTCCACGAGCCGACCCTCCACGTCGAGCCGCCCGTTCTCAAGCAGCTCGAGGACCGCCCCGTCGTCAGGCATTGGCAGCTGCCCGATACCCGTTCTGCCGGGGGCAAATGTGCCCGGAAGCGTCCAACGGGAGCCCGCACAGCGGGCACGGCGGGCGTCCCGCCGCGACGAGTTGCAGCGCCCGCTCGGCAAAGGCCCGGGCAGCCGCCGGGGTGATCCGCACCCGCAGCACCGCGGGCCCGTCCGGCGGCAGCTCCTCGGCCAGCGGGGTGATCTGCTCCTCGCTCTCCTCCTGCGCCTCGATAACCACGCGGTCGCCGTCGAGGTCGTAGGCCAGCGCGATCGCGCCGACCCGGAAGTCCTCGGTCAGCGGCAGGTCAAGCGGGTCGTCGTCACGCGGGCCGACGGGTGTCGCCGCCGGCTCCCCGGCGTCCCCGGCGGTTTGCCGCAAGATCTCGTCAAGCAGCTCATCGAGCCGCTCCGCCAGCAAGCTCACCTGGAACTTCTCCAGTGCCACGCTGGTCACGCGGCCACTGGAGGTGGCTTGCAGGTAGAACGTCCGCTCCCCCGGCTGTCCGATGGCTCCGGCCACGAACCTGTCCGGCGGGTCGTAGTAGTAGACCGGCATCTTCCTATCCTCTCGCGCCCCCCGCGCCCCCACCCACCATGGCGTCGCTGCTGGCCGGCTGCCCCGGGTTGTCCCCGGGGGGCGGCGGCAGTATGTCATCCACACGGCCCCCCGTGTCATTCATCCGGATCAGAAACGGCCGCAGCGGCGTGTAGCGAATCACCGTAAGCGAACAAGGGTCCGCCTGGATGCGCTGGCTCTGGTCGAGGTGCAATCCTAGGCTATCGGCCACTATGGCCTTGATGACGTCTCCGTGCGAGCAGATCAGGTACGTGGCGTCCGGTCCGAGCCTGGTGTTCCAGTCCCGGACCGCCATGACCGCCCGGTGCTGCATGTCCAGCATCGACTCGCCACCGGGGAAGGTCACCGCGCTCGGGTGGGCCTGGACGACCCGCCACAGCGGGTCCTCGGCCAGTTCCTTGAGCGCTTTGCCCGTCCACTCGCCGTACTTACACTCGCCCACCCGTTCGTCAGTCTTTATTTCTGCAGAACGACGGTCGGCTATTGCCGCCGCGGTCTCGGCGCAGCGCTGCAGCGGGCTGGTCACGATGGCGTCCAGCGCGAGCTCCGCTAGCCGGGCGGCCAGCGCCGAGGCCTGAGCCCGGCCCCGGTCATCCAGCCCCACGCCCGGCGTCCAGCCGGTCAGCAGGTGCCCGGTGGAAGCGGTCAGCCCGTGCCGGACAAGAAGCACGGTGGTCACGTTTTGAGCCTAAAGCACGTCCCGCATCACGAAAGCCGCGCCGCCGAACCGTACCCGGTCCCCTGGCTTGATTATTACCGGTTCCCTGACCCGCCAGCCGTTCACCCGGGTCCCGTTGGTGGAGCCGAGGTCCGCTAGCGTCCACCCGTCGGCCGCCACGGTGAGCCGGGCGTGGATCCTGGACACCGTCATGTCGTTGAGGGACAGATCGCAGCTGTCCTCCCGGCCGATGGTGAACACGGTACGGTCGCCCGCCGGGGGGAAGACCAACGGCGCCGATCCGCCGGTCGCCCGGGAACGCCCGGTGTTGGCCGCCCGCACCACGCCCCGTACCGCCTCGCCGAGCGCCACCGTCACCGGGGCCGCCATCGCCCGCAACCGGTCCGGGAGGGACGGCCGGTACACCGGCTCGGGAAGATCGGCCAGCAGCGGCTCAAGCTCGTGACGACGGCGCGCGGATAGCGCGCTGTTGACCCGGTGCAGAAAGGTTTCCTGGGACAGCCGCCCGGCGACGAATTCGTCCTTGAGCTGGATCACGGCCTCGTCGCGCTCGGCGTCTGAGGCCCGCATGGGGTCGGGCAATGTGGGGTTTTCAGCCGTAGTTCCAGCCATACCCGCGAGTATGGGCGATACCTCCGCCATTGCGCAACAAACCCGGGTAATCCCGCGGTGCCCGACACCAGCGATGCCCCCACCCACGGCGGCTGCCCCCTACACGGCGCTACAGCCCCGGCGATGGGTCATCGCCGGGGCTGTAGCGGGGTGGCTCTTAGACGCTGGCGGATTCCGCCGGGGTCGACTCGGGGGCCGGGGTCTGCAGCGGGAAGTGGCAGGCGGCCACGTGACCCGGGCCGAACGAACGGAGCTGGGGCTCCTCGGCGGCGCAGAGCTCCTGCGCGAGCGGGCACCGGGTGCGGAACCGGCAGCCGGACGGCGGATTGACCGGGGACGGCAGCTCGCCCTTGATCGCCGCGCCTTGCTTGGCCTTCTCTATCGACGGCTCGGGCACCGGGATGGTGTCGATCAGGCCAGCGGTGTACGGGTGCGCGGCGCGCTCGTAGATGTCCTGGCTGGAACCGAGCTCGACGAGCTTGCCGAGGTACATCACGCCGATTCGTTCCGCGAGGTACTTCACCACCGCCATGTCGTGCGAGATGACCACGTAGCTCAGCCCGTGGGCGGCCTGCAGCCGCCGCATCAGGTTGAGCACCTGGGCCCGGATGGACACGTCGAGCGCGGACACCGGCTCGTCGGCGACGATCACCTTCGGGTTCAGCGTCAGCGCGCGAGCCAGGCCGATGCGCTGGCGCTGGCCACCGGAGAACTCGTGCGGATACCGCTCCACCGAGTTCTTCGGCAGGCCGACCTCCGCCAGCAGTTCGTACACCCGGTCCCGCTGCTCCCGGCCCGAGCCGATGCCCTGGATCTGCAGCGGCTCGCGGATGATCGATCCGACCCGCATCCGCGGGTCCAGCGAGGAGTACGGGTCCTGGAACATCAGCTGCAGGTCGCGCCGGACCTTGCGCAGGTCGCCGCCCCTCATGCGCGACACGTTGGCGCCATTGAGCAGGACCTGGCCAGAATTAGGCTGTTCCAGCGCGACGATCATCTTGCCGATCGTGGTCTTGCCGCAGCCAGACTCGCCAACCAGGCCGAGGGTCTGCCCCATCGGCAGGTCGAAGGAGACACCGGAAACGGCCTTGACCGACCCGACCTTGCGCTGCAGGACCGCGCCCGCGGTGATCGGGTACTCCTTCACCAGATCACGCAGCTCCAGCAGCGGCTGGGCGCCGGAGCCGTTCGCGGACACGGTGGCCACGGCCGGCTCGGTGACCTCGACGACGGGGACATCGGCGACCGGGACGTCGGCGACATCCTCCACGCTCTCGGTCTCCTCGGTGACGGCGGAGCCAAGGCCGGTGTCGGCCGCCGACGGGCCAGCGGCGCCGACCAGTGCCAGCTCCAACGGGCCGTCCACCGGGTGCCAGCAGGAGAACTTGTGGTCCGGGACCTTGCCGCTCAGCGGCGGCTCGCTCTCCCGGCACTTGTCGGTGGCGTAGTCGCAGCGCGCCGCGAACCGGCAGCCGGCCGGCGGGTTGGACAGGTCCGGCGGCAGGCCGCCAATCGCGTGCAGCGCCTCGCTCCGGTCCGCGGCGAGCCGCGGAATGGAGGCGAGCAGCGCCTGGGTGTACGGGTGGTGCATGGTGGAGAACAGCTCGCCGACCTCGGCGGTCTCCACGACGCGACCCGCGTACATCACGTTCACCCGGTCCGCGTGCCCGGCGATAACGCCCATGTCGTGGGTGACGAGCACCATGGCCATGCCGAGGCGTTCCTTGAGGTCCTGCAGCAGCTCCAGGATCTGCGCCTGGATCGTCACGTCAAGGGCGGTGGTGGGCTCGTCGGCGATGAGCAGCTTGGGCTCGCAGGCCAGTGCCATCGCGATCATCACGCGCTGGCGCAGACCACCGGAAAGCTGGTGCGGGTAGTCGTCGAGCCGCTCCTTGGGCCGCGGCAGCCCGACCAGGCCGAGCACCTCGGTCGCGCGTTCCAGCGCCTCGGACTTCGACGCGCCGCGGTGCAGCCGGACCGGCTCGGCCACCTGGTAGCCGATCGTCTTGGTCGGGTCCAGCGAGGTCAGCGGGTCCTGGAAGACCATCGCGACCTCGTTGCCGCGAATCTTGCGCATCTCCTCCTCGCTCGTACCGACAAGCTCGCGGCCGTTCAGCTTGACCGAGCCGCCGACGATGGCGCCGCCGGGCGGCAACAGGCCCATGATCGACAGGCCGGTCATGGACTTGCCGCAGCCGGACTCGCCGACGATGCCGAGCGTCTCGCCGGCCTCAACGTACATGTCAACGTTGCCGACGGCCTGGACGACGGAGCTAGTCAGCTTGATGTGAGTGGAAAGATCGGTGATCTCGAGAACGGGGGCCATGTTTCTACAGTTCCTCTTCCAGGCTCGGGCTAACGGCGGCGCAGACGGACGTCGAGCGAGTCACGCAACGCGTCGCCGACGAGGTTGCAGGCCATGACCACTAGGACGATGCAGATGCCGAC
>JBEKHI010000060.1:0-27529 GCA_050012355.1 Streptosporangiaceae bacterium | reverse complement strand
GGATGTAGCCCATTGCCTCGGTGTGCACGCCGTCGCGCCCGGCCCGGCCGCCGACCAAGGCGAGCGGCGCCGCCGGCGGCCGGTCGAGGCCGGCCGCGGCCAGCACCGTGTCGATGACCCCGTCGAAGACACCGGGCTCGACGGCGGCGAAATCGGGACCGAGACCGGGACCGAGGGCGGCCGCGTCGGGGTCGGGGCGGAACAGCTCGCTGGTCAGCGGCCAGATCGCGGCCAGCCCCCGCTCCATGCGGGCGTGCGCGAGCGCGGTCCCGTCGCCGAGCCGCACCACCCACTGGGCCGCGTAGTCGCGGTGGTAGGCGAGCTCGTTGACCCCCTTCGCCGCGATGGCCGCGAGCACAGGGTCAGCGGCGCCCGCGAGCACCTCGAACCGGGCCAGCCGCCAGGCGGAGAACACCAGCAGCCGCCCCGCCAGCTCGGCGAAGTCCCGGTCCTCGTGCTCGGCCAGCCGCACGTTGCGAAACTCGGCCTCGGGCCGGAAGAAGGCCAGCTCGTCCTCGGTCCGGCCGAGGATCCCCCCGGCCCGGGCGAGCAGCATGCGGGCCTGGCCGAGCAGGTCGAGGGCGATGTTCGCGAGGGCGGTCTCCTCCTCCAGTTCGGGCAGGCGGGTCACCCACTGCTGGAGGCGGTGGCTGTAGATCAGCGCGTCGTCCCCCAGCGCGAGGCAGTAGCGCGCCAGTGCGCCGGCGTCCACGCCGTCGGGAACAGCAGTGTCGATGCCTTCGAGCGGGTCGGTGAACCCGGTGCCGAACGCCCAGCGCTGGGCCGCGTCGTGCTCCTCGGCCAGCAGGTCGTAGGGGCTGTCGTGCCCCGCGAGTGGATCAAGAGTGCTCATGCCAGGATTCCCTCACATGTGGGGGACGTCATCGGGGATGTCGTAGAACGTCGGGTGCCGGTAGACCTTGTCGCCGGCGGGCGCGAAGAACGGGTCCTTCTCGTCCGGGCTCGACGCGGTGATGTCCGCCGCGGCGACCACCCAGATGCTGACGCCCTCGTTGCGGCGGGTGTACAGGTCGCGGGCGTGGTGCAGGGCCATCTGCGGGTCGGCGGCGTGCAGGCTGCCGACGTGCACGTGGTTGAGTCCGCGCTTGCCGCGCAGGAACACCTCGTATAGCGGCCATTGCGCCCGGGCGCTCATTGTTCTCCCTTCGCCGCGTGAGCTAGCGCTGCCTCGCGGACCCAGGCCCCGTCGTTATGGGCCATATCGCGACGGGCGATACGTTCGGTGTTGCACGGACCCTGGCCGGCCACGACCGCCTTGAACTCGTCCCAGTCGACCGGGCCGAAGTCGTAGTGCCCGCGGGCGTCATTCCAGCGCAGCTGCGGGTCGGGCAGCGTGACACCGAGCTTTTCCGCCTGCGGCACCGCCATGTCGACGAACCGCTGGCGCAGCTCATCGTTGGTGTGCCGCTTGATCCGCCATTTCATTGACTGCTCGGTGTTGGACGAGGCGGCATCCGGCGGGCCGAACATCATCAGCGACGGCCACCAGAAGCGGTCGGTGGCGTCCTGCACCATGTCGCGCTGCGATGAAGTCCCGCTCATCATCGTCAGCAGCAGTTCGTAGCCCTGCCGCTGGTGGAAGGACTCTTCCTTGCAGATGCGGATCATCGCCCGGGCATACGGCCCGTAGGACGAGCGGCACAGCGGCACCTGGTTGCAGATCGCGGCGCCGTCGACCAGCCAGCCGATGACGCCGACATCGGCGTAGGACAGCGTCGGGTAGTTGAAGATCGAGGAGTATTTCTGGCGGCCGCTGATGAGCATCTCGGTGAGGTCGGCGCGGTCGACGCCGAGTGTTTCGGCCGCGCTGTAGAGGTACATGCCGTGACCGGCCTCGTCCTGCACCTTGGCCAGCAGGATGGCCTTGCGCCGCAGCGACGGCGCCCGGGTGATCCAGTTTCCCTCCGGCTGCATGCCGATGATCTCCGAATGCGCGTGCTGCGCGATCTGCCGGATCATCGTCTTGCGGTACCCGTCGGGCATCCAGTCACGCGGCTCGATGCGGCGGTCCTTACCGATGGTGTCCTCGAAGTGGTCCTCCATGTTCACCGGTTCCACTCCTTCGCGACCATGGTCAGGACGTCGTAGCTGGCGACGACGACGCCATCCTGGTTGGTGATCTCGGCGTCCCAGCGGACCTCACCGTAGTCGCCGGCCCGGGGACTGATCTGCTTGCAGGTCAGGGTGACGGTCATCTCGTCGCCGGGCTTGACCGGGGTCAGGAACCGGAGGTTGTCGATGCCGTAGTTCGCCAGCACGGGCCCGAAGTCGGGCTGGACGAACAGGCCGGCGGCGAAGGACACGATCAGGTAGCCGTGGGCGACGCGGCCGCCGAAGAACGGGTTCTTGGCGGCGGCTTCCTCGTCGGTGTGCGCGTAGAACGTGTCACCGGTGAACTCGGCGAAGTGCTCGATGTCCTCCAGCGTCACGGTGCGCGGACCGCCGATGACCGTGTCGCCGATGCGCAGCGTCTCGAGGGACTTGGTGAACGGGTGGGCGCCGCCGGTGGTCCGCGGCGCGCCCGCGACCCAGCGGCCGGTGACCGACTGGAGCATCCGCGGGCTGGCCTGGACCGCCGTGCGCTGCAGGTGGTGGAACACGCCGCGCATGCCGCCCAGCTCCTCACCGCCGCCGGCCCGGCCCGGACCGCCGTGCACGAGCATCGGCAGCGGCGAGCCGTGGCCGGTGGACTCGGGTGCCGCGTCGGCATCCAGCACGAGGAGCCGGCCGTGCCAGGGGGCGGTGCCGAGGACGACCGCGGCGGCGAAGTCCGGGTCGTCGGTGACGATCGATCCGGCCAGGCTGCCCTTGCCCAGACCCGCGAGATCGATCACGTCGGCCGCGTCACGGTAGCCGATCAGCGTGCTGACCGGCCCGAACGCCTCCACCTCGTGGACCTCGGCGGCGTCTGCGTCATCGGCGCGGAGCAGGATCGGTGAGATGAAGGCACCGCGCTGGGCGTCGGCCCCGGTGACCTCGACGTGCTCCGGGTCGCCGAACACTCTGGTGGCGGCCTTCTCCAGTGCGTTTACGGAATGGCGGACCTCGTCCCGCTGGGCGAGGCTGGCGAGCGCGCCCATCCGCACCGACTCGTCCGCCGGGTTGCCGATCTTTACCTTGGCCAGCCGCTCCCGTGCCGCCTCGGTGACCGCGTCCAGCAGCTCGGCCGGGACGAAGGCGCGGCGGATCGCGGTGCATTTCTGTCCGGCCTTGACCGTCATCTCGGTGACGAGCTGCTTGACGTACCGGTCGAACGCGGGGGTGCCAGGGGCGGCGTCGGGGCCGAGGACGGACATGTTCAGCGAGTCGGCCTCGGCGTTGAACCGTACCGACCTAGCGATCACGACCGGATGCGATCGCAGGCGCTGCGCGGTGCCGGCCGAGCCGGTGAAGCTGACCAGGTCCTGTTCTTGGAGATGATCGAGGAGATCACCGGCGCTCCCGCTGACCAGCTGGAGCGCGCCCTCGGGCAGGGACTCGAGGATCAGCTCGACGACCCGCGCGGTGAGATAGCCGGTCTGCGACGCCGGCTTGATCAGCGTCGGGACGCCGGCGATGAGCGCCGGCGCCAGCTTCTCCAGCGGCCCCCACACCGGGAAGTTGAACGCGTTGATCTGGACGGCCACACCGTGGCGGGGCGTGAGCAGGTGCTGGCCGAGAAACTGGCCGGCCTTGCCGAGCGGCTGCGGTGGTCCCTCGACGAACACTCGCTCGTTCGGCAGCTCGCGTTTGGCCATGCTCGCGTAGCTGAGCAGCACGCCGATGCCGCCATCGATATCGAACTTGGAGTCGTTGAGGGTGGCGCCCGTGCGGTACGACAGCTGGTACAGCTCGTCGCGGTGCTCGCGCAGCAGCTGCCCGGCCGACTTCGCCAGCGCCGCCCGCTCGTGGAAGGTCAGATCCCGCAGCGCGGGACCGCCGACGTTGCGGCCGTAGGCCAGCGCGGCGCCGAAGTCGATGCCATCGGAGGAGACCTCCACGATCTGGTCGCCGGTTACCGCGTCGTACACCGGGGTGCCGCGGTCCGGCGCGAACCAGTGGCCTGCCACGTAGCTGCGCAGTACGGTCACGAACGCGCTCCTCTCAGATCATTACTGACCGAACATTCGGTAATTCATCTTATACTAGCTGTCCCAGCTGTAAAAGCCCTTGGCTCACGCCGTCGACCACGTACACGTCAGTCATTCCGCTCCTCTTGGCGTCGGCAACGACGATATTATTGACCGAATGTTCGGTAATATTTCAGGGGTGAGTGACACGTCACAACCGCCAGCCGCGGTCGCGGCGATGATGGCTTCTGACCAGGCGTCGCGGGTCCTGTTCGGCCGGTCGGGGCTGTACGACGTCACGGTGCGCCGCGGCACCGAGATCATCGCCGAGTTCCGGGGCCGCAGCCACCGGCTGGCGTCGGGATGACCGCCCCGGCGCCGCGCCGGCGCGGACGTCCAGGACACGATCTCGACTCCGTGCTGTCGGTGGCGGTAACCATCTTCAACGAGCGCGGCTACGACGGCACCAGCATGGAGCAGCTCTCGCAGGCGCTCGGGATAACGAAGTCCTCCATTTACCACCATGTAGACAGCAAAGAGGACCTGCTGCGGATGGCGCTCGACCGTGCGCTCGACGGCTTGTTCGAGGCGGTGGCCGACGCTCAGGCAGCGGGGGAGCCCGCGATCCAGCAGCTGGAACGACTGGTCCGCCGCAGCGTCGAGGTCCTCGCCGACCGGCTTCCCTATGTGACTCTGCTGCTCCGGGTCCGGGGAAACACCGACGTGGAGCGGCGCGCGCTGGAGCGGCGGCGGGAGTTCGACCGGATCGTCGCGACCCTGGTCAAGGAGGCCGAAGCGGAAGGCGACATCCGTGCCGACGTGGATCCCCGCGTCGCCGCGCGGCTGCTTTTCGGCATGGTGAATTCGATCGTGGAATGGTACAAGCCGCATGGCGAGGACAGCGCTCGCCTAGCGGAAGCGGTCTGCGCCGTAGCCTTCGACGGCCTCCGCGTCCGCGGCACCTGAGGCCGCCTTCCCCCCGCGCCGGGCCGCAGCACCCGCCTGGTTTGGCGGGATATCGCACGGTTGCTCCGACCCGTCCCGCCGCCCCTGGGTCCGAGTGATTCTGGTCGGTGCTGCACTACCCACATTCTTGTAGGGGTAAGGCCGCACCACCCACAATCGTCGGTCGCGGTGGCAGGGTGAAATGGCATGGATGCCCGATTCGTGAAGATGTCGCCGTGAAGCGAGCCGCGCGGCTGGTGCGGCATGCCGGGTCGGGCGGCTTTTGTCCGAACGATCGCCGCGCGCCTGACCTGCAATAAGTGGCGAAACACCCTCTTGACTTCCCTGGCTGCCTCGCAGGAACTGACGAACCTTTCCGGTGGCGTCTACGAAATCGAACGCGGGCCGTTCATCGACCTGCCGCAGGCTGTCGATGTGACATCGACCGGGCTCTATACCGGTCGATGTCACATCGACCGCGGTTAGGCCTCGGCGGTCCGACGGCGGAGCAGCAGCAGGAGACCGGATGCCCCGATGAGCACGAGCTCGACGGCGAATGCGGCGTGCAATCCGACGTGATCGGCGAGGCTGCCGAGCAGCAGCGGGGCGAGCACCGCGCAGCCGGCCGCCGCGACATTGGCCTCGGTCAGCGCGCGATCCCGCCATTCGCGGTGCCGCTCGGACAGGATCGCCTGGGCGCAAGCGAGCAAGGTGGCGCTGTAGGAGAGCAGGGTCGGTGAGTCCCTGCGAAAGTCCTCGCTCACCCTTCGCACCTCCTTGAACCTAATCGGTGGCCCGCCGTCGCGAATGGGATGCCGGAACCGTTACACTCGGCAAGGCACGGGCTGTAGCGCAGCTTGGCTAGCGCGCCGCGTTTGGGTCGCGGAGGTCGCCGGTTCGAATCCGGCCAGCCCGACCATCTTTTGGTGTCAGCACACTGAATACGGTACGGACCGCGTCGATCACTGGGCGCAGGGCTTCGTCCGAGGGCAGCGGCTCGTTCTCGGCTGACGGCGGAGACCCGGAATCCAGCGCGTCCGCGACCGCCGTGAGCGACCTGGCGAGCTGCCGGACCGCGTCGGCTGACGGTGCGGGCGCGCCGCGCTTGACCGCGACCGCCAGTGCGGTGGTCGCGTCTGTCACGTCTTCCAGCCCGACCACGGCGGGCCACAGAGCCGACGCGCGCCGGCTCACGGCGGCGGGCTCCGACATCACCCGCTGGAACTCCGCCCGCAGGTCGGAGATAGCCCGGTACGTCCGGCGGCGCATGCGGGCCCGCTGTCCTGGAGGAGGCGCGCTGTCGCTCACGACGGGGAATGTGCCAGAGACCGACGGATCCGACAGCGACTCTTCCAAGTACGCGGCCACCGCGCGCATCGTGGAGGCCAGCTTCCCCGGCAGGTGGGCGTGCCAGCTCATCGGCCACGGCAGGTAGCCGACCACGAGGACCACGGCGCAGCCGAGCACCGTGTCGAGCAGTCGCGCCTCGGCGAGCCGCCATCCTGTGTGCTCGAGTATGTCTATGAGCAGCACGACCAGCGGGGTCAGGAACGTCGCGGACAGCCCGAAGTTCCGCGCCCGCCCGTAGGGCAGCAACGCCGCCAGGATGCCGAACGGCACGAGCAGCCACGGACCGTAGGGAACCAGCGCCAGGATCGCGGCGCCGACCACCGCACCGACGATGGTGCCGATACCACGCTGCAGTGCCCGGGCGAACACCGATCCGTAGTCGGGCTTGAGCACGATTGCCGTGGTCAGTACCACCCAGTACGACCGCTGCACGGCTAGCACCTCGCTGAGGTAGGCCGCGACGCCGATGCACGCCATCAGCCGGATCGTGAACGTCTGGCCGATGGCCCCGACCCGGAACTGATCGGCGGCCGATTCGAGCCGGTCGCGCATCGATGGCCGCGGGGCGGGTGCCTGGTCGGCATAGCCGCCGCCGGATAGCAGCGACGCCAGCCGGACCAGCGAGTCGCGTAGTGCCCGGGTCCCGGGCGAGGTGCCCCAGGGCGGCGGGATCAGTGGCACCGGACCATCGCCCGCGGCGGCGTCCGCGAGCCGGTCGAGAGTCGCGGTGACCAGGGCGGGCGGCTTGCGGCGTTCTGATCGCAAAGTGATGGTGGCCTCGGCGACGAGGTGGCTCACGTTCAGTACGGCGATCAGCCGCATCCGGCTCCTGCTCCGGCCGGCCGAGAAGGCCCGGCTGGTGAGCAGCATGTCGTAGCCGGTGTTCAGCGCCGCGGTCACGTCGTTGCGCGCGGTCACCGCGCGCGGCGTGCCGATGGCCCGCAGTTCGCGCGCGAGCGCGTGATAAACGTTGGCGACGGCTCGCTGTTCGGCCGAACGCGGTTCGAGCAGCCATCCCGGCACGATCAGCACCAGCGCCCACAGCCCGCCGATCACGAACTCGACGGCCTGTGGCCACCAAGGCCGCAGCGTGCCGAGCGGCCCGAGTCCGAGCGATGCGTAGACCAGCAACTGGAGCCCGGTCACGGATCCGATGTCACCGAGCGTGGACATCGCCGCGGACACCCCGGCCACCAAAACGAGCGCCAGCACGGTGATCCAGCCGTGGCCGTGGATCACCTCGCCGATCACCAGCCCCGGCGCCCCGCCGAACAGCACCGCCGCCCCCACCCGGCGCACGCGAAGCAGGTACGGGCCGCCCAGGTCGACCATGACCCCGATCAGGCCGCCCATGGCCGGCAGCAGGCCCAGTGTCCGGTGACCCGTCGCCATCCCGATGGCGAGCGGCACGCAGATCGCGAGCGCGGCCCGCAGCATGGCAGGCCAGGGCGGCGGCGCTGGCTTGGGCCGCACCACCTCGGCCAGCCAATCGGGCACGACTGTCTCGCGCTTGATCACAAGCACCTTTTTACATAACGACGTGGGTGATTCCCACTCGCCGCCCCGTCATGGGAACCGTACGCGCCGTGGTGCGCGTCGAACCGGCATGAGCATCGTTCGGCTGACCTCATCGGGCCCGAAGCCTTTCCTGGCGGCGCTGTCGGTTATCGCGGTGTGCGCGTTGACCGCGTGCGCCACGGCTAATGAATCCGGTTCGTCCGGATCCACGGCCTCCGGGTCCGCCGTGTCCACGGTGTCGCACGAGACACCCAAGCAACGCGCCGAGGCGGACGCGGCGGCGAATCTCGCGTCGTTCGTGGCGCCGCCCGGCGCGCGGCGGCTCGCGCGGGTCCCGTCCGACGCCGCGTCGCTCAACAAGGTCACGCTGACCGCGGGCCAGATCGACGACACGTCCTACTGGCAGCTGGCCGGGACGCCAGACACCGCGCTGAGCTGGGTAAAGACGCATCTGCCGAGCAAGTTCACGCTGCTCTCCTCCGGTACCGTCGGCGGCATCGTCATGACCCCGTACGTCGCTGGGACCTCCGGGTCGGCTCCCGCCACCATCTCGTACGACGAGTTCGCTCTTCCGGCGGTGGCCGGCACGCTTCCTGCCCGGGTGCTGCTGGTCTCGGCCGTCAGCGTGAGCGCTGGCCAGACCGTCATCCGGGTGGACGCGCAGGACGCGTGGCAACAGGCCAGGACCGACGCGCAGCGCGTACCGTCCACCGTGACCGAGGTGACCGTCGCCGAGGCCCGGGCGTCTGGACCTATCAGCGTCGGCGACACCAAGGCGGTGACGTCGCCGGCCCTGGTGCGCAAGCTCGTCGCCCTGGTCAACGGGCTGCCGCTCTACCCGACGGCCAGTAGCGGGGCGTGGGTCTGCCCGATGCAGCTCATGGCGCCGCTGCGACTGATATTCCGGGACGGTACGGCTGGCAAGACGGTCGCCACCGCCACCGTGAATTCGGAAGGCTGCGGGACGGTCAGCCTGGTCATCGGCAGCGGGCCGGCTGTTGAGCTCGGCAACGCCGCCCAGTTCGCGACCCAGGTGCGGGCGCTGACGACGCTGGTCGGCGTGAACCCCGGCGGACCGATGAGGACGGTTGGCGCGAGCTAACCGACCATCCGTCCGGTGCCGCGCTCACGGGCAGCGGGTTCGTGCCACATCGGGCCATGGGTGCGCGCCAGGAACTCGGCGTAGGTGTCCGGCGGCGAGTCGGGCCGGGGCAGGTACCGGTCGACGGCCAGCCGCCGGATGGCGAGAGAGTGCTGCGCGTACTGTATTTCGCTGATGATGTCGCGGACCCTTAGCGCCGCGCGGACGACGGGGTTGTTGTGGTTCATGTTTCAATCCTGCGCGCCAGGAAGGCAGCGGCACAGTGGCAGTGATGCCAGTCTCGCGCTAGATCCTGCCATACTGGTCGCATGCTGCGAAACGTTGTCGCCGTGGTGCTCAACGGCTTCCACCCGTTCGAGTTCGGCGTGCTCTGCGAGGTCTTTGGCATCGACCGGAGCGAAGAGGGGCTACCTGTCTATGACTTTGCCGTGGTCGCGGGGGAGCCCGGGCCGATACGGTCCTATAACGGATTCACACTGCACGCCGAGCACGGCCTCGAGCGGCTGCGCGGCGCGGACCTGATCGGGATCCCCGCCATCGGTGATGAGCGACTGGAGGGCACGCCGCTCCCGGAGGAGTTCCTCGCCGCGTTGCGCGACGCGGTGGCCCGGGGGAGCCGGGTACTCAGCGTGTGCAGCGGGGCCTTCGTCCTCGGCGAGGCGGGGCTGCTCGACGGCCGGCGGTGCACGACCCACTGGCGGTACACGAGGGAACTGGCCCGCCGTTACCCGATGGCCAAGGTCGATCCTGACGTGCTCTACGTCGACGAGGACCCGGTGTTCACCAGCGCCGGAACGGCGGCCGGTATCGACGCCTGCCTGTACCTGGTGCGCAAGGAGCAGGGCTCGCGGGTGGCCAACGGCATCGCGCGGCGCATGGTGGTCCCGCCGCACCGGGACGGCGGCCAGGCCCAGTTCGTCGACCAGCCAGTCCCGGTACCCGGCGACGGCGCACTGTCGGAACTGCTCGACTGGCTGGTCGGGGACCTGAAGCGCTCGGTCTCGGTGGCGGAGATGGCGGCCCGGGCCCACATGTCGCCGCGCACGTTCGCCCGCCGGTTCACCCAGGAGACCGGCACCACCCCGCAGCGCTGGCTCACCGGCCAGCGCATCCTGCTCGCCCAGCACCTGCTAGAAGACACCGACGACACCATAGAGGCCATCGCCGACCGCTGCGGTTTCGGCAGCGTAACCGTCTTCCGCCACCACTTCCGCGCCTGGCGCTCCACCACCCCCAACGACTACCGCCACACCTTCCGCACCCCCTGACCCCCCTGCCCCGCACCCTGGCTGACCCCCATGGATGGCCCATCGCTGGCGCCATAGCCCCAGCGATGGGCCATCCATGGGGTACCGCAGGGACCGACTCGCGACGTTATGGCCGCATGTATGGTTTTTGGTGTGAAGTACGTGATCAGGGTGGTTGTGTCGGCCGCTGCGCTGGGGGTCGCGGCGTGGGTGGTGCCTGGCATCCATGTGCTGGCCGGGTCGGCGGCGTCGAAAGCCGGCACGTTGCTGGTGGTCGCGCTGATCTTCGGCATCATCAACTCGGTACTCAAGCCCGTTATCAAAGTCATCGGCTGCGCCTTCTACGTGCTGACCCTCGGCTTGGCCGCGCTTGTGGTCAACGGGCTGCTGCTGTGGCTGACCAGCGTGATCGCGGGGGATCTGAAGCTCCCGTTCCACGTCACGGGGTTTGTCGCGGCCGTCGAGGGGGCGCTGATCGTCGGGCTGGTGAGCTGGGTGCTGCACCTGCTTCTGCCTGATGACCGTCAGCCTGGGCAGCATCGGTAGCTGACAGGCCCTAGACTTGGGCGCCTATAGACTCGTGCGCTGAGTCAGCATCTGTGGCGCCCGCCGACTACCTGCGGTGGGTGAGAATCGCAACCCTGGAGTGACACCGACGTGAAGACCGCCGTCGAAGAGCTAAGCCCGACGAAAGTCCGGCTAAGCGTCGAGGTTCCGTTCTCCGAGCTCAAAACGAGCCTCGACAAGGCTTACAAGGAGGTCTCGCGGCAGGTTCGCATACCCGGCTTCCGGCCAGGGAAGGTGCCGCCGCAGATCATCGACCGGCGGATCGGCCGCGCGGCGGTCCTCGAGCAGGCGCTCAACGAGGCCGTCCCTGACCTGTACAGCAAGGCGGTTACCGAGAATGAGCTCCGGGTGCTCGGGCAGCCGGAGATCGAGGTCACCAACCTGGATGACGGCGAGGAACTGACCTTCACGGCCGAGGTTGAGATCCGCCCCGAGTTCGCGATCCCCGACCTGTCCACGCTGTCCGTCACGGTCGACAACGGGACCGTCGGCCCGGATGACGTGGAGGAGTACCTTAACTCGCTGCGTGAGCGGTTCGCGTCGCTGAAGACCGTCCAGCGGGCCGCGGAGTCGGGCGACTTCGTGTCCATCGACCTGTCCGCGTCGGTCGACGGGAACCCGGTGGACGACGCCCAGGCGAGCGGCATCTCCTACGAGGTCGGCAGCGGTTCCGTGATGGACGGGCTTGACGACGCGATCACGGGGCTGTCGGCGGGGGAGTCCACGACCTTCCGCGGCGAACTGGCGGGCGGTGACTCCGAGGGCGAGGAAGCCGACGTCACCGTGACGGTGCACTCGGTGAAGGTCAAGGAACTGCCTGAGCTCGACGACTCCTTCGCGCAGCTGGCAAGCGAGTTCGACACGCTCGGTGAGTTCCGGGCCGCGACCCGGCAGCAGCTCGAGCGGATGCGCAAGGCCACTCAGGCCTCGCAGGCCCGCGACCGGGCGCTGGACGCCCTGCTCGCCGCGACGGAAGTCCCGCTGCCCGAGGGTTTCGTCGCGCATGAGCTCGAGCACGCCACCCAGTCGGTGGACGACCAGCTGACCCGGGCCGGCGCGACCCTGCCGGAGTACCTGGAGTCGACCGGCCAGTCCGAGGACGAGTTCAAGTCCGAGCTTGAGGACCAGTCCCGGCGGACAGTCAAGGCTGGCCTCGTGCTCGACGAGATCGCCAAGACCGAGGACCTGAACGTCACCCAGCAGGACCTGGAGTACTTCATCACGGAGCAGGCCGCGCGTTATGGCGTCTCGCCGGATGCGCTTGCCAAGCAGCTCATCGACAGCGGGCAGCTCAACGCCGCCGCCTCTGAGGTGCTGCGCGGCAAGGCCCTGTCGGTGGTGGCCGAGAAGGTCAAGGTCACCGACGAGGCCGGTAACGACGTCGACATCAAGTCCGTGATCGAGTCCGTCGCGGGCGACTCCGAGGACGCTGACGACGCTGACGAGTCCGAGATCGCCTCGGACGACGACGCCGCGTCGGCTGAGGTCGTAGAAGCGGCTGAGGCCGCCGAGGACTCCGAGGAGTAAGCCCCGCCGCGCGGCCCTTCCGCGTGTTCGGGCCTAGGGCCACCTTTGGACCTCTTCGGTACCTTGGAAGAGGTCCAAAGATCTTTTAGGGCCGTCGGGCGCCGCTCCGTCGGCCAGTGGCGGGTGCTGCTGCCGGTTCTGGTGATGCTCACGAGCGTGGTGAGCCGCCGGGCCGGGGAGCTTTTTCCTGGTGGGTGTGGCACCAACCACACTCTTTGCTGGTTGGTGCGGCGTTAACCAGCAAAGGCCCGCCGCCGCCCGCCCGCACTCTGCCCCCGCCACCCCGGAACGGCCCGCCCGAAACCCCAGCCTCACCCCCACCCCCAGCAAACCCCGCAAAACGCTCGAAACGCCGTCGTCGCCGCCATCGGCCGCCGGTAACCCCGTGCGCCGGTAGCGAACAGAAGCCCCCACTGGCATTAGCCGCTTCTCAGCCGCGTTATCGTCGGCACAACGACACCCGAAGTGATCGGAGCAGGTGACCTCGTGACCCAGCCTCTGTCAGTTGCAACGCCGGCCGAGACGGCCGCCCTCGTAGCCCGCGAGGCCGAGACCGTCGCCAGGTCGACTCCACCGGACGCCGCCGCCGGGCTGGTCATCGACCAGCTGTTCTCGCGGCTGCTGCGGCACCGGATTATTTTCCTCGGCCAGCAGGTGGACGAGGACATCGCGAACCGCATCTGCGCCGAGCTGATCCTGCTCGCGTCGGAGGACGGCAAGCGCGACATCAGCATCTACATCAACTCCCCAGGCGGCTCCGTGTACGCGGGGCTCGCGATCTACGACGTCATGCAGTTCGTGCCAAACGACGTGGCCACCTATGCGATGGGCATGGCTGCCTCCATGGGGCAGTTCCTGCTGACCGCCGGTGCCGCGGGCAAGCGGTACGCCCTGCCGCACACTCAGGTCCTGATGCACCAGCCAAGCGGTGGCATCGGGGGTACCGCGTCCGACATCAGGATCCAGGCTGAGCAGATGCTCTACCTCAAGCGGACCCTGTTCGAGCGGACCGCGTTCCACACGGGACAGACCGTGGAACAGATCGAGAAGGACGCCGACCGCGACCGCTGGTTCACCGCCGAGGAAGCCAAGGAATACGGCTTCGTGGACCACGTGATCCGCAGCGCCAACGAGGTGCCCTCCGTCGGCCCGGTGTCTTGAGCGGAAAGGAAAATCACGTGCTTACACCGCAGTCCAGGTACGTTCTGCCATCCTTCGTCGAGCGGACCTCGTACGGGGTAAAGGAGATGAACCCGTACAACAAGCTCTTCGAGGAGCGGATCATCTTCCTCGGCGTCCAGATCGACGACGCCAGCGCCAACGACGTCATGGCTCAGCTGCTGACGCTCGAGGCGATCGACCCCGATCGCGAGATCACGATGTACATCAACTCGCCAGGCGGGTCGATGACGTCGATGATGGCCATCTACGACACCATGCAGTTCGTCCAGCCGGACATCACGACCTGCTGCATCGGCCAAGCCGCGAGCGCCGCCGCCGTGCTCCTGGCGGCCGGCACTACCGGCAAGCGGATGGCGCTGCCCAACTCCCGGATCCTGATCCACCAGCCCGCTACCGAGGGTGGCTACGGCCAGTCGAGCGACATGGAGATCCAGGCCCGGGAGATTCTGCGGATGCGGGCCGCGATGGAAGTTATTCTGTCGCGCCACACCACGCAGGACGAGGAGAAAATTCGCCGGGATATCGAGCGTGACAAGTTCCTGACGGCCGAAGAAGCCAAGGATTACGGCATCGTTGACGAGGTACTGAACGTCCTGAAGCGGGGCACGCTCCGCGTGCCGGAGGTAGTCTCGTCCTTACCGGGAGGATTCACCTCTTCCCTCCTGGGCCGCTGAAGGGGTTTGATGGGTCCATTGGACCCCAGGAGGCGGTACCGTCGATATGCAAGGACATGGCGGCGTGGCGGGACTTGCCCGCCCGGTAACACGGCAAGGTGTTGCCAGGCGGCCCCAAGTAAAGGAGAAACTGGGTGGCACGCATCGGTGACGGCGGGGACCTGCTCAAGTGCTCGTTCTGCGGAAAGAGCCAGAAGCAGGTTAAGAAGCTCATCGCCGGTCCAGGTGTGTACATCTGCGATGAGTGCATCGATCTCTGCAACGAGATCATTGAGGAAGAGCTCTCCGAGCCGTCCGAGTTCAAATGGGACAGCTTGCCCAAGCCCCGGGAGATCTACGAGTTCCTCGATGCCTACGTGATCGGTCAGGACAAGGCCAAGAAGGCGTTGTCCGTCGCGGTGTACAACCACTACAAGCGCGTCCAGACCGGCGGAGAGCGACCTGGGGACGATGGTGTCGAGCTCGCCAAGTCGAACATCCTGCTGCTCGGCCCGACGGGTTCCGGCAAGACCCTGCTCGCCCAGACCCTCGCCCGCCTGCTGAACGTGCCCTTCGCGCTCGCCGACGCCACCGCCCTCACTGAGGCGGGATACGTGGGGGAGGACGTCGAGAACATCCTGCTCAAGCTCATTCAGGCAGCGGATTACGACGTCAAGAAGGCCGAAACCGGCATCATCTACATCGACGAGATCGACAAGATCGCGCGCAAGAGCGAGAATCCGTCGATCACCAGGGACGTTTCCGGCGAGGGTGTGCAGCAGGCGCTGCTGAAGATCCTGGAGGGCACCACCGCGAGCGTGCCGCCCCAGGGTGGCCGCAAGCATCCGCACCAGGAATTCATCCAGATCGACACCACGAACGTGCTGTTCATCTGCGGCGGCGCGTTCGCCGGCCTGGAAAAGCTCATCGAACAGCGGCAGGGCAGCGGCGGCATCGGCTTCAATGGCGTGCTGCGGGTGCGCAGCAATCACGTCAGCGAAGACTCGTTCGGTGAAGTGATGCCCGAGGACCTGCTTAAGTTCGGCATGATCCCCGAGTTCGTCGGTCGGCTGCCGGTCATCACCAGCGTGCACAACCTGGACCGCGAGGCGCTCATCCAGATCCTCACGGAGCCGCGCAACGCGCTGGTCAAGCAGTACAAGCGGTTGTTCGAGCTGGACGGCGTGGACCTGGAGTTCACCCCGGACGCGCTCGAAGCCGTGGCCGATCAGGCGCTGCTGCGCGGCACTGGTGCCCGTGGCCTGCGGGCGATCATGGAAGAGGTCCTGCTCTCGGTGATGTACGAGGTGCCGAGCCGCAAGGATGTCGAGCGGGTCGTCCTCACCCGCGAGGCGGTGCTGGAGAACGTCAACCCAACGCTCGTCCCGCGCGAAGTGACCCGCCGTACACCCAGAGAAAAATCCGCATAACCATAACGGCGTGACTTAATCGATGGCCCCTTGATGACTCCATCAAGGGGCCATTGCCGTCGTGACGGTCAGTGTTACGTGTGACGCTGTGTTGCCGCCACGGGACTCGGGTCAGCAAAGCGTAATGGATTTGTCCTAATTGCTCGTGACATGCGGGTATTCTCCTGTAGCCTCATCCCGTCAGAACTGAGTGCTGGGTCGGGCTTGTCGGGGACTGCAGGCGCTGGCTGGCATTCGCCTTCCGAACGTCGGGGAATGAGCGTATATGAGCAGTTGGGACGGCTCCGGGCCTCCATGGGAGCCTCAGCAGGAGCCGGTCGCCCAGGGTTATTCGCAGCCGCCAAATGGTGACACTGCGCAACCCGTGCAAGGTTCCTATCTCGTCGGGCAGGAGCCGGGATCGGCCGTCGCGCCATGGTCCGCGGGACAGGAAGAGGGCTACGCACCCGGTTTTCAGCTCGGTCGGCGTCCGGCGGGATACCGTCCCGGTGGGTTCGCGCCAGCCGGCCTTGGCTTGGGGAACGGCGGTCAGCCGGCAGCTGACCCGAGCGCCGCCGACGGTCAGCAGGGGTTCGATCAGAGCTGGGCCGCGGCTGCCGGTTACGGGGAGCAAGGCGCTCAGGGCTTCGGCCAGCAGGGCTATGCCCCGTCGGGCTACGCGCCGGAAGGTTATGCTCCGCAGGGGTACGGGCAGCCGGGTTACGAACAGCCGGGTTACGGGCAGCAGCAGGATTTCGGGCAGCACGATTTCGGACAGCAGCAGCAAGACTTCGGGCAGCAGCAGGGTTACGGACAGCAGGGTTACGCGCAGCCGGGATACGATCAGCAGGGTTACGCGCAGCCGGGATACGACCAGCAGGGCTTCGGGCAGCCGGGTTACACGCAGCCGGGCTACGACCAGCAGGGCTACGCGCCGCCGGGGTATGGCCAGCCGGGGTACGGGCAGCAGGGCTTCGGGCAGGACGGGTACGGCCAGCCGGGGTACGGGCAGCCGAGTCTCGGGCAGGACGCGTACTCGCCGGGGACCTACGGGCAAGGACAGCTCGAGCGGTTTGGCGCGGGACAGTACGGGACGCAGCAGTACGATCCCGCGCAGTATGGTGCGACCGGCGGGAACGGTAACGGCCCTGAGCTCCGGGTGGCCTCACTCGCGTCGGTCCCCGCCAAGCGGAGCGGTAAGGCGCTGGCGGGCGTCGCCTTCGGGCTGCTCTGCTCGGTTGCCATCGCCGCCGCGGCGGTGCAGGTGACCAAGAGCAACTTCGGCACGCCGAGCACCAATACGGCCAGCGGCGTCCCGGCCCAGAGTTCTCCGAAGGCCACGTCGTCGGCCAAGGCCGCGAACTCAGGGGCGGCCAGCGGGCCGTACAAGCTGATCGAGGCGGCCACCGCCGGCGGCTACAAGGCCGATACGGATGCCCCCGCCGCTCAGACCTCCGCGGCCGAGACGGTCTCGGGCACGGTCAAGGAGCAGGTGGAGTCAACCGGGTCCGGGACCGTCACATCGACCGTCGCCGGCTCGTACCTGGTGAACAACGACCTGCTGGCCGCTTACACCGGATTCAACGGGAGCTTCACTCCCGACCAGATCGCGCAGGCGTTTTCTTCGGAAGCGACTAAGAGCGCCACGGTGAACCCCGGCTCGCATGGTGGTGTCATGGGCTGCGGCGTAATATCGGGCGGCACGATCTGCGTCTGGGTGACCGCGAAGACGCTGGCCGTGATCGAATACTTCGACGCGACCGGCCAGAGCGAGATCCCGAACACGACGGCAGCCACCTACGCATTGAACATCCGTAACAGCGTTGAGGTGCCAGCAGGATAAACTCGCTGCGTGACAACGAACGATGCAGCGGGCCAGCAGGCACTGTCGCCGCAATATGCTCCCGCCGAGGTTGAGGCGAACCGTTATGAGCACTGGGAGAAGGCGGGATATTTCACGCCGGACCTGACGAGCGACGCCGAGCCCTACTGCATCGTATTGCCGCCGCCGAACGTCACTGGGCAACTGCACGTCGGTCACGCGCTTGACCACACGATCGCGGACGCGACGGTCCGCCGTCGGCGGATGCAGGGCTACAAGACGCTGTGGCTGCCCGGCATGGACCACGCGGGTATCGCCACGCAGAACGTGGTCGAGCGTGAGCTCGCCAAGGAGGGCCTGTCCCGGCACGACCTGGGCCGGGAGGCCTTCGTCGACCGAGTCTGGCAATGGAAGACCGAGTCGGGCGGCAAGATACTCGGCCAGATGCGCCGGCTTGGCGACTCGGTGGACTGGACCCGCGAGCGGTTCACCATGGACGAGGGATTGTCGCGCGCCGTTCAGACGATCTTTAAGCGGCTCTTCGACGATGGCCTGATCTACCGGGCCGAGCGCATCATCAACTGGTGCCCCCGCTGTCTCACGGCGCTGTCGGACATCGAGGTGGATCACAGCGACGACGAGGGCGAGCTGGTGTCCATTCGCTACGGCGACTCCGGCACCGAGATCGTGGTGGCCACGACTCGCGCCGAGACCATGCTTGGCGACACCGCCGTCGCGGTCCACCCGGACGACGACCGGTACCGCCACATGGTCGGCAAGACCGTGGAACTGCCGCTTACCGGCCGGCGGATCCCGATCGTGGCCGACGAGCACGTCGATCCCGCGTTCGGCACCGGCGCGGTGAAAGTGACCCCGGCGCACGACCCGAACGACTTCGAGATCGGCCGCCGCCACGACCTGCCGTCCATCACCGTCCTGAACGAGCACGGTGTGATCACCGCCCACGGTCCGTTCGAGGGCCTGGACAGGTTCGAAGCGCGCCCGGCCGTGGTCGCCGCGCTGCGCGAGCAGGGCAGGATCGTCGCCGAGAAGCGCCCGTACATTCACGCGGTCGGGCACTGCAGCCGATGCGGCACGGTGGTCGAGCCGCGCCAGTCACTGCAGTGGTTCGTGAAGGTCGCGTCGCTGGCCGAGGCGGCGGGTGACGCGGTGCGTGACGGCCGGGTCCAGATCGTCCCGCCGGAGCTGAACGCGCGCTACTTCAGCTGGGTGGACGACATGCACGACTGGTGCATCTCCCGCCAGCTGTGGTGGGGACACCGGATACCGGTCGTCTACGGCCCGGACGGCGAGGTCAAGTGCCTCACGCCCGGCGAGTCCGTGCCCGAGGGCTGGACCCAGGATCCGGACGTGCTCGACACCTGGTTCTCCTCGGGGCTGTGGCCGTTCTCCACGCTCGGCTGGCCAGAGGACACCGCCGACCTGCGGGCCTTCTACCCGACGAACGTGCTGGTCACCGGGTACGACATCTTGTTCTTCTGGGTGGCCAGGATGATGCTGTTCGGGCTGTACGCGATGCGCGATCGCGGCCCGGAGGATTCGGTCCCGTTCCGGATCGTCACGCTGCACGGCCTGGTCCGCGATCAGTTCGGCAAGAAGATGTCCAAGTCCCGTGGCAACACGGTGGATCCGCTGGACTGGATCGAGCGGTTCGGCGCCGACGCGGTGCGGTTCACGCTGGCCCGCGGCGCGAACCCGGGTGCCGACGTGGCGACCAGCGAGGACTGGGCGGCCGGCTCGCGCAACTTCTGCAACAAGCTCTGGAACGCCGCCAGGTTCGCCCTGCTGAACGGCGCCCGGGTTCCGGACGCCGCCCCCGAACCGGTGACCGCCTCCGAACGCTGGATCCTGTCCCGGCTGTCCACGGTGAACGCCGAGGTGGACGACCTGCTTGAGCGGTTCGAGATCTCCAAGGCCTGCGAGACGCTGTACCACTTCGCCTGGGACGAGTTCTGCGACTGGTACCTGGAGCTGGCGAAGGTCTCGCTCGGATCGGACGATCTGGCCGCGGCCGAGCGGACCAGGGACATCCTGGGTTTCGTGCTCGATGGCCTGCTGCGCCTGCTGCACCCGGTCATGCCGTTCGTCACCGACGAGCTGTGGACCGCGCTGACCGGGCAGGACTCGGTCATGGTCGCGCAGTGGCCGTCGTACGAGTTCAGCGACCCGGCCGCCGAGGCGGAGCTGACCTCGCTGATGCGGCTGGTCACCGAGATCAGGCGGTTCCGGTCTGACCAGGGGCTGCGCCCCGGCCAGCGGGTCCCCGCCCGGCTGCGTGACCTCGGCCCGCTCGCGCCGCATGAGACGGCGATCAGGGCACTGCTGCGGCTGACAGAACCGGCCGACGGGTTCGCCTCATCGGCCTCGCTGGTCGCCGAGGGCGCCACGATCGAGATCGACCTGGCCGGGACGGTGGACGTGGCCGCCGAGCGCCGCCGCCTGGAGAAGGATCTCGCGGCCGCCCGCAAGGAAGCACAACAGGTCAGCGCCAAACTGTCCAACCAGGGCTTCCTAGCCAAGGCCCCCGACGACGTGGTCGCGAAAACCCGCCAGCGCCTAGAGACCGCCGAAGCGGACATAACCCGCCTAAACGACCGCCTAGCGGCCCTGGCGTAACCCTCGCGGCCCCCGCCTGACCCACGTCTGACCCCCATGGATGGCCCACCGCTAGCGCTACAACGCCTGCGGTGGGCCATCCATGGCCTGGTGCGACCGAGTGGTCATGCTCACGAGTCTGGTCAGGCGGCGAAGACCGGGGAAGGGAAGGCGCTTCCTAGGACGCCCAGTCCCAGGAACTAAAATAGCGAGCGATGAAAGATGCCACCGAGGAGCTAGCAGCGTTCCTGCGGTCCCGGCGCGAGCGCCTGGAGCCCGCCGAGGCTGGCTTGCCGCCGGGCGTACGGCCGCGCCGGACCCCCGGGCTGCGGCGCGAAGAGGTCGCTGAGCTGGCTGGCGTCAGCGTCGACTACGTGGTCCGGCTCGAGCAGGGTCGCGGGCTGCGCCCGTCGCCGGAGGTACTCGAGGCCTTCGCCCGGGCACTGCGGCTCAGCGAGGACGAGCGCGTCTACCTGTTCGACCTGGTCCGGCAGCGTCCCCGCGAGCGGGCGCCCAGAGCGACCGCCGCCGAGTCGCTGAACCGGCTCGTCGCCGACCTGTCACCCCGCCCGGCGATGGTTATTGACCACCGGTTCGACATTCTCGCCTGGAATGACGAAATAGCGGCATTGCTGCTTGATTTCGACCGGATGCCAGCGGACGAGCGAAACATGGCGTGGTTGTGCGTAGCGCATCCCGGGTTCCGCGACTTCTATGTCGACCGGGAGCGGGTCGTAAGGGAGAGCATCGCCGACCTGCGGGCCGCGTGGGCGGCGAACTCCGACGACAAGGCGCTTGACGATCTCATCACCAGGATGAGAGCCGCGAGCCCCGAGTTCGCCCGGCTGTGGCGCCAGCACGACGTGCGGGTCAACGGCCGCGGCCTGAAGCGGCTGCTGCACCCGGTAGCGGGGGAGATCACAATCGAGTTCGAAGCGCTCCAGCCCATCCAAGACCCCGACCAGCGCCTGATCATCTACCGCGCCGCCGACGAACGGTCGGCACAGCGCCTGGCGGCGCTCGCCCGGGTGCGGTCGGAGGCCATGGATGACCCATCGCTGGCGCTATAGGCCCATGGATGACCCATCGCTGGGGTGGGAGCGGCGGGCAGTAGGCTGGCAGCGTGGATGATGAGGGACGACGGCTTCGTGAAATCGAGGCCCAGATCGCGAGCAGGCGAGCAGAGCATCAGATCGATCCGACCCTAGACCGGGTGGCGATGCTCACCGGACTGCTCGGCGACCCGCAGCGGGCCTATCCGGTCATCCATGTCACCGGGACCAACGGCAAGACCAGCATGGCGCGGATGATCGATGCCCTGTTGCGCGAGCGCGGGCTGCGGACCGGCCGGTTCACCAGCCCGCACCTGGTGAGCATGCGCGAGCGGATCACGATCGACGGCGAGCCGATCTCCGCTGAGAGCTTCACCGAGCTGTACGAGGAGGTCCAGCCCTACGTTCAGCTCACCGACGACAAGCAGCCGTCCAGGCTCTCGTTCTTCGAGGTGCTGGTGGGCATGGCGTTCGCCGCCTTCGCGGACGCCCCGGTGGACGTGGCGATCGTCGAGGTCGGGGTCGGCGGCCGGTGGGACGCCACCAACGTCGCCGACGGCGCCGTCGCGGTCATCGGTCCAGTCGCGCTCGACCACATGAACTACCTCGGCGACACGATCGAGGAGATCGCCGCCGAGAAGGCCGGGATCATCAAGCCCGGCGCGACCGTCATCCTGGCCCAGCAGCAGCTACCCGCCGCCGAGGTGCTCATCCGAGAGGCCGCCGAGCAGGAGGCGACGGTGGCTCGCGAGGGACTCGAGTTCGGCGTTATGGACAGGGAACTCGCGGTCGGCGGTCAGCGGCTCGTGCTTCGCGGACTGCGCGGCGAGTACGGCGACGTCTTCCTGCCGCTGTTCGGCGCGCACCAGGCCAGCAACGCGGCCGTCGCCCTCGCCGCGGTGGAGGCATTCTCCGGCACCGCCGACGACGGCGCGCCGCTGGACATCGCCCTGGTCCGCGACGGGTTCGCCAAGGTGGCGTCGCCGGGGCGGCTGGAGATCTTGCGCAGCAGCCCGACCGTGATCATCGACGCCGCGCATAACCCGGCGGGCATGGCCGCCACCGCCGAGGCGATGAGCGAGGCGTTCCCGTACATGCGGCTGACCGGCGTCGTCGCGGTCGCCGCCGACAAGGACGTGCCCGGCCTGCTGGCCGAACTCGAGCCGGTGCTCGGCGATGTCGTGGTCACCAGGAACTCGCTGCCGCGGTCGATGGCCCCCGAGGACCTCGCGGCCATCGCGCGGGAGATCTTCGGACCGGATCGGGTGCACGTGGCGGCCCGGCTGGACGACGCGATCGACCAAGCGGTCACGCTGGCCGACGAGGCTGACAGCGAGGATGTCCCGGGCAGCAGCGGCGTGCTCATCACCGGCTCGGTGGTCACCGCCGGGGACGCCCGCGCGCTGATCGCGCCAGGGCGTAGCACCAGTGAGCCCCCGCCCGGCACCCCGGCCCGCGCGCCGTTCACCAAGGGAGACCTCTCATGAGAAGGCTGTGCAGTTCCGTGCTCGGCATGGAAGCGGTGCTGCTGCTGCTCATGATCGTCCCCGCGAAGGTGCTCGAGCACGTCAGCGGGGGAACCGCCGCCGCCGTCGGGGGCGGACTCGCGCTGGTCGCGATCGTGCTGGCCGGGGTGGTCGGCAAACCGCGGATGGGCTGGGCGCTGATCGCGGGCAGCTTGCTGCAGATCGCCATCATCGCCTCCGGGGTGCTGATGCCAGCCATGTACGTCCTTGGCGTGATTTTCGCGGCGCTATGGGTCACCGGCATCTGGCTGGCCCGTAAGTGGGAGAGCGCCGACTCGCCGCGAGTTACCACGCGATAGCGCACCGTCGCGATACGCTTCACCTCAGTCGCCGAAAGTTAACTGAGGTGAGCGAAACGTGACGGATGGCGTCAGCCTGGCACGACCGACTTCCGCGGTCCAACCGCGATCTCGTGGCGGGGCGCACGCCGCCCGCGGGCAAGCCCGCCCGGCGAGCGCCCGTGAACTCGCCGTAGCTGGCTGCGTCTGCGCCATTATCGTTACCGCCGTTCCGCTCGCTCTTTTCCAGATACCTAACGGCGCGGCCTGGCTGTCGACGGCACCCGCCGATCCGATCGGCTTGCTGCGCGCCTGCGGGATGGCACTCCCGGCGATCATGATGGCGGCGCCCTGCGGCGCCGTCGCGGTGCGCCGGGCCGGAACTGGCTGGCCGGTGCTGCTCGCGGGCTTGCTCACGATCGCGCTCGCCGACCTGGCGGGTGGCGCGGTCCGCTCGCTGCCGCTGGTCGCGGTGGACCGGGCGCTGCACGGGATCGGGGCCGGGCTGACGCTGCCGGGTGCGGCGGCGCTCGCGGTGAGCACCCGACGCGCCCGCGGTTGCACCGGGGTGATCTGGGTGCTCGTCACGGTCACCGCCCTCGCGGCCGGGCCGGCGCTGGTCCGGAGGCAAGTCGCGGCCGGGACAGCGGGCGGCTGGCACGCGATGCTCGAGCCGTTCCCGTGGCTGGCGGGCGTCGCGCTCGCGTCGGTCGCGGCGTACCTGCCGCTCGCGGGGCGGGACACGCTCCACCGCCGTCACGACGCCGAGGATCGTGCCCGTCTCGCGATGCTCGGCGCGCCACTGGCCGCGCTCGGGCTGATGCTGCTCGCCGTGTCGTATCGCGACCACGCCGCCGTCATCGCGACCGCGATCAGCGAGGTGACCGTGCTGATCGTGCTCATCGGCGTCGTCACCCGCGGCGGCCATGCGACTCGCACCGGCGCGCTACCGGCCGCGGCCGCCCTAGCCGGTTTCACCCTGATGCCCTTCGGCACCATCCTCCCCGTCGCGGCGCTGGCCGCACTCGCGCTCGCCTGCGGGGTGGTGCTCGCCGTGACGGGCCGAAGGGCAGCTATGAGTCAGCCATGCCCTTCTATGGGCAGCTATGAGTCAGCGACGCCCTTTGGATCCATGTTGGTTGCCGTTGTGGTCATGGTCGCGGCGGTGGGTGCCGGCTACTTGTGGCTAACGGTGCATGGGTAAGCTCATGACTAGCAATCCCATCCCATTCACCGAGGAGCATCGTTGTGTCTGAGCGCACCCTTATCTTGATCAAACCTGACGGCGTACGCCGGAACTTGATTGGTGAGGTTATCGCCCGGATTGAGCGTAAGGGCCTGCGTCTTGTCGCGGCCGAACTGCGCACCATCAGCCTTGAGACCGCGCAGACCCACTACGCTGAGCACGATGGCAAGCCGTTCTACCCAGGGCTGATCAAGTTCATCACCAGCGGTCCGCTGGTCGCGCTGGTCGCAGAGGGTCCACGGGCCATCGAGGCGTTCCGCGCGCTGGCCGGCGCGACCGACCCGGTCAAGGCACTCCCCGGCACCATCCGGGGCGACCTCGCGTTGGAGACAGGTGAGAACATCGTGCACGGTTCTGACTCGCCCGAGTCGGCCTCGCGAGAAATCGAGATCTTCTTCCCTGACCTTGTTTAAAACCGCCGCCACTGGCCAACGTAAGAGCCGTGACTTAACTGTCACGTATGACTCACTCGTAGCATAAATAGTTTCGCAGAATTACCCGCACCTGCGACAGTTGCGTGCGGGCCCGATGGGAAGGTTCCCGCTCCCGATGAGCAACGCGATGACGTTCCTCGGCCGTGACATGGCGGTCGATCTCGGTACCGCTAACACCCTTGTATATGTGCGCGGCCGAGGCATCGTGCTCAACGAGCCTTCGGTGGTCGCGCTGAACACGAACAACGGCCAGATCGTCGCGGTCGGGGTCGAGGCTAAACGCATGATCGGCCGCACGCCCGGCAACATCGTGGCGGTGCGGCCACTCAAGGACGGCGTGATCGCCGACTTCGACGTGACCGAGCGGATGCTGCGCTACTTCATCCAGAAGGTGCACCGTCGGCGGCACCTGGCCAAGCCACGGATCGTGGTAGCGGTGCCCAGCGGGATCACCGGCGTGGAGCAGTCCGCCGTCAAGGAGGCGGGCCACCAGGCCGGGGCGCGCCGGGTCTACATCATCGAGGAGCCGATGGCGGCCGCGATCGGCGCCGGGCTCCCGGTGAACGAGCCGACCGGCAACATGGTCGTCGACATCGGCGGCGGCACCACCGAGGTGGCGGTCATCTCCCTCGGCGGCATCGTGACCAGCCAGTCCATCCGGATCGGCGGCGACGAACTGGATCAGGCGATCATCACCTTCGCGAAGAAGGAGTACTCGCTGATGCTGGGCGAGCGCACCGCGGAGGAGATCAAGATCACGCTCGGCTCGGCGTTCCCGAGCGCCGACGAGCCGCACGCCGAGATCCGCGGCCGAGACCTGGTCAGCGGCCTGCCGAAGACGGTGGTCATCTCCGCCGCCGAGGTCCGCCGCGCGATCGATGAGCCGGCCAACCTGATCATCGACGCGGTCAAGTCCACCCTCGACAAGTGCCCGCCGGAACTGGCCGGCGACGTGATGGACCGGGGCATCGCGCTCACCGGCGGTGGGGCGCTGCTGCGCGGCCTCGACGAGCGGATACGTGAGGAGACCGGCATGCCGGTACACATCGCGGACAACCCGCTGGATTCGGTCGCGCTCGGCACCGGCAAATGCGTCGAGGACTTCGAAACCCTGAAGCAGGTGCTGGTTCCCGACCGGCGCTTAGGGAGCAACCGTGCACCACGCATCCACCAGGACACGCCTGGTCGTGTCCGCGCTGCTGATCGTGGCGGTCGCGTTGATAACACTGGATTTCCGCTCTGGCGGGCAGAGCCCGTTGCATAATGCCGGGGCGGCCGTCTTCGGCCCGATTGAGCGGGGCGCGGGTTACCTGACCCGTCCGGTGGCCGGCGCCTTCGACGCGGTGACTGGCGACGACAGCGGCGAGATCAGCGCCCTGCAGCAGCAAAACGACGAACTTCGCGCCCAGCTGTCACAGGCGCAGAACGCGGAGGCCAAGGACCCGCAGCTCAGCAGCCTGCTGCAGCTCGCGGGCCGGGGCGGCTACCGGGTCGTCGCGGCCAGCGTCGTCGGCGCGGGCGGGTCCTATTCGGACACGGTCAGCATCGACGCGGGCAGCCGTGACGGCATCGCGCTGAACGACACCGTGCTGAACGGCGACGGCCTGGTCGGCACGGTCACCCAGGTCGCCGCGGTGAGTTCCACCGTGCTGCTGGCCACCGACGCGGACTCCACGGTCGGCGTCCAGCTGGCAGCGGAGGGGGCAGGGGAGGCGGGTGGGGAGATCGGGGCGGTCACCGGAACCGGCAGCACGATGGCCGGCGCGAACTCGCTCCGGCTGCGCCTGTTCAGCGCGAACGTGACGCTGAAACCGGGGGAGCAGCTCGTGACGTTCGGATCGGTGGACGACACGCCGTACGTGCCGGGAGTCCCGGTCGGAACGATCACCTCGGTCACCTCGACTCCAGGCTCGCTCACCCAGACCGCGCAGGTCAGTCCGTTCGCCGACTTCAGCTCGCTCGGCGTCGTCGGGGTGGTCGTCGCGCCGCCGCGCACCGATCCGCGTTACTCAGTGCTTCCAAAGAAGGCAGGCTGACCCGTGCGCCGCGCGCTGACGACGGCCGCCGTGATCGTGGTTGCGGTGGTGCTCCAGGTGACCTTGGTGAACCGGTTGCCGTTGCCGTATGGCGCGGTGCCGAGCCTGGTGCTCATCCTGGTCGCCGTCACGTCGGTCAGCGACGGGCCGATGGCCGGGGCGATAACCGGCTTCTGCGCGGGGCTCACGCTGGACATCGCGCCGCCGGGCAGCCACCTAGTGGGCGAAGACGCCCTGGTGTACTGCCTGATCGGGTACGCCTCCGGTCGGGCCGGCCAGATCAAGGACCTGGCCACGCTGCCCACCGTGCTGATCGCCGCGGCCGGTGCGGCGGCGGGTGAGGCGATGAGCGCTGGCCTCGGTCTGATGTTCAGCGATCCCGAGGTCACCTGGACGGCGATGCGCGGCGTGCTGCCCGCCGCCGTCGTCTACGACGTGCTGCTCGCCCCGTTCGCGTTCGGCCTGATGACGTGGCTGCGACCCGCCGCCGACACTGACTGGGGACGGGCCGGCGCCCGCGCACCGCGCACCGCGCGGGCTTTCGGCGGTGCCGTGGGCCTGTCCGCGGCAGCCTTCGGCGGTGCAGCCTTCAATGCCGGGCGCGGCGGCACCGGAGTGCGCCTCGCGAGCGGCGGCAACTCGCCTCGGCTGCGGCTGGCGGGCATCCCGTCGCCCGCGATCAAGCCCGGCTTTTCCCGCCGGGAACCGAAGCTCAAGCTCGCCAGACTGACGAGCCCCGCGTTCACGCCGAAGATCGCGCGCCGCGACCCGAAACTCAAGCTGAGCGGCAGCGGCCCGCGGCACACCAGCGCGCCCGCCGGGCGGCCGGTCCGGCTGCTGCGACAGCTCCATCATGTTGACCGAGATGACCAGCTCGCTGTTGTTCCGCACGAGCGCGGTGCCGTCGTCGTCGACTATGTCCCCGCGTACCGCGGGGACCACGATGGAC
>JBEKHI010000059.1:0-27601 GCA_050012355.1 Streptosporangiaceae bacterium | reverse complement strand
TGACCTTGTCGCGCAGCCGTCCGCGCGCGTCCCTGACCAGCGACGGGGGAAAATACTTGGGCGCCCACCCCGATAGCTCCCAGAACACGTTCCCCTTATGCAACGCGACCGCCGTCATCTCGTCGACCCACGGCCACCCAGGGTGCGCCGCGATGATGGTCAGCGACGGGAACCGCGCGGCGAGGTTGTCCACCGCCAGCGGCCGCGCGTGCTCGATGCGCGCGCCCATCCCGCCGGGCATCCCGGCCCCCATCCCGGTGGTGCCCACGTCGATCATCACCGGGACGCGCAGCCCCGCGATGGTCTCGAACAACGGGTCAAGGGCCGGGTCGTCGACGGCGAAGTGCCCCATGATCGGATGGAAGTGGAACCCGAGCACGCCGTATTGCTTGACCGCGACCTCGGCTTCCTCCACGGCGGCCAGGCCTTTCAGCGGGTCGACCGCGCCCCACGCGCCGATGAACGCGCCGGGATGGCGGTCCCGCATGGCCGCGACGTACGCGTTGGAGCATGGCGGCGCGCCGGTCAGTGACTCGATGTCGAACGCGACCAGGACGGCCTCGATGCCGTGCGCCGTCACGTCCGCGACCACCTCGTCCTCGGATTTCGGGACCCATTCCTTGCCCCAGTATTCACCGAGCGCTTCAACGTAGGGTCCCTGGGACGCGATCCACACGTCCGTGCCTGGGTAGCAGTGCAGGTCAATCCGTCGCATTGGCGAGCCTCGCGGTCAGGTCTTTCTTGGACACCTTGCCGAACCCGGACAACGGCAGTGACTCCAGTATCTCCAGCCGCTCAGGCAGCTTGAACTTCGCAATGTCAAAGTCGCTGAGGAAGCCAACAAGCTCCTCAAAGGTCAGTGCGGCACCGGTCCGCAGTACCACGCAGGCGCACATCCGCTCGCCGAGCACCGGGTCCGGGTAGGGCACGCACGCGACGTTCTGCACCGAAGGGTGCGCGAGGATCAGGTTCTCGACCTCCTCGGCCGAGATCTTCTCGCCGCCCCGGTTGATCAGGTCCTTTACCCGGCCCTCGACCACATAGTGCCCGGTCGGCGTCTTGCGCAGCAGGTCGCCGGACTTGTAGAACCCGTCCGGCGTGAAGGCCCGCGCGTTGTGCTCGGGTGCGCGGAAGTAACCACGCAGCGTGTAAGGTCCGCGGACGATCAGTTCGCCGGGCTGGCCGTCGGGAACGACGTTCCCGTCCTCGTCGATCAGAAAGACCTCGTCGTCAGGGGATGAGGGCCGCCCGCACGTTTCGCGCCGTGCGACTTCTGGATCGCCGGGCAGAACGAACATGATCAGTCCCTCGGCCATCCCGAAATTCTCCATGATGAACGCGCCCGGCAGAGTCTTCTCCGCCCGGGCACGGACCTCGGGCTGGAGGCGCTGGCCGCCGGATTGAATCACCCGCAGCGACGACAGATCGTAGTCGCCGATCGCGGGGTCGTCGATCCATCTGATCAGCAGGGCGGGAACCAGGTGGATGTGGGTGACCTTATGTTTCTCGATCCGGGAGAACACGTCGGCGGGCCGGGTCGAGGTGGACAGCACCGAGGTGCCGCCGGACAGCAGGAAGCCTTGCAGGCCGGGGCAGCCCAGCGGCAGGTTGTGCTCGACGGGCAGCACGTTCAGCAGCACATCGCCCTCGGCCAGCTCGGTCACCGAGGCAGCGAGCTTGGAGTTGTAGAGGTAGTCGTTGTGCGTGCGCGGGATCAGCTTGGGGATACCGGTGGTGCCGCCGGACAGCAGGAAGATCGCCGGGTCCGTCGGGTCGATCGTGATCTCGTCTAGCGCGGATCTGGGTGTGGACGGTTCTGTCTCCAGGAGCTGCTCGATGCTGACGAACCCATCCGCCGCGGCTCCCTGCACCAGGCAGATGTCCAGCGCTGGATGGGCGTCCATAACGTCGCGAGCCATCGCGGTGAAGTCGAAGGACCGGGCGGCGGATGGAATCGCCAGCGCTCTGGCCTGCGAGATCTCGGCGAACTGGCTGATCTCGCGGCGCCGGTGCACCGGCAGCGCCAGCACCGGGATCGCCCCGATGCGCTGCAGCCCGAAGTACAGGTAGGCGAAGATCGCTGTGTTCGGGAGCTGGATGATGATCCGGTCCAGCGGCTTGAACCCCAGGTCAAGCAGGGCCCGGGCCATGTGCTCGGAACGAGCTTCGAGTTCGGCGTAGGTGACCGGCCCGTCGTCGTCGATCAGCGCTACCCGGTCGGCGTACCGCCGGAACACCTCGCGGAACCCGTCGAACAGCGACTGGTCCTCCCAGTAGCCGCACTCGCGGTACCGGGCGGCGAACTCCGGCGGAAACGGCGTGACTCCCTCAAGCATGCGACATACCCTGACAGACCGGTTTGTAACCGGTCAATAGTCACATCCTTCCCTTCGTATAGCTCCAGGCCCTTGTCGGTGGCTACCACAGAGATCGGGCGGCCGCCATCCTCTGACCACCAGTTCTCCGCGTCGGCGACGATGTCCCGTGCGTCCTTATCGGGTACATCGACGGGTCGCTCGCCAGGCCCCGCGTCCTTGGTAAGGCTGATGAGCCCGTTGTCCAGGAAGCTTTCGAGGACCTTCGCGAGGTGCGGTATGTGCGGTATACGATCCGGCCAGTCATCACCTGGGGCGCACTCGTTCAGCACCTCGAACAAGTAGGACTCTTCCACCGCGTTGAGCAGGATACATCGCTGCTCTTCGGTTAGGTCGGCATAGCGCACGGTTATCGGGCCTCCTCTGGTCGGATAATTGTGTCACTCACCGGCCACCCCGGGATCGCCGCCACCGCCACCCTCGCCACCGAGGTCCCCGCCGTCACCGTCTCCGTCTGCCGGATCGTCGGTAGGCTGATTGCCGTAGTCGTACTGCTTCGGCTCGCCCTTGCGAGAGATCGAGATGGTCGCCGCGTTCGAATCGCCGAGCGCCGGATTGCCTTCGGCGGCTATACGGTACACATACCCGTTCTCGGAGATTTTGAAGTACGGGCCTTGGTGCATTAGCGAATCGGGCTGACCCAGGTCGGTGGCGGTTGGGTTCCCTTCTTCGTAACTGATCGAGCGGCCCTTAGCCAGGTACTTCCAGCCATCGCCTTTCGTCAGGGCCTGCGGACCCTCGTATTCGCCCTCGCCCTTCGGTATGAGGTCCTCGACATACGCCGGCTTCTGGCCGACCAGTGATCTTGGGTCAGTGAGGAAGACAGCGGCGCTCGTTGCGCCGGTGGTGAGCAGCACCTTGCCGCCGCTGTTGAAAGTCCCCTCGATACGAGGGTCCGGGGTCATCGAGGCGAACTCCTGATGGAGTTGTCCAGTGGCGAAGAGGTAGCTGTATGGGCTGACGGTCGCGACCTCGATCCACCGGCTGAACTCGACATCACCGGACGTCGACGCCAGTGAGATGTGCCGCTTCAGTGCCCAGGCCCACGCGGTGCGTAGCGCCGGCACCTCCATGTTGTCGGCCGCGACGATAATGTGCGGGCTGATCTCCACGGTCGCGTTATTGACGGCCGTGACAAGCTGCTGACCTTGCCCGGTACCGTACGCCTTCGCATCGGGGCCGTACTTGACCAGCATGGCCATGGACCACATGTCCGGGGCGTTCGTCAGCGCCTTCATCGCGGTAGGGGACAGCGATCCCGTGGCTGTGGTGGCGGCTAGCCCGGTCGCGAAGGTTTTCAGGATCTGCTCGTCCGCTGTGGTCAGCGGCTGCTTGATGTTCCCGTCCTCGGCGTACAGCGCCGCTGCCAGAGCCGCGACCTGCGGGGCGGCCTGGTTGTAGAACGCGGTCAGGAACGCCTGTCCGGCCGAGCCCTCCGCGAGATGGTCCTTGATGTCGGTCTCGATCGCCAGTATCTGGGCGCGGTTTCCGTCTTTCTCCGCGGCGGCGAGTTCGGTGGCGTCAAGGGTGGCGTCCTGCGTCGTCAGGTCCGGACCATCCCATGGGATATAGGCCAGGCCGCCGGAGACCACGTCAATGTTGGCCGGGTTGTTCATCCACGCCTGGGCGAGATCCGAGCGCATCCGCATATCCGCGGCGTCTTCCGGCGACCGGGCCTGGGCTTGCTTAAGCGCCGTCAGGCTGATCGGCTGGCCGGCGCCGCTTTCCCAGTACGACTCCAGCGTGTTAACGATCACCGGCACATTGGCGGCCAGAACGTTCCGCAGATTCTCCAGCGCGGACGCGAGTTCGGCCAGCCGTTCCGGTTCGACTCCGACTTCGTCCCCCATACGGGGCATATTAGCCGCTTAGGGATGGCGAGTGAGGGCTACGACATCAAGGGCCCATCGATGCTGTCGCGGCGACATCGATAGGTCATTGGTGTCGTCGCGGCCCAGACTTCTGGACATGACGTGTGGGTCGGCTCCCGGAGATAGCGGAGTCTCCGCACGTCGGCGCTTGTGGTTTAACCTCTGGCTGTTCACGGTGTGTCGCCGCAGACCGCCGGGATACCTGCACGAATAAGGGTTTCCGTGACGCTGCCTATCCGCCCGCGTGTCACGCCGGCGTCGCGTAATCTCCCGTGACGGCCAGGCCGCGCCTCCAGCATGGCACCCGGCAACGAGACAAGATAGTGGAAACGGGCCGTCGGCCGGCGACGGCTAGTTACCGCTATCTTGCCGGCAGGCCAATCCGGGCCGCCGGCCTGCCGGCGGGTCGTCGCGGGATGCCCGAAGGTTAAACGGCAAGCAGCGAGGTGCTACGGCTCCATCGTCTCGGATGGGCGGGCTCAGCTGGTCCCGGCGATGCGAGGGTGCTGACGATGATCGGGGCGCGGCATACTAAGGAGTTCTGGCGGGAACGTCCTAGCCTGGAATCGCCGGCCGGTTACGGGTGGGAGAACGCCAAGTCACGCGGCACAATGTCCGTATTCGGCAAGCTTCGTCAGGTCTATGCTGATCTAGAGGGGCGTACCCATGCGGGGTGGTTTGCACGTTTGAGCGAGACGACGAGTCCATCGGCCAGGTCGGCACGCTCATCGTGGCGACCAGGGGAGCTGACGGCCCCGGCGAGGTCCGCGTGAATGTCCGCGGCGGTTTGGAGTGCTTTCTCGCCTGGTCGGACAACCCGCTGCCGCGTGGCGCTAGCGTCCTCATTATCGACTATCGCGGACCCAGGACGGTGGACGTCGTCGAGTGGGACGCGGACAAACTCGGAGAGTGAACCATGTTGGGTTATCGTGTCCCAGCCCCTGACCAGGCCATGCTCATTTCTGGCGGCAGACACGGCATGAAGGGGGCCCCGTTCCGCGTGGTCACCGGGCACGGATCCTGGGTCATGCCGACGTTCCGCAAGGCCCGTTTCCTCACGCTGTCGATGCAGGAGGCGGAGGTCTCGGAGCAGTGCGTGACCAAGCAGGGCATCGCGCTGAACGTGCGGGCGGTGATCGCCTTCAAGGTCGGCAACGACGAGGAGTCCATCGTCAACGCCGGGCAACGGTTCCTGTCTGACCAGGATCAGATGTCTATCCTGACCGGCCGGATCTTCGCCGGTCACCTGCGGTCGATTATCGGGTCGATGACGGTGGAGGAGATCGTCACCGAACGGCAGAAGCTCGCCAGCGAGGTCCTCGACGGCTCCAAGACGGAGATGATCAGTCTCGGGCTGGTGGTCGACGCGCTGCAGATTCAGTCAATCGATGACATGGGCGCCGGGTACATCGCGGCGATGGCTTCGCCGCACAACGCCGCCATCCAGCGGCAGGCGAAGATCGCGCAGGCCCAGGCCGACCAGGCAGCGGCCGAGGCGGTTCAGGCGTCCGCGCGTAAGCAGGCCGAGTTCGGCCGGCAGACCGCGGTCGTGGAGGCACAGTACAAGGCCGAGGTGGACAAGGCGCAGGCGGAGTCGGCGCAGGCCGGGCCGCTCGCCCAGGCCGAGGCACAGCGCGCGGTCATCGCCGCCCAGGCCGAGCTGGCGCGCAGCCAGGCCGAGCTGCGGCAGCAGCAGCTCGTTTCTGAAGTGGTTCGCCCAGCCGAAGCGGAGGCCGAGAAGACCCGCATCCTGGCTCAGGCCGACGCCGAACGCACCCGCATCCAGGCGGAGGCCGCGGCCTCGAACAACCGGGTCGCGCTCGACCAGCTGCTGATCAACCAGCTCCCGCAGATCGTCAAGGAGGCCGCCAACGGCCTGACCGGTGCCAACGTGACCATCCTCAACGGCGCCGACGGCCTCGGAGAGATCGCTGCCGGGCTGGTCAGCCAGGGTCTCACGATCCTTGACTCGGTCCGCCATGGCATCAATGGGAACACCGGTAATAACGGCAACCAGCCGAACGGCCTGGCACCCGGGAAACCCGAGTAGGAAACCCTTAACAGCCGGGACAACCGCCGGTATCGGTGGCGCGTCTACGTGCGGGAGATCCGCGCGGAAGGACACGCTATGAATAGGTACACCACAAAGATCGCGGCTAGCTTGCTGACCACCGTCCTAGCCGGGGCCGGACTCGTCCTCGCGTCCGCCCCGGCCGCGTCCGCCGCCCCGGCCGCGTCGGTGCGCAGCGTGGCGGCCGCCTACACCCCGGCCAAGCGGGTGCTCAAGCTGGGTGATCACGGCAGCGACGTGAAGGCCCTCCAGGAGCGGCTCGCCTCGCTGCACTATTACCCGGGCCCAGTGGACGGCAGCTTTGGCGCCGACACCGAGGAAGCTGTGTGGGCATTCCAGTCTGTGCAGGGACTGTCCTCTGACGGCGTCGTGGGATCCGCTACCGAGAAGGCGCTGGTGCGGCCCAAGGCACCAGAGTCACACGATCCGCGCGGTGCAAAGACACGGGTCGAGGTCAACCTCAAGCTGCAGGTGCTGCTGTTGTACCGCGCTGGCAAGCTCGCGCTCATCAGCCACGTGTCCACTGGCGGCGGCTACTACTTCTGCGACCCCGGGACGAGCGACTGCGGTTACGCCATCACGCCGACCGGCAAGTTCTACCTCTGGGACTACGTGCCGGGCTGGGATCAGGGACCGCTGGGGGAGATGTACAACCCGGTGTTCTTCAACTTCGATGGCGACGCCATCCACGGCGACACCGACGTACCGGACGAGCCGGTCTCCCACGGTTGCGTGCGGATCCCGATGGACGTCGCGGCGTTCTTCCACACCCTGGTGACCGTTAACTCCGACTACGGCAAGGGCACGCCGGTCTACATCTACAAGCGATAACCGCGCTTAAAAACGCCGCAGCCCCCTCAGCGGTTGGAAAAATCTGTGGTAAATATGCCGCGCTGCGGACTCTAACCGGGTGATGACTCTCCACCTGCGAGGAGGCGGTTTGCGACAACGAAGTACACCCGCGCTGCACGACCCGCCGCGAACGTCCGGCGAACCGGACTTCGAGGAATTCGTGCGCGCCACCGAGCCGCCGCTGCGCCGCGCCTTGGTCGCGGCCTACGGCTACGAGGATGGCCGGGAGGCCACCGCCGAGGCGCTCGCCTACGCCTGGGAGCACTGGGCCAGGGTTCGGGACATGCCGAATGCCGCTGGCTACCTGTTCCGCATTGCGCAATCCAGTGCCGCCAGGGGCCGGCGTTGGCACCGGCGGCCACCATCGCTGCTGAACCACCTGTCAGGCAGCGAGCACGAGTTCGAACCGGGGTTGCCGAAGGCGCTCGCCTCACTATCGGAACGACAGCGGATCGCGGTCGTGCTCGTGCACGGCTTCGGCTACACGATGCGTGAGGTCGCCGACCTCACCGGCGTCAAGATCACGACGGTACAGAACCACCTGGAACGCGGGCTGCGCAGGCTGCGCGACCGGCTCGGGGTGGAACCAGACGCGACGAGGAGCGAATGATGAAGACCACAGACCTACCGCCCCTGATCAGGGACTGCGTGGACGGCGGGACCAGCCCCGTGACGTTCTGGGAAATAAAGGAACGGGCGGTGACGCGGGAACGCCCGGTACGGCGATTGCCGGTACGGCGCCACCCGGTGCTCACCGCGACGGCCACCGGCCTGGCGGCGGCCGGGATCGCGGGCGCGCTGGTCGTGAGCCACAGCGGCGGGACCACGGATCGCGCGGTGCTGACCGCGGCGACGATCAAGCAGATGGTGACCGCGTCCACCGCCGCGATGACCTCCGGGCGCGCCGACATCTACTGGACCAGCGCCGGGCAGGCGTCGTTGACCCAGCTGATCGAGTTCGATGGCGCGAATTTCCGGGACGTGAGCCAGACCAGCGGGACGCTCGGTAAGGTGCCCATTTCGCCGAGCCCGGTCGTCGGCACTTGGACAGGGGAGACCATCAACGAGGCCGTGGACGGGCAGGCGTACCACTACCCGGCAATGGTGTTCAAGCCGAAACCGCATATCGCCGCCGGGTGGATGCGGATCGACGTCAAGGGCGCGGGCCAGCCGCTGGAGATCCCCGACCCGCGCGCGCTGCTAAGCGTGCTGTCGCCGTCGGCCGCATTCGTCATCGACGGCTACTCGACCGTGGACGGAACGCGGGTGCGGCACCTGCTGGCCACCACGCCCGGTCAGGTGCCGCTCGCCCCGCTGCACAACATCATCCAGAGCGAACCGGATTCTCCCCGGCTGTCGGCGCTGGACCTATGGGTGAACTCCGCCGGAGTCGTGCTCAAGGCCCGGATGGTGGTGACCGGCACCAGCGGCGGCGACGTCACCGTCACGGTCACGTTCAGCCAGGTCGGTCAGCCGCAGTCGATCACCGCCCCGGAGCACTTCACGACATTCGGCCACTGAGCGCGCCCTCCTGATCCGGGACAGAACCGGCGGCGCGGGCCCGGAGCAGTCCGGCGCCTGCGCCGCCCGGGTCGGATTCGTAACCCCACTCGTAGGCGTTGACGAATCCCACCCCGGCCAGCGACACGTGCGCCCACATGAACGCGAACTCGCCGAACAGCAGCGCCGGCAGGTCGCTGACCAGGCCGGTCAGCACCACGTAGCCGACGATGCTGATCAGCAGGCTGCCGATGGTCAGCGTGAACCCCTTGAGCGGCTGCGGCCAGTCACCGACCGGCCAGTTGTTGAACAGCCAGGCCGAGATCAGCCCGACGTTGGTCCAGGTCGCCGCGAAGATGGCGGCCTTCACCGAGGCGTCGCCGGCCGAGAAGAACCCGATGCCCGCGATCTGCAGCACCTTCAGGAAGACGAGGGTCAGCGCGAACACCGTCCCCAGGTAGCTGATGCCCGCTCGTGGCTGGCCGAGCCGGTCGAATGGCCAGCCGCCGAAGTACGGCATCACCACGACGGCGATCGGGAACCAGATCCACGGGATGTACAGCCCGCCGGAGCCCGCTATCCGGGGCAGCAGGTACAGGGCGAACGGGATGAACAGCACGCCCCAGATCAGGTTGACGAAGCCCGACAGCGGCTGGCGACCGGCTTGCGACTCGGGCAGCAACAGCGTGTTGCCGAAGAAGAACAGGCTGGTCACCCCGGCGATGATCGCGGTCTGTCCCCACAGCCCGGCCGGGGTGTCGTAGAACGGCTGGTGATACGCCCAGTGCCACAGCTCGGCGGTCAGCCAGACGAGCAGCATCAGCAGCGCCCAGTTGACCAGGCCCCGCAGCCAGCGGGATGCTGTCCACCGGTTGGCGGGCCAGCCGCCGAACGACCAGCCCACCTGCCAGAAGAACGCGAAGCACAGCGTGATGACCTCGGTCGCCGCGCCGTAGCTGAGCCCGAACGGGCCGGTCAGCCCAAACCAGAGCACCACGGTCAACGGCACCGACAGCGCGGTGAAGACCAGTCCCTTGACCGGCTGCCGGTTCACGCCGCTCCCAGTGAGGCGTAGCTGCCCCGCCAGTACACCAGCGGAGTGCCGGGGCTGGCCAGCACGTGGCGGACCCGCCCGACGACGATCTCGTGGTCACCGCCCGGCAGCCGGTTCTCGACGGTGCACTCCAGCACGGCGAGCGCTCCGTCCAGCCGCGGGCTGCCGGTGGGGCCGGGGCGGTGCGCGACCCCGTCCCAAGCCGCCGCCAGACCGCGCTTGGCGAAGTTCGCCGACAGGTGCCGCTGGTCGGCCGCGAGCACGTTCACGACGAACGCGTTGTGCGAACGGATCGCCTGGAGCGTCGCGCTGCCGAGATCGAAGCACACCAGGATCAGCGGCGGACGCAGCGACAGGGAAGTGACCGCGCTGGCCGTGGTTCCGACCGGATCACCGTCGCGCCCGACCGACGTCACCACCGTGACGCCGGTCGCGAAATGCCCCATGACGTGCCGGAACCCGGCCTCGGAGAGCTCCTCGATAGCCGTGGAACTCATCGTGCTACCGATAGCGGGGGATCGGGCACCGCGGCCGGGTCGAGGCCGTTGGCCACCTCGAGTTCCCGCACGATGGGAATTACATCGTTCCCGAAGCGCTCGATTTCCTCCTGGTAGTGCAGGAAGCCGGTGAGGATCAGGTCGACGCCGAGCTTGCGGTACTCCACGATCCGGGTTGCCACCTGCTCGGGCGTGCCGATCAGCTGGGTCCTGAACCCGTCGTTATATTGCACCAGGTCCTCGAACGACGAGTCGGCCCACATCCCGCGCTTGTCGGAGGTCGACGCTCCCGCCTGCTGCACCGCGTCCCGGAACCCGTGCACCGCCTCGACATGCGCCTTGGCGACGATTTCGCGCAGGGTGTCCCGTGCCTCGGCCTCGGTGTCCCGGACGATGACGAACCCGTTCAGCCCGAACCGCGGCCCGTCGGTGCGCCCGGCTGACGAAGCGATCGCGGCCAGTTCGGTGAGCTGCTCGATGACACCGTCGAAGTCCTTGCCATTGGAGAAGTACCAGTCAGACAGCTGTCCGCCGTTGCGCCGGGCGGCGGAGGAGTTGCCGCCCTGGAAGATCTCCGGGTACGGGCGCCCCGGCCAGGACAGCGGCTTGGGCTTGAGGTTGAAGTCGTGGATCCGGTAGAAGTCACCGGCCAGCTCGGCCGATTCCGACGTCCAGATCCGCTTCAAGGCGGTGATGAACTCGGCCGTGCGCCGGTACCGTTCGTCGTGCTCCAGCCACGGCTCGCCCAGCTGACGGAATTCGTCCTTGAACCATCCGGACACCACGTTGACCGCGACCCGCCCGCCGGACAGGATGTCGGCGGTTGCCACCCACTTGGCCAGCACCCCCGGATGCCACAGCCCGGGGTGAATGGCGGCGATCAGCTTCAGCCGCTCGGTGGCCATGAGCAGCGCCAGGCTGAAGCTGGTCGACTCGTGCTGGTACTCCGCGCCATAGCTGGCGGTGTACCTGACCTGGCTCAGCGCGTACTCGAACCCCACGCGCTCGGCGATCCGCGCTAGGTCCCGGTTGTACTCGAACGACCAGTCGGTGCGCTGCTCGATCGTTGACGTGACAAGTCCGCCGCTGACGTTCGGCACCCAGTAGGCGAAGCGCAGTGGTTCGGTCCTCGGGTCGGTGGGCATGGTGGCTCCTATCGGTAGAGGGAAAACTCGGGACCCCGTCGGTTCAGCGCCCAGTCGCCGACCTCGCGTGCCTTGTAGGCCACCGGGTCGTGCACGGTGTGGGTGCGGACGTTGCGCCAGTGCCGGTCGAAGCCGTACGCGGCCGTCGTCGCCCGCGCGCCCTGGATCTCGAACAGCCGGCTGGTCGCGTCCAGCGCCACCTTGGTGGTGATGACCTTGGCCTCGTAGATGGCGACGGCGGCCTCGGCCCGCTGCTCGGCGGTCAGCGACGGGCCGATATCCAGGGCGGCCTGCAGTGCGTCCCCGGCCCGGTCGGCCAGCAGCGCGGCCGCCCGCACCTCGCTCACGATCTCGCCGACTCGCTCCAGGATGTACGGGTCGTCCACCGCCTGCTCGACGCCGGAAGACTCCCACGGCGTGGCATGGCCGCGTGTCCAGTCCAGTGCCTCGTCGATCGCGCCCTCGGCGGTGCCGGTGTAGAAGTTCACGAAGGCCAGCTGCCAGTGCGGCGTGACCAGCGTCTGGTACGGGGTCGGCTCCTGGCCGCCGATCGGATCCGGCCCCAGGATCTCGTCCCGCGAGACCCGCACGTTGTCGAACTCGACACCGCCGGAGTCGGTCAGCCGCTGGCCGATGTTGTCCCAGTCATCCAGCGCCTTGAAGCCCTCCCGGCCGCCGGGGATCGATACGAACGCGAGCCTGCCCTCGAAGTCCGAGGTGACAGAAAGCCAGTCACCGGTGCTGGCGCCGCTGGCGAACGTGCGGTGCCCGTCCAGCCGGAATCCGTCGCCATCGCGGGTCAGCCTGATGGCCGAGCCGCCTCGCGGGTTCTGCACGCCCCCCCAGAACAGCTTTTCCGCGGCGTTGCGCCGAGACTGGGCTTCCGCCTGCTCCGGGGTGCCGAACAGCCGGTCGATCCTGGTCTGCGCGTAGTGGTACCCGATCAGGTGCGCGATCGAGGTGTCGCCGCGCGCGATCCGCCTGGTGATCTGGGCCGCCTGCGCGTAGTTCAGGCCGGAGCCGCCGTACGCCACCGGCTCCTGGACCTGCAGCAGGTCATTCTCTCTGAGCAGCTCGATTTCCGCGCGTGGTGGCTGGTTCGCCCGGTCTCGCTCGGCCGCCGTGGCGCGGAGCTTGAGTGCTACCTCGTCGGCCGCGCGGAGTAGCTCCGCGAAGCGTCCCTGATCAGTCATCTCGCCCCTCACTTCCGTTCCCGCCTCCATCCCAGGATGAGAGGGTTCGCGGCAGTGCGTCCAATACGGATAACCGAGGGGGTGATAGATTATTCCTATAATCTCGGTAGAGAAAATAGATTAACAAGTGGGGCGCCTGCGGTGCGGATCGAACAGATGGAACACGTCGCCGCGGTGGTCCGGCTCGGGTCATACCGCCGCGCCGCCGAGGAACTGCACATCTCGCAGCCCGCGTTGAGTGAGTCGATCCGGAGCCTGGAACGCGAGCTGGGCGTCACCGTGCTCGAGCGCGGCCGGCATGGTGCCCGGGTGAGTACCGCGGGCCGCGACCTGCTGCCGCACCTGCGCACGGTGCTGGACTCCTTCGACCGGCTGCGGCAGGCGGCCGACGAGCAGCATCGCAACGCCCGGGTGGTCCGGGTCGGCACGGTCAACGCCGCGACGGTCCCGGTGCTCACCGCCGCGATCGGGACGTTCCGCACGACGCACCCGGAGACCCACATCGAGGTGATCAACGCGCGGCAGGCCGACATCAACCGGTCGCTGCTGGAGGGCAGCCTCGACCTGGGGCTGGTGAATTACCTGGACGGAGACGACCAGCCACCGGAGCTGGAGTCAATGGCGCTGCTGAGCGGCCTTCCGGTGGTCTGCCTGCGGCCAGATGATCCGCTGGCGGACCTGGACGCGGTCCCGATCGCGGAGCTTGGCTGCCGGAAGCTCATCATGATGCGCTCGGGGTACCTGATGCACCGGTACCTGCACCGGATGCTGGGTGGCGAGGTGCCGTCGCTGGTCTGCTCGGCCGATGGCGCGGAGATGGGAAAGGTGTTCGTCGCGCAGGGACTGGGCGTGACGGTGCTGCCCGATTACAGCGTCGCGGGGGACCCGCTGGAGCGCGCCGGGGTGATCACCTGGCGCCCCATCGCCGACGAGGACACCAAGGTCCACCTGGTAATCCACCGGTTGAGCTCGAACTCTCCGTCCCGCGCCACCCAGGACCTGTACCGCATCCTGATCGAGCAGGCTCGCGCCGTCGCCGCCCGGTCGATGTGTCATTGACCGGCCGCGATGCCGGTCAATGTCCCATCGACAGCGGGCGGGACGCGGAGCGCGTTACCAGCGGATGTAGACCGGGGTGCCTGGGGTACGGACCAGGCGGTGGAAGATCTGCGCGACATCCATCGGGATGCGGACGCAGCCGTGGGATACCGGCGCCAGCGGGACGTAAGTCTCACCGTGGATGGCGAACTCGGTACCGATGAAGAACACCGGGTTGTACATCGCCCCCAGCGGCACCCGTACCCAGCCTGGCATGTACACCCGGGTGCGGAAGTTCCCGGTCGGCGTGATCGCGTACGAGCACCCCCCGGTGGAGCAGAAGTAGTAGCCGCCGCCGGTCGAGACGTGGCTGATCAGCACGATCCGGCCGTCGCGGTAGACGACCAGGTAGTGACTGCCCAGGTTGACCTCGACCCGCGACGAGCCACCCCGCGGTACGAGCGCCCGCGGCGTGCGCGGATGCGCCAGCGCGCGCCACGTGACGGAGCCGACGGTGCCGGTGGGGGAGATGCCCTGCACCTCCTGGAACGCCCACACCGCCTCGAGGGTGCCGGCGCCGAAGCTGTTGTCGATGCCGCCGGTGTAGTAGTGCAGCGCGGAGAGCCGGCGCTGCAGGTCCCGTACGGCGCGGCCAGAGGACCCGGACGAAAGCACCGGCTCCGACCGGTCCTGCTCGTGTGCCCGCCCGCTCACCGCCGCGGCCTGGTGCGTCGCCGAAGCCGTCGAAGCCGCCGAAGCCGCCGAAGCGGCAGGGGCCGCGAGCGCCAGCCCGGGTGATGCCAGTAGTACGGCCGCGGCCACCAGGGGGACCGCCGTCATGCTCAGCCGCATGAAATCTCCTCGTCACGTTGAGTAATCAAAGCTGACGCTCTGCTTACCCGCCAGCGTGAGGGGCCAATCCTCGGGTGACATATGGTGCGAACAGCGCGTCAAGTGGGAAGGAATATCAGCGTGTCTGTCACTGACCGGCTGCTCGCGAACAACGAACGCTACGCGGCGAGCTTCCCCGGCCCACCACCGGAACGCACACCGAGCGTAGCCATCGTCGCGTGCATGGACGCGCGGCTGAACGTCTATTCGGTGCTCGGCCTCACCGAGGGCGAGGCGCACGTCATCCGCAACGCGGGTGGCGCCGTCACCGATGACACCATCCGCTCACTGTCCATCAGCCAGCGGCTGCTCGGCACCCGCGAGATCGTCCTCATCCACCACACCCAGTGCGGGATGCTGACCTTCACCGACGACGACTTCCGCTCCGAGCTTGAGACCGAGACCGGCATCCGCCCGCCGTGGGCGGCCGAGGCGTTCGCCGACCTGGACGCGGACGTGCGGCAATCGCTCGCCCGGATCAAGATCAGTCCGTTCATCCCGCACCGCGACCAGCTCCGCGGCTTCGTCTATGACCTGGGCAGCGGACGGTTGCGTGAGGTCGCGCAAGCACCGGCCAGGGCCGGCTCCCGGTTTTGAGCACGCTGAGAATGGCCGTTCGCCTGCCCGTGCCCGGTTAGGCTCGGAGCGTGTCCGCACCGTCAGAAACCGCCGTGGCGGTCCCCTCGCCATCGGATACGGCCGGCAGCTGGACCGCCGCGCGCACGGTGCTGATCGCGGGGCTGTATTACCTGGTCATCGCGGTCGCGGTGACGCTGCACCTCTGGCAGCACCCGTCCTCGGCCATCGTGCCAGGCAACCCGTCCGACACGGACCAGTTCGCCTGGTTCTTCTGGTACGACGCGCATCTGCGGTTCTCCGGGCTGGTCACGACCGCGATGAATGCCCCGCAGGGGATCAGCGTGATCGGGAACACATTCATGCTGCTCCCCGGGGTGCTGCTGGCCCCGGTCACGCTGCTGGCCGGATCCCAGGTCAGCCTGACCGTGCTGCTGACGCTCGGCTTCGCTGGATCGGCCACCACGCTGTTCGCGGTCGCCCGCTCGTGGGGCGCGCCGGCCCGCTACGCCGCCCTCGGCGGCTTCGCTTACGGGTTCGCCCCGGCGCTGCTGCAGTCATCGATCGGGCACTACGACCTGCAGTTCGCCGTACTCCCGCCACTCATAGCGTCCGCCGCGCTTCGAATTTTGACCATAACGACGCGGCGGAGTCCGCTGCGGACCGGACTCTGGCTGGGGGCGCTGGCGACGGCGCAGATCTTCATCGCGGAGGAACTGCTCTTCGACACCGCGATCGCGATCGCCGTCGCGGCGATCGTGCTGGCGCTGTCGCGTCCCCGCCTGGTGGCCAGCAGCGTCCGTGCCTCGTGGACCGGTCTCGCGGCGGCGGCCTCGGTGTTCGCGGTGGTCGCGGGGTACCCGCTGTGGACGCAGTTTTTCGGGCCGTTGCGGGGGAGCGGCAGCCCGTTCATCGCGGACTACTTCAAGAATGACCTGGCCGCCCTCGTCCAGCCGTCTTCCTATGAGTGGCTGCACACCTCCTCAAGCGCCGCGTTCGCGGCCGCGTCGCAGGCCGGGCTCCCGGAGTACCTGGGCTACCTCGGCTGGCCCATGCTGATCGCCATGGCCGCGTTCACGGTGGCATTCTGGCGAGTGCTCGCGATCCGGGTGACCGCCGTGGCGTACGTGGTACTGACGGTGTTCTCGTTCGGCGGGACGCTGCTGGCCGGCGGACATGAGCATTCCTGGCTGGAACTGCCCTGGTACTGGGTGCAGACGCTGCCGGTCACCGGATCGGTGATCCCCGACCGGTTCTCGGTGGTCGCCGATGTCGCGGCCGCGTTGCTGCTCGCGTTCGGCCTGGCCGAATGGCGACGTCGTGGGCCGTCCTGGGCAGCTAGCCCCCGGCTGGTGCTGGCGGCCGGCCTGATCGCGGTGCTCCCGCTGATACCGAAACCGCTGCCCAGCGGCACTTTGGCGGCGGTCCCGGCCGGATGGCGGGCGGTGTTCAGCGAGCTCCGGCTGCCGTCCGGCGCGAGCGTGCTGGTGGTGCCGGTACCGACCGCGACGTTCACCGAGCCGCTTCGCTGGCAGGCCGAGACCGGGGAGCCCTCATCGGTGGTTGGCGGTTACTTCATCGGACCCGCGTGGAACGGCCATCTTTACATTGACGGAGACGGTCTGTCCACGCAAGAGCAGTACCTGAACCAGCTCTGGTCGCAATCGTCTGGGCAGAGCATTAGCTCGCAGCCCGTCGCAGCGGTGACCGCTGCCCAGCTGCGCGCGCAGCTCAAGCAGTTGCACCCGGCGGCCGTCGTCGCGGTCACCGGCGAGCGGAGCGAGCTCGGTAAATATCTCATCAGCATTCTCGGCAAGCCCAGTGTCATCAGTGGTTCCACGCTCGGCTGGAAGATCTCGGAATGATAACGCTTACATAGCGACATCGTCGTGTACGGCGGCCGGTAGCGGGCAGCGTGTGAGGCGGCAACGATTCCGCCGACGACGAAAGGCAGATGACTGATGACTACTGGAACCATCGCTGTGATCAGTGCCGCCGCGGTCGTCGTGGTGTACGCGCTGTGGGTTGGCATCCCCCTGTGGATGGTGCACAAGCGCCCGGACACCGCGCCGGACAACGAGCTACCCGAGTACCTGCGGCTGCGCCACGAGTACCAGCGCGAGCGCGAACTGGCCGGTTCCTGCCGGTAGCGGAGACCGTTCCTGGTGAATGTGGCACCAACCAGCAAAGAGGCTGGTTGGTGCCACACCAACCAGCAAAGGGGCCCGCGGGCCGTGGCCACAAACGCTCCACCCGTCACACCTGCAACATGGCTTGTGGGCTTACTGGTGCTAATCTCCACCCGTGGGAGCGGTTGCCGTCCTGAGCCTCATCGTCTGGGTCTGCCTCGTGACGTTGCACGGGGGCTTCTGGCGGACGGATCAGCGCCTTCCGCCGCAGCGCGGAGAGATCAAAGGGGCCTGGCCATCGGTCACCGCCATCGTCCCGGCGCGAAACGAGGCCACCACTCTCCCCGGCACCCTGCCCACCCTGGTGAACCAGGACTACCCAGCAGAATTCACCGTCCTGGTGGTCGACGACAACAGCGACGACGACACCGCGATGGTGGCCAAGGACCTGGGCGCCACGGTGATCACCAGCTCAGGCCCGGAGCCCGGCTGGGCCGGCAAGGTGAACGCGATGGCGCAAGGGCTTGCCCGCGCCAGCACCGAGTACGTGCTGTTCACCGACGCGGACATCGCATGGAAACCCGGTGCGCTGCGCGCGCTCGTCGCCTCGGCGGGGGACCGGGCGTTGGTCTCGCAGATGGTACGGCTGCGCACCAGCACGCAGAACGAGCGTGCGCTGATCCCCGCGTTCGTGTACTTCTTCGCGCAGCTCTATCCGTTCCGCCGGGTCAATGACCCGGGGAACCGGACCGCCGCCGCCGCGGGCGGCTGCATGCTGGCCCGCCGCGACGCGCTGCCGGATGGCCTGGAACCCGTTAAGAACGCGCTCATCGACGATGTCGCGATCGCGACGATGGTCAAGCGCCCCGGTCGCGACGTCTGGCTCGGCCTGACGACAGACATCACCAGCGAGCGACCGTATCCGGGGCTGCGGGACCTGTGGCAGATGATCGCCAGGTCCGCTTACACACAGTTGAACTACAACCCGCTGATCCTGCTCGGCACCGTGGCCGGACTCGTCCTGATCTACCTCATCCCGCCGGCCGCGACCAGCTACGGCGCGATCGCTGGCGACCCGCTCGCCACCGCGGCGGGCGCCGCCGGCTGGCTGCTGATGACGGCCAGCTATCTGCCGATGCTCCGGTTTTACCGGCTCAGTCCGCTGCGCGCTCCCACCCTGCCGCTTATCGCGCTCGCGTATACCGCGATGACCATCGATTCCGCGCGCCGTCACTACGCTCGCGCCCCGGTTCAATGGCGCGGACCTCGGCCCTAGCGCCCCCTGTAAAGCTTTATCGCTGCCCTGGATAGATGCTGATGAAATGTGACATTCTCCGTTACGTGTATTACCAGTGACATGTCACGTGCATCGGCAATTCATATGACCTGAGTGGTTCGTTCCCGATCCCCAGTCTGACCTGCTTCATCGTCTAGAGTGGAGTTTGGGACTAGTGTTGTGTGAGAGATCAGATTTGTCTAAAGATATTCAAGAGGCGCTTTCTGTGTCACCCAAGACAAAAATGCTGCGTCTCATGAGACAAACTGGCCACCTTGGCACTCCCGAGACTGCTAGCCTAAACGTAGTGATAATACTTTAAGTAGTTAGCTAACTACTTAAAGTATTATCACGTCCAGGATCCGTAAACACGACAAATCAGCGAGGTAGTAACGGTGGGAAATATGCCCCAAGGGCTCGATTCAGGTGCTAACTGGGTCAAGAGCTCTCTGAGTTTCTCCAACGGAAACTGCGTCGAAGTCGCGAACCTGACCGATGGTGGGGTCGGAGTTCGCAATAGCCGTCACCGTGATGGCGAGGTTCTCCAGTTCACACCAGACGAATGGCACGCGTTCATCGGGGGCGTGCGAAATGGAGAATTCGACAATTTCGGCAAGCACTGATAACGGGCGGGGCGTGGTCACGTCCTGCCGGTAGCAGCGCAACGAGTGGAGGGTCCGTGGAGAGGATGGGCCCTCCACTCCGCGTTGTGACCCCCTGTACCGCCCGTATCCGTCGTTACGTTACGTTTACTCGCATGGCGATCGTTCTCATCACCGGCGCGGCCGGCATCGTCGGCTCCATGCTGCGAACCAGGCTGGCACAGCCGGGGCGGACCTTGCGGTTGCTGGACATCGCGCCGATCGAGCCAGGGCCCGGCGAGGAGTCCGTCACCGCGTCGGTGACGGACCTGGACGCGGTGACCGCCGCCTGCCAGGGCGCCGACGCGGTCATCCACCTAGGCGGGCTGGCGACCGAGGCGTCCTGGGAGAGCACCCTCGAGGTGAACATCAACGGCACCTACGTCGTCTTCGAGTCGGCTCGCCTCGCCGGGGTGCCGCGGGTGATCTACGCATCCTCCAACCACGCGGTCGGCTTCACGCCGCGGTCGCAGTTCCCGGTGGCGGACTACAAGTTTCCCGCGCCCGACACCTACTACGGGGTCTCCAAGGTGGCGGGTGAGGGACTGGCGGGGCTGTATTACCACCGGTTCGGGATCGACGCGATCTGCGTGCGCATCCTTTCCTGCTTCGAGCGGCCGCTGACCACCCGGATGCTGTCCACCTGGATGTCGCCCGATGACGCTGGCCGCCTCTTCGAGGCCTGCCTCACCGTGCCGGATCCGGGATTCCGGGTGATCTTCGGCGTGTCGGCCAACACCCGGGGCGGCTGGGTGTCACTGAACGAGGCGCGAGCCATCGGGTACGAGCCGCGTGACGACGCCGAGGTGTACGCGGCCGAGGTCATCGCCGAACACGGCGAGCCCGACCCCGACGACCCGGTCTTCCGCTACCTAGGCGGCGAGTTCACCTTTCCCTCGGCGGACTGACTCCCCGGCGGACTGACCCCCAGCGGACTGACTCCCCGGCGGCCCATGGATGTCCCATCGCTAGCGGAATAGCGCTATCGATGTCCCATCGCTGGGGGCGTCACGACCCGTCGGCGCGAGTTGCGCCCGGCGCCTGACCCTATATAGAGTTCTTATATGGCACTTCGGCTGACCCTCCAGGTGCAGCTCGTCCTGCAGGCGATGCTGCGCGATCCCGGCAAGGAGATGTACGGACTAGAGCTGTCCGAAGAGACCGGCTTGCAGCCGGGAACCGCGTATCCGATCTTGCTGCGCCTAGAGGACGAGGGCTGGGTGGCGAGCCGCTGGGAGAGCATCGACCCACATGCGGAGAAACGCCCGGCCCGCCGCTACTACCGGTTCACGGCGAACGGCGCGGTGCAGGCGAGCTCGGCGCTGGCCGGTGCGCGGCGTCCGGTGGGCACCGCGTTGCGCCGCCTCGCGGGGGAAGGCGGGACCGCATGATGGACTTTCATGATCCGCGCGAGACAACGAGGCGGAAGAGGGCGGGCCTCAGCGCCATGCTCATCTTCGCCATCTGGGGCCTGGGGACCTCGCTCTGGCGCGGTCATCTCCACGGCTTGCAGCCGCTGTGGTTCGGCTTGTCCTGGGTCGCCATTATCGGCCTTGTCGTCTTCGCCTGGCCCCGCGACGAGTTCCGCACCGCGAGCCGCCGCGACGCAAGCCGCTCGGACGCCATCGGCCTGGCGCATGGCGACGGCGTGCCGCTGCGGCACTGGCGGCGGCTGTCCTTGGTATCGCGACTCATGCCACCCGCCGCCGGACGCCGGTGGCTGGCGGAGGCGGAGAGCGTATTGTCCGAACTGCCCGCGGACCGCCGTTCGGCGGCGGCCCGCAGCTATCTCCGTTCCGCGCCCCGCCTGACGGCGACCTTGTGGATCCGCGAGATGACGCGCTTGGGGGCTCGTCGCCCGGGATAAGTGGGTGACGAGGGCTCGCATGCTCTCGCGCAGCGAGTCCATGGTGGCGAGCACCGCGGTGGGCTCGTAACCGCAGTGCGCCATGCAGTTGTCGCAACGCGGGTCCTTGCCCCGGCCGAAGGAGTCCCAGTCGGTCGTGTCCAGCAGTTCCTGCCAGGTCTCCGTGTAGCCGTCGGCGAGCAGGTAGCAAGGCCGCTGCCAGCCGAGCAGCGAGTAGGACGGGATTCCCCACGGAGTGCAGGCGAAGTCTCGCTTGCCCTCGAGGAAGTCCAGGTAAAGCTGCGAGTGGTTGAACCGCCAGTGCTTGCGCCTGCCCCCGTCGAACGCCTTGCTGAACAGCTCCCTGGTCTGCGCGACCCCGAGGAACCTGTCCTGGTCGGGCGCCTTCTCGTAGGCGTAACCGGGGGCGATCTCCATCCGGTCGACCTTGAGCTCATCGTTCAGGTAATCGAGGGTGTCGATCACCGTCTGCGGCGAGTCGGTGTTGAAGACCGTCGTGTTGGTGTACACCGCGAACCCGGCTGCCTTGGCCGCGCGGATCGCGTCTACCGCCAAGTCGAACACGCCCTTCTTCGAGACGGCCTCGTCGTGCCGCTCACCGAGACCATCGATGTGTACCATCCACGCGAAGTTCTTGTTCGGCTTGAACTTGTGCATGTGCTTGGTCAGCAGCAGCGCGTTCGTGCACAGCACGACGAACTTCTTCCGCTTCAGCAGCTCCGTGGTGATCACGTCGATCTGCGGGTGCATCAGCGGCTCGCCGCCGGCGATGGACACCATCGGCGCGCCGCACTCCTCCACCGCGGCAAGTGCCTGCTCAACTGGCATCCGCTGCTTGAGCATCGACGCCGGGTGCTGGATCTTGCCGCAGCCCCCGCACGCGAGGTTGCAGGCGAAAAGCGGCTCAAGCTCCACGAGCAGCGGGAACTTCTCCACACCGCGAATTTTCTGCTTCATCAGGTACGTGCCGAGCTTGACCGTCAGGTGAAACGGCATCGCCATGGGGCGGCCTCCTCAAGAGTTGAACATACACGCTGTATGTAACATGATGGCTGTATGTCCCCGCAAACGCAAGGCCGCCGCGCGGATCACGCCTCCGACACCAGGGGCGCGCTGCTCGCCGTGGCGCGCCGGATGTTCGCCGCTGACGGCTACGACGGCACCGGCACCGAGCAGATCGTCGCCGAGGCCCGGGTCACCCGCGGAGCCCTGTATCACCACTTCCGCGACAAAGCCGACCTGTTCCGGGCGGTCATGGAGGACGCGGCGGGTGACGTCGCGCGGCGGCTAACCGACGACCAGATGCAGTCGGACGGCTCGGCGCTCGACGAGATCAGGGATGGCGTCAGCGCGTTCCTCGACGTGTGTGTCGGCGGCGATTTCCAGCGAATCGTGCTCATCGACGGCCCGCGCGTGCTCGGCGAGCAGGCCTGGGATGAACTGGTCGAGCGCTACGGACGGAGCCTGCTCGAGGAGTGGCTAACCCGAGCGATCACTGCTGGCGACATGGACCCGGTCCCGGTCCGCCCGCTGGCCAGGCTGCTGATCGCGATGCTCACCGAGGCGAGCCTGGCGATTGCCCGGGCCGACGATCCCGCGGCCATCCGCGACGAGATGGACATCACGCTCACCCGCCTCATCGACGGTCTGCGCCCGAGGTAATCCGGCGAAACGTCCGTGGAACCTGCCGCTGGGACGCCAGATTCTACGGACGTTTGCGCTGCTCTCGGGGGCAGGTAAAGGTAACTTGACATTTGAACATAGTAAAGCTACCTTTACATCGTGCGGAACCGGGTCCGGGAAGAACGCATCCAGCGGGGAATCTCCCAGGCCGAGATCGCGGCGGCCCTGGGTGTATCCAGGCAGACGGTGATCTCCATCGAAAGCGGCCGCTACTCGCCGTCGCTGCCGCTGGCATTCCGGATCGCGCGGTTCTTCGACTCGACGGTCGACAAGATGTTTGACCCGGAGGATGAGGTGGGCCCATGAAGAGCGCCAAGCACGGTCGCGTGGTAGTGCCGGCGATCATGATCATTTTCGGCACTGGCCTGACCGCCGCGGTGGCCGTCGGCCGAGGCTGGGGAGCCGCCATCCCCGCCGAGGCAATGGCGGTCATCCTGGCGGTCGGCTACTACATCTGGGGCGGGCGGGACAGCGACACGGGCGCGATGATCGGCCAGCGGGTCGACGAGCGGCAGGCCCTGCTCAGGATGCGGGCACGGGCGCTCGCCGCGCAGGCAGTGGGCATCGTCGGCCTGATCGGCTACATGGTCGCGATCGCGCTCAAGGACCCCGTCTGGCCGTTTGCCCTCTTCATCGGCGTCGACGTCATCGCTTTCATCGTCGGCCTGGCGATCTACGGTACGCGCGGCGTCCGCTAGGAACGTTTCTCCCAGCGTTCGAGCACGCCCTCCAGTTCGGCGGTGACGAACTCGAAGAACTCGGTGTGCATCGTCAGCCGCCGTCCGGCGGGCGTGTCCTCGCCCACCAGGTCGCGTCCCTCGCCCAGCATCGCCGCCCACCGGCTCATGACCTGATCCCGGGTCCGGAGCATGATGGACCATACGTCGCTGGGCACTCGGTACTTGTCCCGCCGCGACCCCGGTACCCGCTCACGCAGCACCATCCCGAGCGGGGTCAGGTACCGCACCGCTCCCGACACGGCGGCGGCGCTGATGCTCAGCGACTGCGACAACTCGGCCGCGGTCAGCCCGTCGTCCGAGACCAGCAGTGCCACGAACACGCGAGAAGCCATCGGCGGCATGCCAGCGGCGACCAGCACCGCGGTGAACCGCTCGATGTAGCCGAACAACGGGTCATCCTCCGACACGCACCCAGGCTAACAGATTTCCGATATTCACAAATTCGTGAAATCTGTGTAGGCTGAGGCCCATGACAGACGCTATCGAGGTGCGCGGGCTACGCAAGGCCTTCGGTCGCGTGACCGCGCTGGACGGACTCGACCTGACCGTCCGTTCCGGCGAGGTGCACGCCTTCCTCGGACCCAACGGCGCCGGCAAGACCACCACCATCCGGGTGCTCCTCGGCTTGCTGCGCCCCGGTGGCGGCCAGGTCAGCCTGCTCGGCGGCGACCCCTGGCGGGACGCGGTCGCGCTGCACCGCCGCCTCGCGTACGTGCCGGGCGACGTGACGCTCTGGCCGACCCTCACGGGCGGGGAGATCATTGACCTGCTGGGCCGGTTGCGCGGAAGTCTGCTACCAAAACGGCGCGACTCACTCATCGAGCGTTTCGAACTCGACCCGCGGCGCAAGGCCCGCACCTACTCCAAGGGCAACCGGCAGAAGGTAGCGCTCATCGCCGCGCTGGCCAGCGACGTCGAGTTGCTGGTGCTCGACGAGCCGAGCTCGGGTCTCGATCCGCTCATGGAGGCCACCTTCCGGGACTGTGTCACCGACGAGCGCGACGCGGGCCGTACCGTCCTGCTGTCCAGCCACATCCTTTCCGAGGCCGAGGCGCTGGCGGATCGGGTGACGATCATCCGGGCAGGTCGCACCGTGGAGACCGGATCGCTCGCCGACCTGCGGCACCTGACTCGGGTCACGGTAGACGCCGACCTGGCCGCGCCGGTGACGCTGGCTGACCTGCCCGGCGTCCATGACCTGCGGGCCGATGGCACCCACGTGCGCTGCGAGGTGGACCATCCGGCGCTGAACGACGTGCTGGCCCGGCTCACCGCGGCCGGGGTACGCAACCTGACCTGCCGTCCGCCCACGCTGGAGGAACTGTTCCTGCGGCAGTACTCGGCGAGCCCGTCGTGACGATCCTGGCGCGGCTGGCGCTGCGCAGGGACCGGATCATGCTCCCGGCCTGGGTGTACGTGATCTTCATCGGCGTGACGTCGACCGCCTACACCCTGAAGAAGCTGTATCCCACTGCCGCGTCACGTCAGTCGCTGGTCAGCAGCGCCGGCGGGAACCCGGCGCTGCGCTTTCTGTACGGCAGGCTCTACGGCGATTCGATCGGCGCGCTGAGCGCGTGGCGGTACGGCGCCTGGGCGGCGCTGTTCGCCGCTCTCATGTCGGTGTTCCTCGTGATCAGGCACACCAGGGCCGACGAGGATGCCGGGCGGATGGAGCTCGTCGCCTCGTGTGCGGTGGACAGACGCGCGCCGCTGACCGCGTCGCTGCTGGTCGGCGCGACCGCGAATGTGGTGCTGGCCGTGCTGCTGTCGGTGGTGCTGACCGTGGTCGGGTTGCCGGCCGCTGGGTCGGTCGCGCTGGCGCTGGGTATCGCGGCGTGCGGTCTCGTGTTCGCCGGGGTCGCGGCGATCGCCGCGCAGCTCGCGTCCGGCGCACGGACGGCGCGCGGCATCGCGATCGGCGTGCTCGGCGTCGAGTTCATGCTCCGCGCGGTCGGCGACGCCGGTTCGCTCTCCTGGTTGTCGTGGCTGTCACCGCTCGGCTGGGTGGGACTCGTGCGGCCGTTCGCGGGGGAGCGCTGGTGGGTGCTTGCCCTTCCGCTGGTGCTCGCGGTCGGGTGCGTGGCGGTCGCTTACTGGCTCGCGGCTGGCCGCGATGAAGGCGCGGGCCTGATCCCCGACCGGCCGGGACCGCCGGCCGCGCCGCGGTGGCTGCGCGATTGCGCGAGCTTGGCGTGGCGACTGGAACGAGCGGGGCTCGCGTGGTGGGCGTTCGGGTACCTAGTGCTGTTCTGGGTCTGCGGCGCGGCCGGGGTCGGCATCGGCTCGCTGTTCGGCGGGTCGAAGGGCCTGCGTAAGGAGTTCACCCAGCTCGGCGGCCAGTCCGGGCTCGTAGACGCGTACCTGTCCGCGCTGATGCTGCTGGCAGGCTTGGCCGCCGCCGGGTACGCGGTCTCGGTGGTGCTGCGACTGCGTTCGGCGGAGACCGGCGGACTCGCCGAACCGGTGCTGGTGACCGGGGCCTCCCGAACGCGTTGGGCGCTCAGCCAGTTGCTCATGGCGGTGCTTGGTTCGGCGGCGCTGCTGGTCGTCGCGGGCGTCTTCACCGGTATCGGCTACGCACTGCGCGGCGGTGGTGGTTCCGATGTTGGCCAGCTGGCGGGTGCCGGACTGGCCGAGCTGCCCTCGGTACTGGCGGTCACCGGGATCGCGCTGCTGTTGTTCGGGCTGTTGCCCCGGGTGTCGGTGGGCGCGGCCTGGGCCGTGCTCGGCCTAGTGGCGTTCATCGACCTGTTCGGGCAGACACTGACACTGTCCCATTGGGTGCTGGACATCTCGCCGTTCACCCACGCCCCGCACCTTCCCGGCGGCGCCGTCTCCGCGGCGCCATTCCTATGGCTGCTCCTAGTCTTCGCCGCCACCTCCGCCGTCGGCCTGACCGCCCTCCGCCGCCGCGACCTCGGGTAAGTCGGCTTTCCTGGTTGGTGCGGCATCAACTCCCGCACGGCAGCCGACCGTTTCTGGTCGGTGCTGCACTACCCGCACTCTTCGATGGGTAGTGCAGCACCGACGAGGAACTAGGTGTGAGGGGACTGTACTTTGCATACAATCGACGTATACTCAGTGCATTCGCCGGTTTAACGGAGGGTGCGCGGATGCCTAGGTCGGGGCCTGCGATGATCCGGCCGCTGGCACGCCCCGTACCGTTGCGGCAGTCGGTGTACGACACGCTGGTCGACTTGATCGTCAACGCCGAATTGGGCCCCGGACAGCATCTGGTCGAGACCGAGCTGGCCAGGCAACTGGCCGTTAGCAGGCAGCCGGTTCGCGAGGCGCTGCACCGGCTCGAAGCCGAGGGCTGGGTGGATCTGCGCCCCAGTCAGGGCGCCTTTGTTCACGTTCCCACCGACCAAGAGGTCAACGAGTTGCTGGATGTGCGGGAGCTTCTCGAGTGCGAGACCGCGCGGCTGGCGGCCCGATCCGGCGACCCGGATAAGGGCGGCAAGCTGCGCGCCATCTGGCAGCAGGGCCAGGCCGCGGCCGGGAGTGATGACGTGATCCGTGCAGTCGCGGCCAACAACGCGTTCCACGCGAAGGTCGCCGAGATCGCGGGCAACTCCGTGCTCGCGGACCTGGCGGATATCGTCGCCCGCCGGGTGCGCTGGTACTACCGGCTGGTCGCGCCCGCGCGCGGCGCTGGCTCGTGGGCCGAGCATGCTGAGCTAATCGACGCGATCGTGGCCAGCGACGAGGACCGGGCGGCACTGGTCGCCCGCAAGCACACCGAGCGCACCCGCAGCGCCTACCGCTCCCTGTGACCCGCAAGCCCGTCCCTGTGACCCGCAAGCCCGTCCCGGTAACCCGCAAGGCCCTGTCTGCGACGGCGCATAGCCCCCATATGGGATATGTCGCCGAATTGAGGTCCTTCTACAAGGCTGTCGATGGCCCATCGCTGGGGTGGGTGCGGGGCATCACGGGAGCCTGACGACGCTGACCGGGTCGGGGGCATACGGGTTGGCGGCGTTGTCGATTAGCTCGATCTCGCCGCGGTCGGACAGGATGTGGTACGAACCGTCGGCGCGGTACTCGCGGATCACGGTGTGCGTGCCGTCCGTGTGCCGGTAGTCCTCCTCAGTGAACAAATCGGTCGCGCGCTTGGTCGCGTCCGCCGCCGGTTCGTCCTTCCAGACGAACCGGTACGGCGCGAGCGGCAGCCGCAGCTGGAACGGGTACATGTGCCCTCC
>JBEKHI010000058.1:0-27606 GCA_050012355.1 Streptosporangiaceae bacterium | reverse complement strand
CTGCCCGGGCTGGTCGCCCTCCAGCGCCGTCGTCAGCATGTCCGGGTCGAACACCCCCGCCGCTGCCTGCCGCGACCGCACATCCCCCCGCTTCAGCGCCTCCCAGCCGCCCCGGAACAGCCGCCGCAGCGCCGCCGCCACCACCGGCCGCAGCGGACCCGCACCCACCAGCCCCTCCAGCCGCGCAGCCTGCACCCCGCCCCGGCCGAACAACCCCTCCGGCCCCTCCCCCAGCCCGTCCAGCACCACCACCGCCGCCAGCCGCTCTCGCACCCCCACAGCCCCCGCGGTCACCGACAGCAGCACGCTCACCGGGTCGCCCCCTATACCACGCGCACTATCCCCGCCACCCAGGACCCGTTCCAGCACAACCTCCCGCTTCCGCGCAGTTTGCTCCTGCCGGGTCCGCGCCGCCTGCTCCCGTGTGGTCTTCTGCCCCTGGACGGCCACCTGCCCCTCGGCCAACTCGTCCTGGGCAGGCTGGTCCTGGACGGGCTGCTCCGGCAGTTCCGGCACCGGCGCCTTCTCAGCCACCTCATCCTCGGCCTCTTCCCCCTCAAGCTCCTGCTCCTGCTCACCCTCCTGCTCCTGCTCACCACGAGACTGCTTCTCGGGGACATTCAGCTCGGTGCCCGGAGCAGTAGTGTCCGGCAACGCGGGCTGCTCGACTCGCCGGGTGATGGCCGGGCGGTCTGGCCGGAGTGCTGGGAGCGGCCGGGACGTAGGCTTGGGCGCGGGCCGGGACCGGTCGGCGAGCATGGCGCTGAACCTCTCCCAGATCTCCAGCTGGGTGACCGGCACCCACATCTCGACCCAGCGGATCTCGTCGTCGCGGAAGTACTGGCGCGGACCCGGCCAGTACCGGGACAGTTCCAGCAGCCCCTTCGCCGGCTTGTGGGGGTTGACGCCATAGGCGTAACGGACGCCGAGGAAGACCTGGGCCATGCCGAGGTGAGTGCGCTTAAGCCCGATGCTGTGCCCGTACCGCCTGCGGGCATCCTCGATGGTGGCGTCCCAGGCGGCGTGCTCGAGGCCGATGAGCGGCCCGAGGCCGTTATCGAAGTCGTGGGGGGTCTTGCGGAGCTGGCCGATGATCTGGGTCCAGTGCTGCCATAGCGTCCCCGATGCGACCACCACCTGGTTGGTTACGGAGTCGGCGGTGGCATTGAAGATCCTGAGCATCTGGTTGGGGGTTTTCCGGCCAGTGACGTGCACTGCCTCCACGTCGGCCAGGATGTCCAGGGTGACCGTCGGCCACTGAGCCCGGCCCGGCATCACGAGCTCCACCTCCTCTGCCCCGGTGAGCAGCTTCCCCTTCGTCAGCATGCCGGTGAGAAAGGTGTCGCCCGCGAGCAGATCGGAATGGACCAAGGGGAGGCTCTGGGGGTGGTACAGGCTGGCGCTCGGGGGAGCCTGCGAGACATAGTTGGCCCACATCGCGGGGATGTTGCGGCTCGCCCGGTGGAGGCTGTTCCGCATAGATGCCAGGTACTTCAGCCATCCCGCGCTCACTCGCTCCGGCGTGGTGTAGTAGGCGGTGGCCAGCGGCATCAGCAGCTGGGATAGCTTGTCGCTCAGGCCTTCCAGCCGGCCGGGTCGACGTGCCTGGGCTTCCGCCAGCAATCCCTCCAGCGCCTTGGCCGGCAGGTCCGGCCACGCATTCGGCGACAGGTCCAAGCCCTGTCGCAGGGCGGCGAAGTCGTCGTCGCGGTTCAGCCGCTGGAGCGTGATCGACGGCAGCCGCGGCTCCCACGTCGGCAGCCGGGTAGCCCCGGGCCGGACTGGCTGGAGCTGGCCGCCGGACGTGACCGGGGCCGGGAGCAGGAACGACTGGCCGGCCCGGACGGGAGCGAGCAGCGCCGGCGCGAGCTGGGCCGACGGGGCCGGGACGGCCGGGCCAGGCTTGGCCGGGAAGGGCCGGGCCGGGACACCTTCCCGGTCCAACGTGTGAGTGTCGTGGCGGGTGATCACCGTGGTGGCGGTGTCGTCGCTCTCGGGGACGGTGAAGTGCTGCCAGGTCTGGGTCGCGCCGAGGGTCGGGGCGTCGAGCGTGCCGCCCGGACCGGTGCTGACGAACACCTCGGCCGAGAGCCTGACCTTGCGCTCGAACTGGGCCGGGCCTTTGGGATGGCCCGGGGTGCTGCGAAGTATGTCACTGACCGTACTGATGCTGTCTTCGGTCCACTCGCTTGCCATTTCCTTCCGCGCTGTCTGCCCGTACACCGACCAGACCCAGTTGTTCCAGAGCGCGCTGATCGCGCCGTGGCCGATGTCGAAGTAATTCCAGAACCGGATCAGGTCGGCGGTCAGCCGGGAAATCCGCCGGCGGAACAGTTCGGTATACCGTTCTATCCCGACCCGGAAGCGCAGACGGTACCGGGTCGGGAGGACTCCCATGAACTTCTGGTCGCTTAGCGAGGCCTTCAGCACTATCCGGATCATCCGGTTGGCGATCACCGGGGTCCCCACGTGCTTGCCGCGCGGCAGCGGCACGGCGTACTTGTCCGGGAAAAGCACCGTCAGGGGGGCGCCACCATTGCTCATCTCCGCCAGGAGCGCCGCGGGCCCGCCCTGGAATTTCCTGATTTCCTGCTCCACCAGGTCCCGCGCCTCGGTGCTGCGCAGCTGACGCTCCACCTGGTCCAGCACCTCGTCCACGAAGGCCGTGAAGTCCGGCGGCCAGGACACCACCTCGCTGCCCAAGGTGTCCTCCTGCCCGTCCGGAATCCGGTACTTGACGCTCTGGTCCAGTTCGACCTGCAGTCCCTCCGGCATCAGCCCCAGCTGTGTCGCATCGTTGGCAGCAAGCACTGTGAACCCGGTGTCGGCGACTTTCGCCGTCCTTGACTCCTCCTGGTGTTTGCCCTTCAGGCGCTGGGTGTGCCAGGTCTTCACCTCGATCGTCCAGCGGACGTCGGCCAGAGCTATCGCCAGCACGCTGATATGCGTGCTCCCCCGCTCGACGCTGACCGCGATCTCAGACCCGGTTCCCTTCGGCAGTTCCCGCCGGTGATATTGGGTCGGCTGCGCGACGACCGTGAACAAGCTATTGGTCGACGGCTCCTTGTAGGGGGAGTTGTCCGGGTATTTGTGACCCAGATGAACCGGGAGCCGGACCCGGAACCCGAGAACCCGCGCGATGGACTTGAACGGGTTCCAGCCCGCCAGCGGCCAGCCGGTTTTCGTCTCGAACTTCCCGATCACCGCGGTAGTGCCGTAGTCATTGTAGGTACCCCATGCTTCCGGCAGACCGATCGTCTCCGCCCCGAGCACCTCCATCTTGGCCGCCACCTGGCCCCAGATATCGTGGCCGGTGACTGCCTTATCCACCGCGCGCGCATACGCGACCCGGCCCTCCCAGATCGGCACCGGCTTCTCTGCCCCGCGCAGCGTCATGCTGGCCCCCATCGCCGCCGCCACCGCACTCTCGATCTGCACCCGCTCCTCCAGCGGAAGGTTCGTGAATCCCATCGCACTGAACTCTCTCCAGATCGCGGAAAGAACACCGTCGCCCTGAGGTTCCAGGAAAAGATGCGGAGGGAATTTCTTGTCATCGGTAGCGATGAACTTCAGCGGCTCGGACCCCATGCGCCCGGTATCGTAAGCAACCCATTTCTCTGTGCCGTCGGGCTCGATGACCTGCTTGGACGTTATGCTGGCGGGCAGGATCACCTCGTAGACGGCGGGGATCGGGGGCGCCAGGACACGACGGCCAGGGCCCGGCCCGGGCAACGGCGGCACCGGCATCCGGATGACCACATCGTCCGTACCATCCGTCTCCGCCAGGCTCGCCGTGTCCCGCAAACGACCGCCTGTCTCCTTCAGGTCGCCCTCGTCCCGCAGACGACCGCCCGTCTCCTTCAGGTCACCCGTCTCCCCCAGGTCGCCTGTGTGCTCGGCACGCGGGGCAGTGCCGGGGCCCGCGACGCGACTGCGCAGCGACTCGCTGCCCGGCTTGGACTCGATGGCGGAGATCACCTGCGCCTCATCCACCTCCTGGACGACTGGCCGCATGGGATGCTCCGGCCCGTTCACCGGCCGGGGGACCGTCCCGGTGAATTCCTCCACCGGAACGGCGGTGCCGCCGGCCCAGCCCAACATGCGCGGGCCGAGCAGGTGCATCACCTGCGGGCTCAGAATCGCCAGCGCCTCAGCCAGCGACAGCTCCCAGGCCATCACCACAAGCAGCGCGATGTGGATCACGGTCAGCAGCACGCCGGGAATCTCCCACCACCTTGATGAGTGCCGCTCCGTGCTTACCGGCTTGTCCAGTTCCTCTTCCACCATGATGAACAAGGTGTCCCGCCCGCCGAACGCGAAGAGGTCATCGATGGTGAACCCGTGCTCCGTCGAGGCCACCAGCCCGGCGTAGGCGCCGGTGACCACCGCCCACCGACCGTGCGCTAGCGGCCGTACCTCCACCCCGCCAAAGCCGTTCCTGGCCGACTGACCGATCCCCACGACCACCTGCGGGCCGACGAAGGTCCCGTACGTCCGCGACCATGAGGCGCCAATCTCCTGCTCCTCCTTGTAAAACGCGTCCAGCTCGGTGTCCGGCATCCAGGCCACCTGCTTTGGCCTGGTCGATACCCATTCCCCCGCGTGGTTGAAGTGCCCGGGCCGCACAAAGGCATAGACCTTCGCGACATTCTTCCGGAACCCGAACCTGTCAGCTTTCTTGACCCGGACGATATACCCGTCCTCCCCGCGCGCCGTGCGGACGTTCTCCCGCAACTCGTCCGCGAACACCCGCAGCTTCTGCTCATTCTGCTGGGCGAACTTGTTCGCCCAGTTAAGCCATTCAAGCCAGCCGGGCAGGAACCGGATCATGCCGTCGCCGCCCCCCGGCCGGGGCAGGAATCCCGGGAAATGCTCCTGCAGGATGGCCACTGCCTGCTCATGGGCGCGGTCCCCGCCGTCCAGCCTCGACAACCGGACCAGCGAGCTGGCCCACATGTTGTCCGGCACCCGGACCGTCGGTGCCGGATTATTCTTCCCGCCTGGATCATCCGGCGCCAGCGGTATGTCCGCCAACCCATCCCGGACATCACTGCCTCGGACATCCCTGGTCAGCAGCCGGGCGAATACATGGCCTCGCAACGGATGGGGCCGGTAAGCCGGGGCAGACCGGCCGGACATGCTCATCCGCAGCGTGCCCCGGAACTCGATGACGCTGGTTGGCTCGCCCGTATGCCGGATGCCGACCGCCCGCCTTGTCGCCATGCCCGGGCCGGACCTGGAAAAGTCCGCGTCCACCGTCGACGACGCGAACAGCCACAACACCAGCCAGTCCAGCCTCAGCAGGTTCGTCGGCACGCCAAACAGCAACGGCGGGATGTTCAGCCCGTCCTCGACGCTATGTGTAACCCCGTAACTGCGGGACTCCCGGTCATCCACGTCCATCCAGGTCCCGGTGTCCCGCGGCACCCGCACCCGCTCCGGGTACAGGTCCACGTGAAATACCAGCGAGTGTCCGCCGAACCGGATCTCCGCACCCCGCACCGTGGACGCTTTCTTCTTCACTAGCTCTTTCAGCGCCCGCATCGTCAGGTGCTTATCCAGCTGCCGACGGGCGTCCGAACCCACCGGCGCGAGCTTCCCGGCGTACCGCCGGATCTCCTCGCGGATCTCGGCCGCCGCGTTCAGCGCCTCGATCCCGGAGTTGTCCGGCAGTTGGTATCGCTGGTCCCGATTCCGCACCGGTATCGGGCTGGCATTCGAGTCATGCTCAGCCCGCGACACCGCCAGCGCCTCCGGATCCGGAATGCCCTGCTTGTCTCGCCACGGCGGCAACGACTCCCGCCCAGACACGATCCGCAACCCGTCAGGGAACTCCCGCGGTACGGCCGCGACCGGCTTGACAGACCCCACCCGCCGCACTTCCACCCGCGCCGTGTAGCTGAACAGGTAACTCGAGTAGCTGGAGTTCTTGATCGTCACTTCGGTCGTGGTCAGCATCCGGCTGCTGAACACCTCGCTGTGCTCCGACCACACCAGCGCCGCTAGCCCGGCGTACATCTCGGTGCCAGTCATCTCGACCGGGTAGCCGCCGCGGACGGTATCGTGCATATAGCCCATGCTGAGGGGGCTGGTGGTGAGATGTCCGCGGTCACGCGACGAGCCCAGGGAGTTCCGCAGGTTCTCCGAGGTCTTCGGCCGCATCGAGATGGAGTTCGAGATCTGCCTGCCTTCCAGCGGCCACAGCCGGACCTCCACCTGCTCCCCGTAGATGTTGACCACGTCCCAGGTGCCGATCACCTCCGGGGCGATACGCAGCAGCTCATCGCGGTGGATCCCGTGCTCGATCAGCGCATTGATCCGCGCCCGCTTCGCCCGGGTGTTCTTCATCCGCTCCGGCAACGCTGCCCGCACCTGCCGACGGACCTCTTCGATGACCCTTGGGGAAATATCCACCACGTTGTCGGTGCCCAGCGCAGGCTCAGCCGCGGCCAGGTAAGGTGGCGGGTCGAACCTCTGCAGGAGCTCGTCAGGCTCGGGAAGTTCCTTAGGATTCGCCCCTGCGGGCGGCAGCCCGGGGAACTGATTAAGCGGGGTATCCGGGAGCGCGCTGACCAGCTTCTCGATCTCGATCACCAAGCGCTCAAGCTGATAGCGCGCCTCTTGCAGCTTCGTGGCAGCTAGCCCCGCCTCGCCACTACTGGGATAAGCCGCCAGCGGATCACCATCAGTGATCGCCAGCGAGAGCGCCGCGCTGTCCGGAACCGCGGCGCCATCATCCGCCGCCACGGTCCGGGCCGCGGCCACGTAATACTCCCGCCAGACGTCCTCCACCGCGTTCGCAAGCCGCTCCCGCATCTTCAGCAGCGTCTGATCCTCCCCGACATCCACCGTGCCCGCGCCATCGCGCGCCGGCATCCGCCCCGGCTTGTCGGGCAGCACCCCCAGCAGCGGCACCAGCAGCTCCGCACGCCCGAGTAGGTCCGTATACCACTGCGGACGGCCAGTCTCTGCTGACGGCAAACCCCGCCGCAGCCGCTCAAGCCGCAGCATTTCCAGCCCCGCAATCTGCGCCCCGACCACCGCGTTCAGCAGATCCAGCTGGCCAGCCGAATTACTCCCCCCCGCCAGCATGTCCAGCTCCGTAATAAGGCGCGCGAAGATATCCCGCATCGGCCGCGCATCATCCACGCCATCAAGCAGCCGCTCCCCGGTAACCGCCAGCACCCCGATCAGCGACCGCAGCCGCGCCTGGCGGACCTCGACAGGCTGATCCTGGTCATCCGGCCCGGCCGGAGCCTTCCCCTTCCACTTCGTACTCGCGGCCCCCACGCCCCTGCCGCTCGAATCAGGCACAATCGCAGACTCATCTTCCCCCTCCGACACGAGAGTCTCCGTCTGCGAAAGAACCGTCTCCCTCCGCACAGGCCCGCCGAACTCCTCCCGCCCCGATACGAGAGTCTCCGTCTGCGAAAGGACAGTCTCCGTCCGCACAGGCCCGCCGAACTCCTCCTCCTCATCGGGCCCGGTCCGCGATTCGGCCGGTCCTGTCCCTTGCGGTGGTACCGGGACGGTGGGCTCGGCGAGGTCGTCATCGGTCAGGCGCTCATGCAGCCTGTCCTGGGCGGCGTGCAGCCGGTCTTCAGCGGCTACCTGGGCGGCGTTCCCGGGGTCGCTCGGGTTGAACTGGTAGGGGGTCGGCGGCAGGTCACGGGCGTAGCCGGAGTCGTCGCGGGCCAGCCGCCAGGCATACCGGGGCAGCCACCGGCCGGTACGGCCGCGGCCGCGGACCACCCGCAGGTCCATGATCCCGCCATCATCACCGGCGACCTGCCGGAACTCACCCGGTTCCCCGGCCAGCAGCACCCGGGCCTTATCGGGGGCCTCATCGACCAGGCCCAGCGGATGCAGCGCCTCGTGCACCAGTTCCTCGACGCTGGCATCCTCCGTCCACCCGGTCTGCGTGGTCCCTGACCCGGCGGTGGTCCCCGGCCTGGCCGGCCGCAGCGCCACCCGCAGATGCGCCGGGCCGGTCACCCCGGGCTGGCCGGTGAACTCCGCCCGCACATGCAGCTCATCCCCGCCCGGCAGCCGGTATCCCTGGTTGACGATCGCGTCAAGACCGTCTTGCAGCCTGGCCGCCACCTTGCCGGTGATGTCCTGGCGGGCCCGCGCCAGCAGCTCCGCCCGCCGCGCCGTGTCCAGCCCGGCCCAGTCCAGGCCCTGCCCGGCGGCCAGCTCCCGGGCCTGTGCCCGCACCTTCGGCCGCAGCCCCCGCCCGATGTGCGGGTCATACCGGATGGTGAACTCCCGCACCCACCGGCCCGGTTCCACCTCCATCCGCCGCACCTCATAGCGGATCAGCTGCCGCACCCGCCCGATCCCCGGACGGTTCCTCCCGTCCGCCCCGGTCACCCACCGCGCCGCCCGGCCGCCCCGGCCCGCGATCTTCGCATCAGCCCGCTCAGCCGTCACCCGCCGGTACAACGCCCCGTCCCGCGCCGCGTCCAGCACCGCCCGCGACACCGGCTCCCGCCGCGGCACCGGATCAAACCACTCCACCCCCACCGGACCGCCGGCACCATCCTCCGGCACAACCGGCCCCCGGTGATGCAGCCACGACTCATCAGCCAGCAACTCCCGCGCACCACTGGAATCACCCTGCCACGGCCTCGCGAGCATGGTGGCCGAGGACTCGTCCGACTCCACCAATCGTCCGTAGCCTGCGCCGGCGTACCCGTCATGGGGAGCCAGCACCACGTGTTTGGTGGTTACGCCGGGACCGCCGGTGCTGGTGGCTGGCTGTGGTGCGGGTTGCCACCAGTCCGGCTGCCGGGCTTGGTCGCCCAGCCGACGCAGGGCCGCGGTGTATTCGGCTATCCGGGCGTTGCGCCGCCGTGCCGGCTCCTGAGTGAGCAGGTTCTGGATCTGGTTCGCGATGGCGGTGATCTGGAGACGGAACGAGTGCGCCCGGTCCGGTGCAAGGCTACCGATCAGCGCCTCGGCCTGCGCACGCGAGGTATCGAACTCCTGGCTCAGCCGACCGGCCTCGGTCTGCAGAATGGCTTTCTCCTGGCCGGTCGCGGCCGTGGCGGCGGGCAGTGGCCTGGCCACCTCGAAATGCCCGCCAGCCCAGATCAGGGATACCCGGTCTGGGCTGCCAGCCGGGCCGGCCAGGTCGATCAGGTGCTTATCGGCCCGGTAGGTCAGCAGCCTGATCGGCCCGAACGTCTCCGCCGCGATCCGCAGGATCAGCTCCGCGTGCTCGGCCGGCCAGGCCAGGCCAGCCCGCAGCACCGTGGCCAGCTCCCTCAGCAGTCCGGCATCGGCCGCCCCCGCCCCGGCCCGGCTCTCCAGCTCACCGGCCAGGTGCTGACGCAGCGCGGCCTCGGTCACCGGCTTGCCCAGCACCCGTTCCGCCCGGGCGCTGGCCGACGGTGAGTATCCGATGGCCGCCGCCAGCGCGACGAAGGCGCTGACCGGGGACGGGTCCACCTGTTCGCGGGCCAGCCGGAGCTCGGCGAGCAGGCCGGGCAGGCCGCTGGCCCCCCAGTCCACGAACTCCCGAGCGCCGAGCAGCCCCTCGAACGCGGGCTCGTCGCTGCCCGCCCCGAGCCGCGCCCACTCCCACTGGCCCGGCTCCGGCGATGCCGCCAGCCGCTCCTCCGGCTGTTCCCCGGCGTCCTGCCACAGCCACGGCGTCTCGGCGACCAGCTTCGCCAGCTCCACGTACGCGGCGCCGAGCTTGTCATCCACCCAGTCCCGGGTCAGCAGGCCCGGCTGCCGTTCCTGCAGCCGGACCTGCTGCTCAAACTCGGCCATCGGGATGTATGCCGGCATGTCGGGCTTGCGCCTCCCGGCGGCCCCCGCGATCACCACGGGCCGCAGATTCCAGAACGCGCGGATGTAGGCGTCGCGGTCACGCTCCAGCTCGGCCGGGCTATCGGCTTGCAGCCCGGGAACCGCCACCCCACCATCCCGCACCGTCTTGCGCAGCCGCCGCGACCGCAGCAACTCCGGGATGTCCGCGCCCGCCGCCCTGCCCGCCGTACCGGACGATGCCTCCCGCGGCAGCGGCAGCGTGAAGAGCGGCGCCTCGGGCGGCGGCGGCTCGGTCCACCAGGGCTGCTGCCGCGCCTCGTCATGAATCCGCCGTACCCATTCGACATACTCGCTCAGCACCGCGTTGCGCCGCGGCGTCGGCGGCGTTTGGTGCAAGAAGAAGAACTCATCAACGATGGCATCCAGCTGGATCAGCCACAGTGCCGCTTGGTCCTCGACGTGCCGAAGCTGCGCACCCGCCAGCCGGTAGGCCTTCTCGAGGCTCTCCTGCATCGTTGTGCCTTCGATCTGCAGCGTATCTGCCTCCTGCCGGGTCGCGGTGGACGCCGGCGCGGGCGCGGCGCTCTCCCGCGAGCGCAGTGGCCTAGTCCCCTCGAAGTGACGGCCAACCCAGATCAGGTACGCCCGCCGCCCCCCTCGGGCGCTTCTGTACGGGATCCGGCCACTGTCATCGTCCGCGTGCGGGGTCAGCAGCGTGATCGGCCCGAACTCATCCGCGGCGGCCTGCACGATCAACCTGACATGCTCAGGGTCGGCAGGCCAGGCCCGGCCCTCCTCCAACATGCCGGCCAGCTCGTCCAGCAGGTCGGGATCGGGTGCCCCCGGCCTGGCCGACTGTCTGCGGATGCTAACGGCCTGGCGTGCCAGGGCGGCGGCCACCTGATGGCTCAGCGCCCTGGCGGCCACCTCCTCGTCCGGCACCCCGGCCGCCGCCGGCTGGCGTGGCACCTCATCCAGCCGTTCCTGGGGCATAGAGCGCGCCAGCGCGTCGAAGAAGCTGAACGCGGACGGGGCCACCGGCAGTTGGGCGAGCCCGGATCCGGGAAGCAGACCGGGCCTAGCGAGCAGACCGGGCAGCTGGCTGACCACCCAGTCCGTGACCTTGTACACGCCGCTCAATGCGCGGAGCGCCTCATCGTTGCCCCGCGCCCCCCTCTGTGCCTGCCAGATATGCTCCGGCTCGAGCCTGGCAGAACCCCGCGGGCGATCCGCCGCGCTCCCCGCCTCTGCCCCGAGCGACACATACGCGGCCGACCGCCGCTCACCGAGGCGATACGGCGGGTCATACCGCAGCCGGTAGGGCTCGCCCGGGATCTCGACCTGCCAGTCGCCGGTCAATTCGCCGACCCGGACGCGTTGCTGAGCGCCGTCCTGATCGGTGACCGTGAACTCCCGGGGGCCACCGGGCGGCTGGATCGCCTGCACGAGCATAAACGGCCCCGGACCCGGGACAGGGCGGGCCACGGCACCGCCTTGCCGCCGGATCTTCTCCCACAGCTCCGCCTGGGTACGTGTATCCGGCGCCCTGACCTCCTCCCAGCGACGGCCCAGGCCCACCGTGAGCCACGGCAGGTCTCCCGGTATCACGAGGTCGAACGCCTGGCGGTACTCATCGATGTCGCTCTGGCGACGGACGCGGCGGCTGGCGAGGGCGAGATAAAGCCCCTGCATCTGCTCGGCCCACCGGCCGGTCAGCTTCAGCAACTGCTCGATGCCTTCCTCCCGGTCTTTGTAAAACACGCCAGGAAGGTATGCCGCGTCTTTCCGGATGCCGTCGAAGGCGGCGCGGGCCTGCTCGGCCGCCGACCCGGGCTGGTCGCCGACGACGCGGGCGACGTGGCTGGCCAGCTGCGCGCCTGCCCGCAGCAGCCCGACGATGGTCGGCAGCCGGGTTCCGAGCTGCTGGTTCGTGCTGGCCGCGCCGGAGATGCCCAAGACGTCCGCCGGGAGGCTAGTCGCGAACAAGGCCGCGGCCAGCAGCGTCGGGTGCCCGCTTACCAGTCTCCGGAAATCGAAGTCATCGATCAGCGCTGGCATGGCGTCTTTGCTGCTGTAATCCAGGTTGAGCGCGGCCAGCCGGGCCAGCCGCGCACCCATCCTCAGGCCAGGCCAGTACTCCAACCGTCCCAGATACTTCTTCCGCGTCCCCGACTCCAGCCCGCGCCACCCCTCCACCGGGTTGCTGCCGATGCCGACCCACTGCGCGATCATGTTGAGGTGGCGGACGAACAGGTCGGGATAGAACATGCCGATGGTCAGCCGGACGTCACGCCCGTCGACCTGGAAGTTCCGGGTAGGCACCAGCGCGGTGCCCAGCAGCAGGTCGCGGAGCACCGACACCAGCATCGGGTGATCTTCATCGGGGATGTTGCCCAGATCGCGCGCGATGGCGGTCAGCAGGTCGCGGACCCGCGGGTCCTCGAACACCTCCCGCACATGGCTATCCAGCCAGGCCTCCGCCTCCCCGGCAGGCTCCTCACCCAGCTTCCACGGGCCGAGCGCGAACGCCGCGAGTTGCCTGACCTGATCACGCAGTTGCTCAGCGGTCATACCCAGCATGCGGACCACCGCCGGGGGCAGCGCGAGAATCGCCGCAGTGTACTCATCAGCAGCCAGGCTGGCCGCCTGATGCAGCGGCACCTCCCACATCTGCGGCGGCTGCGGTGTCAAAGCACGGTAACCAGCCGTCAGCCGCCCGCCCGCGCCGACATCATAAGCACCCGTGACCTGCATGCCATGAAGCGCTTTGGCGGGCAGCAGGAATGTCCCCGCCTCAGCATTGCGCACCGCGTCAGGCAGCGAGAACAGCGGCCCCTTCACGCCCAGTGCGACCGTCTGCTCCGCCGGCACCTCCACCCGAAGCAGATACCCTCCATCACGCCCGGCCGCCGCTACCGCCTTAGCCGGATCGGTGAAACCCAGCAGATGATCCCGATCCCGCTTGACCCACCCGTCAGCCGTCCGCGACGGCGACCACACCACCAGCTCCATCGTCTCCTTGTTGACTTTCGGTCTCCCGTGCAACCCCCGCACATCCCGCCCTCCCGACCGCCCCGTCACCAGCTCCGGCGCCGCGAACAGCACCGCTCCCTGAGCACTTGGGACAAAGTTCAGCCCGCCGGCCACATACTCCATCGACACCGCCTCATACACCGGAGGCGCGGCCAGCCCAGCCACGGGCTCGTCCTCCTCCTGCGGCTGCGCCTGCGCTGCCGCTTGCCCGGCACCAGAACCATCGTCCGCGTCGGGTCCGGCGCCGGCGCTGAGGCCCGGTGGCTCCTCGGTGGCCAGCCAGCTGCCGTCCGGGACGCGGATGACCAGCAGGGTGGTAGATCGCGTGGCCTCGGCCGGGCCGAGGTGCGTGATGCTGCCGTCCTCCAGCATCACGTCGATCTTGCGACCGTCCAGGTCCGCGGCCAGCGCTAGCTTGGCCAGGTCCGCCTCCCGCACCCCCGGCTCCTCGCCCAGCGCCGCCAGCTGCTCACCCGACAAGCCAGCCGTCTGCCACAGCCGGTCCCGCAGCACATCCCCGTCCGCCTCACCCGATAGATCCCGCCCCTCGGCCCGGAACGGCTGCCCGGCCTTCGCCGCGGCCACCGCCGCCGCCCCCAACGGATCAGGCATGCCCCCCTCGCCCGGCTCCTTGCCCGGCACCGGCACCGGCTGCAGCGGCCTGCCCTTGCGTTCCAGCAGCGCCTCCTGCTGCCACAGGTCCAGCACCTGCCACCACCCGGCAGCCGCAGCCACCCGCTCAGCCGCCCCGCCAGCACGCCCCCCGCCAGAACCCGGCTCCCGCCGCTGCCGCTCCTGCCCCGGACCCGCCGGCTCAATCCGGTCCTCTCCCGGACCGGCCGGCTCAATGCCGTGCTGGGCCCCGGTCTCCGCTGGCAGCGCCTCCGGCTCCGCTGCCTGCCGGGTACCCGGATGCGAGAGCAGCCCGCCGGTGCCGTCGGTCGACCAGTGCGGTTCTCCCGCGGGGCTGTCGTCTTCCGGATCGCCCAGGTCTAGCGGCTCCGGGCTGCCCGGGCCCGGAGCCAGGACATTGTCGGTATTCTGCTGACCTACCAGGGGCAGGCCCAGTTCATCCAGCAAGGCCCGCAGCCAGGGATCGGTGACATTGTCGTGCAGCCGCTGGCGCAGGCCGTAGTCAAAAACGATCGTGAACCGGTCTTCCGCCCGCACGGCGGCCAGCAGCTTCAGCGCCTCGTGCTGAGCCAGCGTAGGCAGCAGATCATCGATCAGTACTGCACGGTCGCGGACGCCCAGCGTGGCCAGCCCTGCCTCCGCCTCGCGGACCAGCGAAGCCGCCGTGCTCAGGTCCTGGCGCCACGAGCGGTAGTGCGACTGCTCGATCACGGGCAGGGACTCCATCCCGGGCGGCAGCCCGGCATCACCGTCGCCGTTCAGCTGGGGCAGCTTGTCGTCCAGCTCAATGGCTCGCTGTCCGGTCAGCTGATCGGTCAGCTCCAGGCTGGCCAGGCCGGGGATGTGGCCCTCCGGGTCCAGCATGCTCAGCCGGAACTGCCTGCCCGGGCGGGCCCGGGGCTCGGCACCGCCTTCCGCCGCGTCCCGGCCACCCTCGAACGCCTCGTCAAAGAACCTGTCCAGGTCCTCGCGGCGTTCATCGTCGTCGTCCAGCCACACAGCGGCACGCCGGACCGCTTCCAGGAACCGTCCCCCGTTGTCGAACAAGTTGCGCGGGTCGCTGGTGCCGCGCGCCAGCATTCCCAGCGCCTCTACCTCGTCCTGCCAGCGCTCTCGCGGCTGCCCGATCAGCAGGAGCCGCAACAGGTGCTCCTGCTGATCAGGCGTCAGGTAGTGCCGGGCCTCTCCGGAGAAGTAGTCCTGCTTCCGCTGGACGGCTGCCTTCCTGACCGGCCCGCGTAGCCAATCGTGGAGCTGCTTGCGATTCCGCGGTGACAGCCCTGGCCGCAGGCGGGTGAGGTCACCCTCCGGCGCGCTCGCCTGCAGCCGAGCGATCACCATCAGCTGGGCGATATCCGGGACATCGGTGGTGCCCAGACCGGACAGCCCGTCGTCGAGCCAGCCGGGGGAACCCACCGCGTGTCCCTTCGGCTGCACGAATCCGCCGTGCAAGGCGGCCCGGCCGCCCACGAACCGGTCCTCCAGGAACTTGTCGTACCGGTCGCGCAGCGGGTGCGCGGGCCTTCCCGCAGTACCGGCCGGGAACGCCCGGTCCAGCGTCTCCAGCAGGCCGGTGCGCGTGAACAGCCTGCCCAGTTCCTCGTTGTCCCGGTCCTCTAGTACCTCCATCACCACGACCTGAGCCGGCCCCGGAGGCGCCAGCCAGGTGATCATGGTGTGCAGCTCGTTCAGGGAGTAGTCGATCTCGCCAGTAAGGTATGCGGCCGCATCGAGCACCATTGTGAGGTAGCGCTCTCCTCGACTGGCCTGGATCGGCGGGTACCGGTCCAGATCATTGATGATGTCGTACGGATCGTTGTCCCCGGCCAGCTGGCGGATCTCAAGGATCTGGTCGATGGTCAGCGGATCGGCCAGTTCCAGATCGGCCAGCCACTCCAGACCGCCATCAGGAGCGATGACGTCCCGGATGTCGCCCGGGCGGAACTCCCTGGCCTCATGTCCCCGCGGGTCCACCACGTCACGTTCGAGAGCTGCCCGCCCGCCTGTGAACCCGTCCTCCTCGTCATCCAGGAAATCCTCGAAGACCTGGCGCCGCTGGCCCAGCGCCGCATCCAGGTCCGCCAGCAGGCGGGTGCCCTTGAACAACCGGAACCGCTGGTCTTTATCCAGGTGGTAGAGCAGGTCCACCATTTCTTCCCAGCCAGGCCCCTGGGCCAGGCCTCGCAGCAACTCGCCCAGCTGCGCCACGGTCTGATCGGCGTTCCAGTTGCCCTGGCGGTAGCGCTGAGACAGTTGCGCCAGTTCCCCGGTGCGCAGCACCCGGCGCAGCCAGACATCACCCCGCTGCCACTCCGCCGGGGCGACCGTGTCCCGCGGACCCAGGATCATGGCCAGCAGCTCCGCGACGCTCCGCCCCTCCGCAGCCTGAAAAATCGGCACGGCCTCGTACGGGCCCACCTCCACCTGGCTGTACCCATCGAACCGCTGCCCTGCTAGCACCGCCTTCAGCGGATCGTGCAGCGGGTCTGTGGCCGGTACCGCCTCCATCAGCACCGGCTGCCCGGCGGCCTCCTCAGCACTGGAACCATCATCTGACTGCACCCGCCCGCCACCGTGACCGGTGAACCCTTCTTCAGTAAGCGGAGCCAGCACCACATTCCTCATCAACCCGGCCCCGCCACCGCCGCTGGCTGGCCGCGACGAGCCCGGGCGGGGTTCTTCCAGCGGCACGTGGAGGGTGTCTTGGTCCCGCGGCCGCGGGCCGGTGACCCTGGGTGAGGTGACGGGCAGGGGGTCGGGGGACATGGACAGTTCCCCGAGGCGGCCGTTGGGGCTGATGAGTATCCAGCGGCCTGTCCGGCGTGTAGTGCCCGGGGCTGGATCGGCGACGAGGGTACCGTCGAGCAGGTCAGCACCGCCGATGCGAGCTGGTCCTTCGGGGGTGATCAGCGGCCGGCCGCTGAGCCGGGCCACGGCCTGGTGGTAGGCCAGGTTGCTGCTGGTGGGCTGGTGTTCCGGGTCCATCGCGACCGGGACCATCCGGGGAAGCCGGCCGAGGGCCGGGTCTCGGGCGGCGAGCCGGGCCAGTATCCGGGTGAAGACCTCCTGGCTGACCGGCCGTCCGCCGATGACTGGCGTGCCATCGGCGGTGGTGTGGTAAACCAGCACGGTCTCACCGTCGCCAGCGGGGATGTGGTGGGCGCTGGTGCGAGCATGCACGGCGGCGTCGGGCAGCGCGGCACGGGCGGCTTGCAGCCGGGTGCGGGCAGCGGGCAGCTCGGTGCCGGCCGGGCGCCGGGTGAAGGTCTGGGCGGAGTCGACTGCCTGCAGGGCCTGCTGGTGGTCGTGCAGGGGCTGCTGATGATCGGGATGGTAGAACCACCAGCCCGCCGGTATCTGCTCCCCGGCAGCCAGGAAGTAAGTGTCGATCTCGTCATCGGTCCATGCCCCGGCCGGCGCCTGGACCTGCGCCGAGCCGTGCTGCGGCACCCCGTCGGTGTAGCGGGCCAGGTCGCCGTCCAGCCGGGTAGCCAGGTGCTGTCCGGGAGTGAGGGTCTCATCGGCACGCACCCGGGCGAGCGTGTTCGGCGGCAGCCACACCTGCTCCTCATCTGCCGGGTCGGCCAGCTCCTGGCCCTGTTCCAGGGCGCCGGTGGCCCGCGGCAAGATCGCCGCACCAGGGGGGATGGTGATCTTCAGCGCGATGCTGCCCTCGTCGGCTCTCTCGGCCCGGGGAAGGCGGGGTCGTGCGCGGAAGAAGCCCTCAGCGGGCAGCGCCAGCTTCTGGTTACCCGACCGCAGGTCGCCGGACCGGTATGCCGCGCCCGGCGCGGGCCGCACGACGATGTAGGCGATGAGCTCCCTGCTGTTGACTTTCACCCGGCGGCCGACCCCCGGAGCTGGCCGCCGCAAGGGGAGGCTGCCGGTCCCGGGACTGGCCGGAGACGGGGTAGGCCCGGGCAGCAGCACATCACCGCCGATGCCGTGGTCCAGTTCGGCAACCGGATCGGCCGGGATGGCCTCGACCGGAGGAAGCGGCCGGGACCGCACCCCGACCGGGACGACATGCGCCGGCAACGGCCCGGCCTGGGTCACCCGCGGACGGCTGGCAGCACCAGGGCTGGCCGGCACCACCGCCGGGCTCACAGGCGACTGTGCCTGATCGCGGTCTGGCTCTGACTCATCCTGAGCGGTTGCCAGCGACATGTCGGCCTCGAGCTCGGCGAAGGTGTGCGGCTCCGGCTCGGTGTTCGGGGCAAACCGCCACCACTGGATCTCCCCGTCCTCGGCCACCTCGCCGGGGGCGATGATCTGGGGGCCGGCCAGCCCGCTAGGGACTGCCCGCTGGGCGCGTATTTGCAGCCGGTGAGCTAGGCTGTCGGGGCCATGGCCCGCTGCTCCGCCTATCATCAGCAGCGCACCGCGCTGGCCCTCGAACTCCCGCAGGGTGCCGAGCTGGTCCATCGCCAGCGCCAGTTCGTCCTGGCCCAAGCCCGACTGGGCCGCCACCGTGACGTATCCCGGCAGGCGGGGCAGGTCAGACGGCAGCTCAATGCTGGCGCCCCGGCGACGGATCCCCACTGCCCAGCCCGTCTCCGTGCTGCGCAGCTGGGCCTCCAGCCCGCCGCCCAGATCCCGCACCAGCCCAGTGCCAGGCCCGACTGCGGCGGGCTGGCGGGGAGCGGTGCTGGTCGCCACCCAGCCCACGGGACGTTCCGGGACCGCGACGCCCGGGCTGGGGGAACCGGCGGGGGCACGCAGCCGAGGGGGCAGCTCGGCGTGCATTACCCGGCCGAAGTCACCGCCCAGCAGCACCGAGTCACTGCCATCGGCTGGGTCCCAGACGAAGTTGCCTTGCCGCAGAGTACCCAGATCAGGATCACCCGCGGCGTCTAGTCCGAACCGGCGGCCCAGGTTGCCTGCGCCGTCTTGCAGCATGCCGTCCAGGTCGCGGACCTGATCGATGCCCAGCAGCTTGCGCACCCGGGTGGCGTAGGTCCGGGAAACGCCGCCGAGCAGCAGGATCGGCCGGCCGGCCCAGTCGTCCAGGCCGCGGATACGCTCCGCGAGCTGGTCAGCGTTCAGGGATTCCTCAACGGTCGTCACCGTGCCCGCGCCCGGCGGCTCGGTGCGGCTCATCAGCACCACCTGGTTATCCGCGTCGAAATGCACGAACAGCGGGTACCAGTCGCCGGCGGGCAGCAGCGAGGCGGCCGCCCTGAGCCGGGCGATGTCCCGCTCCTTGTCGGCGGAGATCAGCGGCAGGTAGCGGCCGCCGTGCGGCAGCGGGATACCGTCGGCGGGCAGCATCCGCATCCACAGCGCGGTCACCGAGTCCAGCATCACGTCGCTGGAGTTGTCGGCCAGATAGAGGAAGTGCGCTTCATCGCCCCAGACCGGCAAGATGCCGAAGGCCCGCCGGTCTATCTGGACCGTCGCCAGGAACGCCACGCCGGTCGCCGGCAGCTGCAGGGACGGGCCAGTACGGTTCACCGATTCCTCGAACTGCCAGGTGCGGGAGCTGGCCGCGGCGGTGGCGCTCTCGCCGTAGGTCATCACGATCGAGGGGGTCACGGGCAGCGCTACCGACACGTCGGCGTCCGCGCGGGTGGGGGTCACGGTCGCGCCGGCGCTCTCGCTGACCAGCACCGAGCCGCTGGAGCCGCCGGACTTGCCCGGCTCGATCTGGTAGTTGTTGTTGGTGACGAACCCGGTGGTGATCCATTTCCCGGGCCTGGCGTTGTAGAAGCCGATCTTCAAGGTCACTTTCCCGATGCCGGTGAGCAGGCCCAGGTCCTTGACCAGGCTGGGGAAGGTGAACCCGTCGCCTTCCACCATGAACTCCGACAGCCGCCGCAGCGGTGCCTGGTTCCAGACCGCCGACAGCAACGGCGGGCCGAGCCCGCCAAGGTCCCCGGCCGCCTTGGCATGGCCGCCTTCTGGCCGGTCCGTGGCGCCGGTAAGCAGTTGCCACATATGGTCGCGGATCTGGCCGAGGACGTCCGGGGAGAGGGTGGCCATGAACATGCCCCGGCTGGACAGGGCCCGCGCCGATCCCGGCAGCGGGGTGAGATGCTGCGCGGTCAGCATGTCGGCAATAACAGCCTCGCGACCCTCCGGCGCTGGCACATACCGCATCGCCGGCGCTGGCTGCGGCTCGCTGCCCGCCGGCGACAGCGCCACCGCCGGGATCTTCACTCGTTCACCGACATCGAGGAACCCCGACGCATCCGGCCGGGCCGGGTTGGCCGGGCCGCGGGCCGCGTCGGCTGCCATCTTGAGCAGGCCCGCGGTTATCACATTGACGGGCACCGACGGATCGGTCTGCACGTAGCCCACGACGACCAGCCGCATGCGTCCCCGGAAATAGTGGGCTGTGCCGGGGACGGTGAACACATCTCGCAGCCATAGACCGGTCGTCGTGGTGCTCGAGGCCGACTTGGTCCGGGTGCTCACCAAGCTCTTGTTCCACGGGTCAGGACCCTGGCTGGCAGACACGTGCGGGTCTCTGGACGGGACGCTGATCTCCTGCTCGATCCGCAGCGCGGGCGTGGGCATGAACACCCTGCCCAGTTCGTCGATTTGCTTGAGTATCGCGGTGACGTAGTTGCCGTAGCTGGCTTTGTCGTCGGTGTGCCCGTAGCCGTAGCCGACATGACCGGGATCACGGAATCGCTGGATCAGCAGGTGCAGCGTCTTATGACGCAGCGCGTACGAATCGATGCCCATCAGGTGTATGCCCGAGCCCAGTGACCACCCGGCGTGGGCGAGCATCGACGAGTTGTCGGTGATCGCCACCAGGTCAGGAGGAAGCTGCTGGCGCGCCAGCTTGGCCTGCCCGGCCGCCGGCTGGGCGGCGGGCTTGCCCACTCCGGTCTGCCCGCCGCCCTCTCCGGCCCGTACCCATGTCAGGTGTACCGCGGACGGATCGAGTTTCAGCACAACGTCACGTACCAACTGCTGGAACTTCGTCAGTGCGGAGCCGGGATCGGACGGGATGTCCAGCTGGTCGGTGACTGACAGCAGCGGGATCTGCGCGGCGGTCAGTACCTGGGGCACTCCAGGCGGGGGCAGCAGCTTGGGCCGCGGAGCGGGCCGCAAGAAGTCCAGCCAGTTACCGGCCAGTACCGAGCTGGTGTGCCGGGACGGGGGCAGCTGACCGGCCGCGTTCTCCGCCCACACCTGCAGCGTTATCGTGGCCAGCGCCCGCGCGGTGTACACGTCATACTCCCGTGGCTGCTCCACGTTCCACCGCCCCGACAGGACGGTCATGTCGCTAGTGTCGGACTGCTGCGTGGTCTTGAAGTTGCCCAGCACCGAGCCGCCGGCGCCCCCGGCCGCCGGCGGTTTGCTGATCACCTTGCCGATCAAGAACGGCCACCGATGCGCCGAGGAGGAGCCTGTGCTGAACACCAGGTGCGCCTCGGAGTCGCCCATGTCGTTGGTTTCCAGCCGCACCCGCTCGCCGGTGGGCACCATGTCGAAGAACTCGAACTTGACGGTGAACTCCGCCAGCTTGTCGGTCACCTTGCCCCCGCCGCGGACAATGGTGAACGACGTGGCCGGTGCCGGGCCGCCCCCGAACAGGCGCCCCTCCACCTGATCCGCGTTGAATTTGTCGTCAAGCTCCCGCCGGGTCAGATCCGCCGGGATGCCCGCTGTGGCCGCCATCGTCTCCATTTCCTCGCGCACGGCTGGCAGCCCGGGTACCCCGACGACCCTGTCGTCCGGCCCGAGCTGCCCTGCGGTCCCCAATTCCTCGGGGGTGAACTCCCCCGACGCGGCGGTCACCGGCCGCCCGATCAGCCCCGCCAGGCGGCTGGTCCCGGTTATCGCCTGCGCCCGCCGCACCATCGGCCCAGCCGACGGCACGGGTTGCCCGGTGCGCGGAGAAGCGCTCTCCGGAAGGGAGTTGCGCAGCTTGCCCTTGATCCTGACGGTGTTGTGGTATTCACGGCCAAACGAAGAGTCGGCGGGCGCGGCCTCCCCGCCCGCATCGGTGCCCGGCTCCTCGGCGAACATGGACTTCAGCAGCCCGGTCAGGTATTTGACGCCGCCGGTCGTAATCCTCGCCAGTCCCTGCGGGGTACCCAGCACGGCCGGCCGGAACTTCACCGACGTTTCGACCTCGAACTCGCCGCTGGCAAAAGACTTCAGCAGCGTCCCCTCGTATCGCCACGGCTGCGAGGCCCAGGTCTGCACGCCCACTGATGAGCTACGCGACAGCGATCCACTGTAGGAATAGCCGAACGCGAACCCGTAGGTCGCTGACTTCTTCTCGTCTCCGTGCAGTTTCATGATGAATGTGGGGACCATCCCGGCGGAGATTCCCGAGGTGGCCGTGTCAGTCTGGGTGGAGTCGGCGTAGTCGGCCGGGAAGTGGTCGATGACCCCGCCCGTTTTCCGGCTGATCCCGGGCTGTTCCGGGGCCTGGACCCAGCGGACGCCGATGTCCTCGGCGTACACCCCGGTCGGGGTGATCGTCAGGATGTGCACGTGCACGGTACCCGCGATCAGCAGGCTGGACAGCGGGAGCAGCGCGAGCGACGAGATGAGCCGGGCGAGCCCGGCCTCCACGTCCAGCCATTCCCGCTCGTTGCGCTGGGGGCCCGCCTCGGACCGGCGCAGGTCCGCCAGCGCGGTCGGAATGATCTTCTCCGCGCCGGGCAGCAGGTCGACAACCCCCATCCCGCGGCTGAGGCCTTGGGCGACGGATGGTGGGGGCACCCGGTCGGTCACGGGCGGCCCGTCGGTATCCCCGAGGTCCTTCAGCCGCTGCTCTACCGCCCGCAGCTGCGCCCACTGTTCCGCGGTCCCCGCCCCGCGCATAGCCCGCCGCAACCGGACGATCTCCGCCGCAGCGCGCCCGATCTCCTCGAGCCGCGGTACCTCATCCACCGGGATCTTCACATACGTCACCCCGGTCTGGCGCGTCACGCCGCTCGCGCCAGGTACCGAGGAGTACATCTCGAGCGTCTCCTGCACCGTGATCGGATACTGGACCCAGTCCTCCTCCGAGAAAGCGACGTAACGCCACTCCCCGCCAGCCAGCGATCCGGCCTGCCCCCGGGCATCAGCCTGGCTCGGTCCCCCCCACGGGAACAACGACAACGTCGCCTCGCCGTGCTTGCCGAAGGTAGGGCTAAACGTGAGGTCGTAATACTCGCTGGCACTACCGCCGACGGTCTTCGACGCGGCCTCCGCCCACATCAGCTTCCTGGTGTCTAGCCACCGCGTCTGATCCCGGTCGCCGCCCGCCCGCTCGAACGCCACCATGCGCATCTTCATCCGGAACCGTCCCCAGCCTTGGCTGCCTTCCCCAGCCAGCCATTCCGGGCTCAGGTGCCCGGACCCGAACAGCATGAGATGCCAGGGGATCAGTTTCTCCTCGGTGAGGTCCTCGCTCAGTCCCTCCACGATCCCCGTGCCCGCGCCGCGGAACCGGGCCACGATCCGCTTCCGCAACGCCGCCAGATCATCGACAGGAATCCCCGCCACCAAGGAGGACACTTCGAGCAGCGCTCGGTGGAACTCCTCGGCCTCATCCGGGTCGTACACCTCCCCGCCCTCATCACGCACCACAGCCCCGGAATCATCCACCAGAGGTTCTAGGCCAATCCGTCCCTGACCAGGCCGCGCCGGGGCCACCGGGTCGGCGGGCGGCTCACCCAGCGGGACCGGCGGGGTCTGCCCGGCAGGCTGCGCCTCATCCAGCGGGAAGCTCAGCAATGCCTCCGCCGGCACCACGTACACACCGTCAGGCACCGAGTCGCCGAATGCCGGTTCCGCCCCGTCCCGGAAACTCCTGATCTCGCCGGACGACGGGGCCGTGAAGCCGGGCAGTGTGTCGTTCAGCGGGATGACCTGGCCATCCGCGTCTCGCAGCGTGACTTCCCAATGGCTGCCGGTGAGAACATCGGCCGTAGCGGCCGGGACGCTGAAATAGGCCAGCCCCTTGTTATGCACCGGGATCTTGTCCGCGGCCGCCGAGCTGCCCTCATACCGGCTGAAGGACCGGCTCCCGCCCGGCACGATCGACGGCATGAGCGGTATCTGCCCCAGCCATGGCACCGTGGTGGTCAGGCCGGGCGGGATGACCGGCAGTGTCGTCGCCCGGTTCGTTGAGAACCCGGACGACGACGAGCCGAGCAGATAATTCATCGGGTCAAGCGGATTAGCCCGCTTGGCACCGAACTGCGCCCCGTGCTCCACCTCGAACGCCGGCACGTACACCGCGCCGCCCTCGCCGCGCAGCTTGCCCAGCACCTTCCGCACCTGTATCGTCTCCACCCGCTGCGGAATCGCGACGGTGATCCCGTCGCTCAGCCGTCGGCTGGCGCGGCGGGGGCCCTTGGTCTGGATCAGCTTGCTGACCGCATCACCGATCAGCGGCCGCAGCGCGGGCACCGGGAACCCGTTCGCCGGCTGCTCCCCGACCTGGTCAGCCGCCGACTTCTCGGCGCTGAGCCAGATCCCGCCGATCCGGGCAATGTGCCCCCAGTCGCCCCAGGCCACGTGGTGCTGTTCCTGGCCGGGACCGAGATGCACCCCCCGTTCCGCCTCGTACCGGTCTAGGTGCAGGCCGAACCCGGTTGGCAGCATCCGGTCCGGCCCCCGCGCGGCCGCCGCCGCGTTCCGCTGCCGTATCGCATGCTCGGCGGCGCGCGCCGCCGCGGCCGGGTCGCCATCTCCGCCGGCATCCCTGCCCGCCCGGGTCGCGGCCTCCCGGATCTCAGCCAGCTCGGCCTTGGACAGCACCGCCGACGGCCGCGCATATTGTGGCGGTGCCTCGGTCACCAGCTGCCGCGCCTCATCGGCCGCGGCGGCCGCCGCCTCATCCGCCGCGGCGGACAGGTCGTGCAGCGTCATCGCGTGCGCCAGCCGCCCCAGCTGGGCAGCCAGGCTCTCCGCCGTCCAGCCACCCAGCACATCGGCCGACGTCGCACCCGCGGGCACCCCAGCCGCCGCCGTCCGCGCCGCCTCATCCGCGTCGGCCGCCGCCCTCGCCAGCCGCCGCGCGTGCGCCACCTCGGCCGCGACGTCAGCCGCCTGCCAGTTCTGGGTCCGCTGCTCCGCTTCCCCGGCGTCCTGCTCCGCGTCCGCACCGAACACCCAGTGCGGCGCCGCGCCCATCGCCCGCCGCACCCGGCGGCTCGCCTGTTCGGCAGCCGCCACCGCGTCCGCCTCAGCCGCCCGCATCGCCTCCGCCACCGTCCGGGCCCACGCCAGCGCCGCGGTCCCGTCCGGCGCCGGGCGCGCGGCCAGATCAGCCGCCAGCGCACTGGCGCTGGCCCGCTCCATGTCAGCCTCCACCCGGCCCGCCCGCACCGCCTTCATCCGGGTCCGCGCATCGGCCAGCGTGGCAGCAGCCTCCGCCACCGGATCCAGCCCCCGCGAACTACCGCCCGCGGGCGCCGATGGCCCCGCATCCCGTGGCGGCATCCCGACCACCCGCTGCCGCGCCGCCGCCGCCTCGGACCTCGCTACCTCGTCCGCCGTGCCAGACACCTCAAGCAGCGCCATCGCGTGCGCCAGCCGCCCCATCTGGGCAGCCAAGCCCTCGGCCGTCCAGTCACCCAGCACATGCGCAGGCGCCGCATCCGCGGCCACCCCATCGGCCGCGGTCCGCGCCGCCGCTTCCGCGTCGGCTGCCGCGTTGGCCAGCTTCCGGGCCCGCGCCACCTCAGCCGCGACGCCAGCCGCCTCCCGGTTCCTGGCATCCTGCCCCGCGTCCGCGCCGAACACCCAGTGCGGCGCCGCGCCCAACGCCTGCGACACCCGGCGGCTCGCCTGCCCAGCATCCACGTCCGCGTCCGCCTCGGCCGCCCGCATCGCCTCCGCCACCGTCCGGGCCCACGCCAGCGCCTCAGCCCCGCCCGCCGGACGCGCGGCCAGATCAGCCATCAGCGCACTGGCCTCGGCCCGCTCCGCCTCGGCTCCCGCCCGGCCCCTGAGTACCGCCTCCCGCCGGGCCAGCGCATCAGCCAGCGTGGCGGCGGCCTCCGCCACCGGATTCGGCCCGGGCTCAGCGTCCGGCGTCCACACCGGAACCTGCTCCAGCGCCACATACCTCCCCGGCAGATCAGCCGCCCACAGCAGCGGCACCTGCCGGGCATACTGCGGCGCCAGGGGCTCTGGCCCGCCCTCCTCCGTGAATACCAGCAGGTTCAGCCCCAGGAAATCAGCTGCCAGCCGGGGCGCCACCGCCGCCAGCACGTCATCGAACACACCGGCAGTCTCCAGCGCCCGCTCGACGTCCTCCCCCGACAGGCGCCCCCCATCCAGCCCGGTCAGGTACGGCTCGAACCGTTCCGGCTCCTCTGCGTAGTCCTCCCGGAACCGGACGGCCAGGAAGCGACGCAGCATCTGCGTCGTCGGGGGGCCAGCCACCGGGAAATGCCAGGCACGCAGCACGCCGGCCAGATAACCCGGAAACTCCGACTCCGCCACGACCAACAGCGAGCGGAAAAACGAATCAGGATCGTCCCGCCGCACATCTGAACGCACTCGCCGCTCCAGCCCCGGGACCTCCGGCTCCTTTCCTTTCCCGCTCTTCGCACCTCCCCGCAAGCCATCCAGCCGTCCGGTCAAGATCATTCGCGCGATCGCGTTGGCACGCTGGTTCAGCGGCTGCCGGTTCGGACTCCAACGCGAGGGCAGCATCTCGTGCGCTTCCGCTACGTCCTCGACGTTGACCGAGGTGCGCTTACCCCTCGTCAGGCGCCCCAGCTCCTTGGAGACGTGATGCTTGGCCTCGGAAAGCTCCGACGGCGAAAGGGGCGCGGCCCGGTACCCCTGCTCGGCGCTCGGCAGCAGCTCCCGGCCCAAAGCCAGCTGCGCGAGCCGGTCGTACCGGTCGGCGAGTTCATCCACCCAGTCCTGGGTCGGCAGCCCGTGATTCTCTTCCTCCTGCTCGACCTGCTGCTCGAATTCCTCCAGCAGCCGGTCCAGTTGCCTGAACCCCTTGGGCCGCTGATCCGGCTGAGTATCACGCGTGGCAGCGGCCCACCGGGACCGGATGTCCTCGAACTCGTTAATGAAATAGTCCCGTTCTTCCCCGAGCCGAGACAGGTCCCGCAGCTCCTCGGCGACCGCCTCCGGTGCTGCCGACAGCCAGTCGATCTGCCCGGTCTCGCGCACATCGTCCAGAAGCAGCCGCAGCCCGGCGATCCTGCCTTCTAGATCACCGGTGTCCTCCGGCACTGCGGCTTCCCCCTGCACCTGGGCGACCACCGCCAGCAGCCGGACCGCCTGCTGACGCTCCACCCCCGCCACCGCGGCCATCCAGTCCACGACCATCGCGTCACTACCCTGGACCAGTCCCGCTTCCCGCCACTGCTGGGCCAGCGCGACCGCGTCCGCGGGCAACCGCCGGTCGGGAGCCTCCTGATCGGCGGACCGCCGACCGCCACCGGATTGCTGACCGCCGGTCAGCCGCTTCGGCATCCGCTCGGTGGCTAGCCAGCCGCCCTCGGGATGGTGGACGAGAGTGAGGGTCCGATACGAGCCGCGACCTGGCACCTTGAAAGTGGTGGTGGTGCCGTCATCGAGCATGACCTCGATGTTGGTGCGCCCGTGGAGGGCAGCTAGTTGAAGGAGGCCGAGGTCGGTCATTGACTGGGGCAGCTTCTCCAGGCGAGCGGCCAGGGTCGGATCGAGCAGCGCAGCGGCTTGCTTTCTCAAGAACTCGCGCAGTTGCCTCGCCCCTAGCCTGCGCTGCTGCCCCTCGACATTGACGGTGAACGGCTTCCCATCGCGAAGGGCTCCCATGTTGAGGGCGGCCATAGGGTTGGCATAACCACCCAAGCCGGGCGCCCCGTTCTTGACCGGCACGGGCATCAGCGGCTGCTTCCGCGAACCGTCAGCTAGTGCATACTGTTCGCTCTCGTTCAGTGCCTTCATCCAGGGACGGGCCTGCGTCAGCCGGTAATCGGCGGACTGCCCCAGGCCCGGCCGGTCCCGGACACGAACCGGGCGACCCTGGAAGCTAGGCGCGCTAGATAGGCGGTTCCGGACGCGAGCCGGAGTGCGCTGGACGCGGGACGCACTGCCCGGGATATCGGCGGCACTCTGCTGACCAGCCGCGGGGCTACTCTGCTGACCAGCCGCGGCGCTCTGCGGGTTAGCCCCAATCCCCCGGACGGCAGGAGACATGACACGGGACCCGCGCTGGACACGAGCCGACCGGCCCTGACGGCG
>JBEKHI010000057.1:0-28252 GCA_050012355.1 Streptosporangiaceae bacterium | reverse complement strand
TCCTGGGCCTGTTCATGCTCGGCTGGCGGCTGGTTGCCCGCTGGTTCGAGTCACGCTCGCACCGAGAACACCTACGCGACGGTAGCGATCGTGGCGAGTTCGTAGCTGCTGAGCACCTCGATCGATAGGTCGTGCAGCCTGCGGGTCTTAGCGGCACAGCAGTCGGCCAGCAAGGTCACCGAGAAGTCCCGCATGAACGCCGAGCGGACCGTGGTCTCCACGCACAGGTTGGTGACGACGCCGCAGATAATGAGTTCCGTCACCCCCAGGCCAAGTAGCAGCGGTTCAAGCGAGGTCCACTGAAACGCGTCGAACCGCACCTTGTCCACGATCAGGTCGTCCGGCCCGCACCCTAGCTCGTCGACCACTTCGGCATCCCAGGTGCCGACGGCGAGCCCGTTGACGCCAGCCAGTCCGGGACTCTCACGGATCAGCGACGGCCCCTCGTCGGGACGGCCCGGCCGGTAGACCTGCCGGGTGAACACGACGGGTATTCCGCCATCTCGGGAGAACTCGACCGCCTTCGCCGCGTTCGCCACGGCCTCCCCAGCACCCTCCAAGCCCTTGCCGATCCGGGGAAACGAGCCCTCGGGGTGACAGAACCCGTTCTGCATGTCGACCACAATCAGCGCCGTATGTGACATTGGATAGGCACGCGCAATCGGGGCAGGGGCATGTGAGGCCGGTCTCAGTGCCGTGGCCTCTTGGGCTTCTGCCACCCCATGGATGTCCCATCGCTGGCGCTATCACGCCATCGATGGGCCATCGATGGCGCGGGGAGCGCCGCGCGGCGGGGCTAGCTCGCTAGCTCGGCGACCAGGTCGAAGGAGTGCAGGCGGTCGGCGGGGTCGTGGACCTGGGTGATGATCATCAGCTCGTCGGCGCGGGTGGCCTTCAGCAGTTCGTCCAGGCCTGCGCGCACGGTGTCCGGCGAGCCAATGATCGCGGACGACTGGCGGTCGGCGACGATCGCGCGGTCCAGGTCGGTGTACTCGTAGGCCGCGGCCTCTTCCGGGCTGGGCACCGGCCCCGGGCGACCGGAACGCAACCTGACGAACGACAGCGCCGACGGGCCGGCGAGATAGCGGGCGCGCTCGTCGGTGTCGGCCGCCAGCACGCTGGCCGCGACCATCGCGTACGGCTTGTCGAGCGCCTCCGACGGGCGGAACGTCTCCCGGTACAGGGCGAGCGCCGGGAGCGTGTTGGCCGCGCTGAAGTGGTGCGCGAACGCGAACGGCAGCCCGAGCATGCCAGCCAGCTGGGCGCTGTAGCCACTCGACCCGAGCAGCCACACGTCCGGCGGCTCGGCCGGGGCGGGCATCGCGGTGAGGGCGGCGAACCGGCTGCCCTCGGGCCAGCGTCCGGTGAGGAAGCCAAGCAGGTCGGTGAAGTAGCGCGGGAAATCGTCCGGACCGCGATGGCCGAGGGCGGCGGCGGTCACCTGGTCGGTCCCGGGCGCCCGGCCGATGCCCAGGTCGATCCGCCCCGGGTGCAGCGCCTCCAGCATGCCGAACTGCTCGGCTACCACCAGCGGGGTGTGGTTCGGCAGCATGACGCCACCGGAGCCCACCCGGATCGTCTCGGTGGCATCGGCGATGTGACCAATCAGCACCGGCGGCGCGGAACTCGCTATCCCGGGCATGTTGTGATGCTCGGCGACCCAGAACCGGTGAAAGCCGAGCTTCTCGGTGTGCTGGGCCAGCTCGATCGTGGCGCGGAGCGCGTCCCGAGGGGTCGAACCAGACGGGACCGGGGCGAGGTCCAGGACGGACAAGGGCACGTTGATCGTCACGTTACGTGGCAACAAGCCCGATACGCCGGTTCTTCCAGCCTGACGGCCGAGAGAACCGCCGGGACAAATGTCACGAGACGTTCGCCCGGTGGTTACGGTCCGGCAGGCGGGACGAAGGTCACATACCGGAACTTGGAAGCATGCGGATCGCAATCATCACGGAGTCATTCCCGCCCGACGTCAATGGCGTCGCGCACTCCGTGCTGCGGGTCGCCGAGCATTTGCTGCGAAGCGATCACCAAGTTCTAATCATCGCACCCGAGCCAGCGCGGCCAGTGGACGCCGACCCTGTCCCCTGCCGCGTCGTCCGGGTGCCCTCGATGTCTCTTCCTGGATACCCGTCGTTTCGCATCGGTTTGCCGAGCCGGCGCGTGCGGCATGAGCTGACCAAGTTCCGTGCCGATGCGGTCCACCTGGCCAGCCCGGTCACCCTTGGCGCCTACGGCGGCACGGTCGCCCGGTCACTGGACCTGCCGGTCGTCGCGGTCTACCAGACCGATCTGCCCGCCTACGCTCGCGAGTACCGGCTGAGCGTCGCGACCCAGGCTTTCGCCTGGCGCTGGCTCCGGAATATCCATAACGGCGCGTCCAGAACCCTCGCGCCGTCCACTGTCACCGCGGCGGACCTGGTCGCGCACGGCATCGAGCGGGTGTGGCTCTGGGGCCGAGGTGTCGACACCGAGCGGTTCGACCCGGCCCGCCGGTCGGCGGCGCTGCGGGCGGAACTCGCGCCCGGCGGCGAACTGCTGGCCGGCTACGTGGGGCGGCTGGCGATCGAGAAACGGGTCGACCTGCTGGCATCGGTGGCGGCGCTGCCCGGGGTGCGCCTGGTACTGGTGGGCGGCGGCCCGGCCGCGGACGAGCTGCGCAAGGCGATCCCCGACGCGATCTTCCTCGGGGAACGGCACGGCACCGAGCTAGCCGAGATCTACGCCAGCCTGGACGTGTTCGTGCACAGCGGACCACACGAGACGTTCGGCCAGACGCTTCAGGAGGCGGCGGCGAGCGGCCTGCCGGTCGTGGCACCCGCCGCCGGCGGCCCGCTGGACCTGGTGGGCGACGGGGAGACCGGGTTCCTGGTGCCGCCGGGCGACGGCGCCGCGCTCGCGGCGGCGGTAGCCAAGCTCGCCGCCGACGCCGACCTGCGGGCCAGCTTCGGTGCGGCGGCCCGCGACCGGGTGCTGGGCCGAAGCTGGGCCGCCCTCACCAATCAACTGATAGGCCACTACGAAGCCACGCTGAGCGAGCCAACGCTGAGCGAGCCAAAGGGCGCCGCGCTGCCTGGACTGAGGAGCGAGGAGCGCCAGCGACGAACGACGAGGGAAGGCAGCGCATTGAAGGCGCCCGGCGGCGAGCGAAGCGCGATTAAGAGCGCGCCCGGCGGCGAGCGAAGCGCATGAAGATAGTGCGGCTGGCCAATTATGTGGGGCCGCGGTCCGGCGGGATGCGGACCGCGTTGCGCGAGCTTGGGGCGGGCTACCTGGCCGCCGGGCACGAGCCGGTGCTCGTCGTGCCAGGACCGGCCGACAGCGACGAGCGGACCCCGCAGGGCCGGGTAATCACGTTGAGCGGACCAATCATCCCGCTGACCGGCGGCTACCGGGCGATGCTGCACCGCAGCCGCATAACAACGCTGCTCGATGACCTGCTCCCGGACCGGATCGAGGTGTCCGATCGCACCACGCTGCGCTGGACCGGCCGGTGGGCGCGGGACCACGGGATCCCGTCCGTCATGGTGTCGCACGAGTCGCTGACCGCGCTGTTCGGCGGCCGACGGCCCGCCCGGCTGGTCGCCGATCTGCTCAACCGGCGGACCGCGCGACGCTATGACCAGGTGATCTGCACGACCTCCTGGGCGGCCGCCGAGTTCGAGCGGCTGGGCGTCGCCAACCTCAACAAGATCTCTCTCGGAGTCGACCTGGACCTGTTCCATCCGGCCGCCAGCGACCCCGCGCTGCGCGCGGAACTGGCCGGCCCAGGCGAGATCCTGCTGGTGCACTGCGGCCGGCTGTCCCCGGAGAAGAAACCGGGCCTGTCGCTGGCCGCGGTGCGCGAACTGCGCGCCTCGGGGATCCCCGCCGTGCTGGTGATCGCGGGCGACGGGCCGCTGCGCCGCCGGCTCGAGCGACTGGCGCAGCGGTGGATGGCGCCCGTTCGTTTTGCTGGATTCATCTCTGACTCAACCCGGCTGGCATCGCTGCTGGCGACGGCGGACGTGGTGCTGGCCCCCGGGCCAGCCGAGACCTTCGGGCTGGCGGCGCTTGAGGCGCTCGCCTGCGGGACGCCGGTCGTGGTGAACGTCGCCAGCGCGCTGTCCGAAGTGGCGGGCAGGGCGGGCGTCGCGGTGGCTGGCCGTCATCTGGCGGCCGGCGTGCGCACGGTGCTGAGCTGGCCGGAGCTACCGCGGCGAGCCGCCGCGCGAGCCCGGGCATGCGAGTTCGGCTGGCCGTCGGCAGTCGGCGGCTTCCTCAAGGTTCACGAGTGCCAAACGCAGTTGGAGCAGGCATGACAACGTATGTCGCGCTGGGTGACTCGATCACCCTCGGCATGGGCGACCCGGTACCCGACGGCAACGGCTGGCGCGGCTGGCCCGCGTTGCTGGCCAGCGGGCTGAGCGAACCCGCGCTGTACAACCTGGCGACCACCGGGGCGCAGTCGCATCACGTGGAGCGCGTGCAGCTACCCGAGGCGCTCGCGCTGCGGCCGGACGTCGCCAGCGTGGTCGTCGGGGTCAACGACACGCTGCGCGGCGGTTTCGATCCCGGCCGGACCGGGGCGTCGGTATCACGCATCGTGGAGGCGCTGACCGCGACCGGAGCGGTGGTGCTGACCATGCGGCTGCCCGACCCCGGTCAGATGCTCGGCGTGCCGTCCGCGCTCGCCCGTCCGCTCGGCCGGCGGATGCGGATGGTCAACGACGAGCTTGACGCGGTGGCGGCCAGGTTCGGGACCGTGCATTTCGACGCCGCGTCCGATCCCGACACCTACGATCGCCGCAACTGGTCGGTCGACCGGCTGCACCCCAACGAGCGCGGCCACCGGCTGATCGCCTGCCGTTTCTGGGACGCGCTCGGGTCGGCCGGGTACCGGCTGGGCGCGCGGCCCGAGCCGGAACCGCTGAGCGCGCCGCCGACCCGCCGCGAGGAAGCCATCTGGATGGCGACGCGTGGCACCGCCTGGCTGCTGCGCCGGTCGGTCGACCTCGTTCCCTACCTGCTGTTCATGACGGCGCGCGACTGGTTCACGTCGGACGCGGCGCTCGAAACCGAGCACGAACCCGTCGTGCTGCCCACTCAGGTGTGACCCGGTCAGGAGCCGGGGGCCGAGGCGGGCGGCCAGGGCTGGGTTGGCGGCGCGGGCTGAACTGGCTGCTGGGCGGTCGGGAAGGGCGGCCCGGCAGCGGTCTGCTGGAAGGGTGACTGGGTGGTCACCGCGTGCAGATCCTGGGTGTGCTGCCAGTCAGGCTGCGTCGGTGACCAGATCCGGACCGGCTCCACCTGCGTCGCGGCCGGATCGTCGGCCGCGGTCGGGTCGGCCGTCTTGCGGACCGTGGCGGCCAGGACCGCGCCGTTCAGCCATCCGGTGGCGAGCCCGAACCACAGACCAGTGGTGATCGCGGTGCCCGCGGTCGCGTACACGGCGCTTCCCGGATGGTCGACCGGTAGCAGCGCGAACACCCGCCCGGCGCCGATGGCCGCCGCCAGCACCATCGTGAGCCCCCACCCAGCCAGCAGGGCGGACAGCCGGGTCCTAGCGGAGACGACCAGCATCGCGACCGCGGCCACGAGGACGGCGAGCAGGATGTCCGCGATCATCGGCGTCACCCATTCGAGCACGCTGGAGCCAGCCGGGCGGCGCGACGTCCACTGCGGGAACCGCACGCCGCTGATCAGACGGGCTAGCAACGCGTTGCCGCGTGAGTCCAGATGGTCACCGGCCAGCGGGCTGCCGAGCGCGGCGGTCAGCGCGAGCGTCACGCCGAACGTAATCACAGCCGCGAGCCTGCGGCGCGGACGCGACATTACGACCACCTCACAATCGAGCGAACCACATGTCACACCAGCGCTCCATCGTGCCAGACAGAAGCCGCACGCGCAGCGAAAATGGTTGTGTACGCATTGCATAGGGGTGTTTGCAAACTTATGTTTGCAAACATGGATGAAGCGCCGCCCCGGACCCGGCAGGCCACCTGTATACAGCTGGCGTTCCCGTCGTGACGTGGGTGCCGCCGCTGCTGCGTGATAACGAGTTCCGGCGGTACTGGGGAGCGGCAACGATATCGATGTTCGGTGACCAGGTCACCAGCATCGCCATGCCGCTGGTCGCGGTGCTGACACTGGACGCCAACGCGGCCCAGATGGGGTACCTCACGGCGCTGCAGTGGGTGCCGAGCTTGCTGTTCGGGCTGCACGCGGGAGCGTGGGCAGACCGGCGGGCCCGGCGGCGGCGAGTGATGATCACCGCCGATCTCGGCCGCGCCGTACTGCTGGCCGCCGTACCCATCTGCTATGCCTTCGGCGTGCTGACCCTGTGGCAGCTGTACATCGTCACGTTCGCCGTCGGCACGCTAGGCATCTTCTTCAACGTGTCGACGAACACCCTGTTCGTGTCCCTCGTCCGGCAAGAGCAGTACGTGGACGGGCAGTCACTGCTCTACGGCAGTCGCGCGATGTCGTTCGTCGCGGGCCCGTCGGCGGGCGGGCTGATGGTGCAGATTCTCACCGCGCCGATCGCGGTGGTCGCGGACGCGCTGTCGTTCATCGGCTCGGCGTTCTTCCTGTCCCGGATCCGGCCGGACGAGCCGCCCGCCGCCATCGGCGCCGGGGTGCTCACCGCGGGCGCGCGCTTTGTCGCGCGCAACTCGATCGTCCGTGCGTCGCTGTACGGCATCGCGGTGATCAACTTCTTCAACCTGATGTTCTCCGCGCTCTTCGCGCTGTACGCGGTGCGGACGCTGGGGGTCCGCCCCGGGGAACTCGGCCTGGTGCTCGGCGCGGGCGCGCTCGGCGGCGTCATCGGGGTGCTGGTCACCAAACGGATCACGAACGCGGCCGGCGCGGGCGTCGCCTTCGTCGCTGGCTGCTTCGGCTTCACGATCCCGCTGCTGCTAGTACCCGAGGCGCACGGCCCGCACCTCGCCGTGGTGGCGGTGCTGTTCGCGGCGGAGTTCGGCTCGGGTTTCGGCGTCATGGTGCTCGATATCAGCATCGGCGCGATCTTTTCCTCGGTGGTTCCCGACGACATGCAGTCCCGGGTGATGGGCGCGTTCCAGGCGGTCAATTACGGCACCAGGCCGGTCGGCGCCCTGCTCGGCGGGCTGATCGGCGCGTCCCTTGGCCTGCGCCCCGCGCTGTGGATCGCCGCTGCTGGCGGCGTCCTTGGTGCCGCCGTCCTTGTCCCGTCCCCCGTCATCCGTTACCGGCTCCCAAGCAGTACCTGACACCGGTAAGGTACCTGGGGCACAAGTGGATAGAGGGGACATGCTGGGGCATTCACACGCACTCTCGGGCGCTGTCACAGGGCTCGCCGCCGGTATCTGGCTGCACTACAGTGTCCCGCAGATCGCCGCGCTCGCCGGGTTCACCGCGGGCATGGCGCTGCTGCCGGACCTGGACAAGTGCGGATCGTCGCCGTCGCGCAGCCTGGGCTTCGTGTCCGAGGCGGTGGCCTGGGTATTCGGCAAGATCAGCGGCGGCCACCGGCACGCGACGCACTCGTTCATCGGGATCGCGGTGTTCACCACCCTGGCGTGGGTCTCGTGTCACTACCGCGCCGACATCGCCGGGAAGGCCGGCCTCGCGCTGCTGATGACGCTGTCGGTCTCGGCCGGACTCGAAGCGCTGCACCTGGTGCGCGGTCACGCGGCCGACCTGATCGGCATCGCCGTCGCCGCCGGTGAGATCTACTACGGTTACGGGCTGCGCCTGATACCCCTCGCGGTGTTCATCGGCTGCTGCACGCACATCGCCGGCGACATGCTGACCGATTCCGGGTGCATGCTGTTCTATCCGTACGGCAAGCACCGGTTCCATCTGCTGCCAGAACCGCTCGCCTTCACCACCGGCACCTGGCCCGAGCACTCGATCGTCGACCCGCTGCTCACGGTGGCGCTGGCGCTGCTCACCGTCCGGGTGGCCGATCCAACGGCGTTCGCGCACCTCCCGAGAAAGTTGTGACTTCCTGGGGTCCAATGCCGCTTAGCCTGTGGCCTGATCCCGTCAGGATGGCCTCGGCGGCGTGAAAGCCGGGGGCTGCGGGCGCGCTTGCTGGCCCCCGGGAGGGCGCGGCGTCGGCCAGGGGCATCTTCTCCCGGGTTAACACACCCCAGCCGCCCGACATATCACGACATCACGGGCGGGTAAGGTACACGAACCCGGGAGAAGATGCGCCGCCGCCAGCCAGCAGGCCCGGGCCGACCGCATTAGCTGAGCGGGAGGTCAACACTTTTCCCGGGGAGTCCCCGCCCGCAGCAGCGCCGGCAACAGCGCGAGCAGCAGCACGCCCCGCGCGATCCCCGCGACCAGGAACGGCGCGCGCAGGCCGGCCGCGTCCGCCACGAACCCGCCGGCCAGCGCGCCCAGCGGGATCATCCCCCAGCCGATCATCCGGTAAGCGCTGTTCACCCGGCCGAGCAGTTCATCGGGGACGACGCGCTGCCGCAAGCTCACCGTGACCACGTTCCACATCGTCACCACAAACCCACTACAAGCCAGCAATATGGCCATAACGACGATTGACGGTGTCTCCGCGATCCCGATGTACAGGATGGCGTTGGCACCGGAGGCGAGCAGCAGCGAGGGAACCTGACCCAGCCGCCGGGTGATCGCGGGGTTGGCCAGCCCGCCAGCCACACTCCCTACCGCGGACACCGCCAGCAGCAGCCCGTAGCCGCGGGTCGACACGTGCAGCGGGCCGGTCGCCAGCAGGACGAACGTCGCCCATCCCATCTGGCCGAAGAAGTTGTTTATCCCGAGCAGCACCGCGACGACCCGCAGCAGCCGGTGCCGCAGCAACCAGCGCAATCCGTCGCGGATCCCGGCCGGCGAGGTGGCGGCCTTGCGGAACCTGGGCAGCGTCGCGATTAGCATCGCCGCCCCGGCGAACGAGGCCGCGTCGATGCCGAACGGCGCGGCCGCCGCCACCGCGAACAACGCGGCACCCAACGGCGGGCCGGCGAACGACTGGCCGATCGTCTGGACCACGTACTGCGTCCCGTTCGCCCGGGGCAGCAGATCGGCGGGCACCAGCGACGGCAGCACCGACTGGGCGGCCGAGCCAAAGGCGCGCCGCGCTGCCTGGACTGACGAGCGAGGAGCGCCAGCGACGAGTGAGGAGGGAAGGCGGCGCATCGAGGGCGCGCCGGAGGCGAGCAGGAAGCCCAGCTCGCCACATCAGCGTCGCCCGGTCATGCCGGTCGATAAGGGATCCCACCGGAAGCGACACCAGCAGCCACGGCAGGTAGGTCGCGACCGAGATCACCGAGATCAGCCGCGGGTCCCTGGTCACCGTCACCGCGAGCAGCGGCAGCGCCGCGGCGAACGCCCCGTCACCCACGCTGCTGACCGCGTTCGCCCACCACAGCCGCCAGTACGATGCCCCGAGCCTCGTCATGGCGACAGCATGCTGGGGCGGGTGAGCAGCCAACCATCGTTAAGTAAATGGCTTAATCTTCTTGTATGCGGCTCAACGTCACGATCGGAGTTGACGATCTCGCGGCGACCAGATTCGCGGTGTCTCCGCTCGGCGAGACGATCACGGCGATCAGGGTGCTCGCCAATTCCGAGCCGCATCCGGTGCACCAGCCGTGGCTGCGCTGGGTGCGGGCCGAACTGGCTGAGCGGCCGCTCGCGATTCCCCGGCTGTGGCCGCTGGTGAACTCGGGCCAGCGGTCCTGGCCGGAATTCCTCGCCCCGGCTCCGGCCGTCCGGGTGCCGTCGGTGGATGAGGAACTGGCGCGGATGCGAGCCACGCCGCCCGGGCGGGTGCGGGAGAGCCTGTCTCGCGTGTTCCGCGACGTCGACCCGTGGCCGGACAGCGCGGCCGAACTTTTCGCCGAGCCGACCCGGACGCTTGAGCTGATCGCGGCGCAGATCGCCGACACCCACGACCGGCTGATCGCGGCCCACTGGGACCGGATGCGGGCCGTGCTTGACGCCGACATCGCCTATCGGGGCGGGGTGCTGGCCGACGGCGCGGGCGCCCTGTTCGCCAGTTTGCACCCGGACCTGCGCTGGTCGGCGGGCGTGCTGTCGTACGTGCGGAGCTGGGGCGGCTCCGACGAGTACGAGGTCGAGCTTGGCCAGGACGGCGGCCTGGTGCTGGTGCCGACCGTGCTCGGCTGGCCCGACTCGATGATCAAGATGCACAGCAGCAGCCAGACCGTCATCCGCTACCCGGCTCGCGGGGTGGCCACCGTGTGGGAGAGCGGCCCGCTTCCCGAGCCCGATGGTTCCGCCGTCCGCGACCTGCTCGGCGCGCCGCGGGCGCGGCTGCTCGGCGCGCTCCGCTCCCCCGCGACCACCACCGCGCTGGCCCGCTCGCTCGGCGTCACCCCGGCCGCCGTCTCCCAGCATCTCGCGGTCTTGCGCCGCGGCGGCCTAGTCGACCGTACCCGAGCGGGCCGCAGCGTGCTCTACCAGACCAGCGACCTGGGCCTGGCGCTGCTAGACGTCAGCGCCGCGCGCGCTCTACCGGCCCATGGATGACCCATCGGTGGCGCCTGGGAGACATGTCAAAATAGGGTGCGTTTACGGCGTGTTGCGGACTCTGTCGGTGATTTACTCCGCACCGGCAGGCTCGCGGAGGGTTCGCGAATCGGGCATCCGTGCCATCTCGCCCTGCTGTCGTGCCCGGTGATTATGGTTGGTGCGACCTTGCCCATGCTCTTTTCTGGGTAGTGCCGCACCAGCCATAATCATTCGAATGCATGGGCAGCGATGAGGGTCGACGCAACCGGGTGATACCACACAAAACCGGTCGGCCGCAACGACACCCCGCAAACTCATGTTGTTCTGGAATGTGTCCTGAGCACCAACGATGGGCCACCGATGGCGTTTATCGCGGCGGCTCGCTGCCGCGTGACAGGATGTACACATGATCCGCCGGGTCGCGTTCTCCGGAGCACTGAACTTCCGGGACATTGGCGGCTACCCGACGAGAGACGGAAGCCTGACGCGCTGGGGCGTGGTCTACAGATCCGACTCGCTGCACTATCTCACCGCCGAGGATCTGCCGGTCTTTGACGCGCTGGGCATCAAGGCGATTTACGATCTGCGGCGACCCAGCGAGGCGTACCTGCTTGGCCCTGGCGGCCCTGCGCGCGTTGAAGACGGGCCTCATCGGCTAGCACTGCTACACGGAACCTGGTTACGCTCGTTCCGCGTCGGTTAGCCCGGCGGCCGCCAGGATCCGCTGCACCATCGCGTTCTTGCCCTGGCCGTACTCGTCGATGTTCGCGGCGGTGGCTCCGGCCTGCCGCTTGACCTCGGCGTACTGATCCCGCAGCTCTGGGTCGGACCGCAGGGTGTCCCGTACGGCCAGGTGGTTGCGCAGCGAGAGCGCGCCATCGACGACCAGGTAGGTATTCGTGCCAGCCAGGCGTTCCGGCTCTTTGAACGCCCAGCGCAACGGGATCCCCAGATCGCCCTCCGGCTTGAAACCGAGGCTTGCCAGGACCTCGGAGGCGGCGGCCACGTGCTCTTCGGCGACCACGATGTCGCAGTCGATCACGGGCTTGGCCGCGAGACCGGGGACCGCGGTGCTGCCGACATGCTCGATGGCCAGCACGGGTACCCCCGCGTCGGCCATCGCGCGGGCGTACTCCTGACGCAGCCGCTCGAATCGGGCCGGCCACTCAGGGTCGTACTCGACTACCGTGATCATCGGGGCCTCCCTGAGGTGCTAGACGATGAGCAGGGTCTTGCCGATGGTCTGGCGGGATTCGATGGCGGCGTGCGCGTCGGCGGCGCGTTCCAGCGGGAACGTCTGGCCGATGAGCGGGCGCAGCCGGCCGGCCGCCGCCTCGGCCAGCGCCTTGGCGCTCAGCTCGCGGGACTGCTCGGGTGTCACCCGCACGCCGCGGATCACGGTGATCTCGCGCCGGGCCGCCTCGGCCTCATCGACCACGGTGAACGCGCCACTGGACAGGCCGTAGGAAATGAACCGCCCGCCCGGACTGACCAGCCCGAACGATGCCCGGCCAATCTCACCGCCCACCCCGTCGAAGACGACGTCGGCCGCACCGACGCCACTGGCCCAGTCTGCTGCCGAGTAGTCGACCACCGCATCCGCGCCGAGGTCAGCGGCCACCGCCGTCTTGCGCGCTCCGCCGGCCGCGCCGATTACCCGGGCGCCAGCGTTGCGGGCGAGTTGCACGAGCAGGCTGCCGACGCCGCCGGCCGCCGCCTCGACGAGCACCGTCTCACCCGGACGGACCGCGGCCGCCTCGACGAGCGCCAGTGCGGTCCGGCCGTCGGCCAGCAGGGCTACCGCGTCCATCAGGTCTACGCCGTCGGGGACCGGCAGCGGCCAGGGATCCGACGCCACCGCCCGTTCGGCGTAACCTCCGGTCCCGCCGGTCGCGGCGACGAGACGCTGGCCGGTGCGGTCAGTGCCGCCCACGCCATTGCCGAGGATCGCGGGCAACTGGGGCAGCATGGCGGGATTCGGTGCGCGACCCGCGCGGATCTGGGTCTCGACGAAGGTGATGCTGGCGACCTGGACGTCGATAAGCGCCTGGTCGGGGGCGGGGACGGGCTCGGCCACGTCGGAGGGTACGAGGTTCCCCGGTGGCCCGAATTCGGTGAGCACTACAGCACGCATCGACAGTGAGCTTACCGGGGAACAGAATGAACAAATGCGGACGATTGCCCTCGAAGAGCACTTCTGTTCCCCAGAGCTCGCCGACCCGCCGGACAGCGCCCGGCATATCTTTTACGGACAGGGGGTCGCCGACCAGCTCGGCGACCTGGACAAGATCCGGCTTGCGGAAATGGACGCCGCCGGGATAGACGTGCAGGTCATCTCGCATGTCGCGCCCGCCGCGCAAGGACTCGCCGACGGCGTCGAGGTGGCTCAGCGGGCCAACGATCAGCTCGCGATCGCGGTCGCTTCGCACCCCGACCGGTTCGCCGGGTTCGCGACGCTGCCGACCGGCGACCCCTCGGCCGCGGCCGGCGAGCTTGAGCGGGCGGTGGGCGACCTTGGCTTTGTCGGCGCGCTGGTTAACAGCACGCTCGGGCCGAACGGTGTCTTCCTCGACGACCCGCGGTTCGAGCCGCTCCTTGACCGGTTCGAGCTGCTCGACGTGCCGCTCTACCTGCATCCGGCGCCGCCGCCTCCCGCGCTGCGCGACATCCTGTACGGCGGGCTGCCGCCCTTGATCGCGGCCCGGCTAGCCACCGGTGCGTGGGGCTGGCACGCCGAGGCCGGGCTGCACGCGCTACGCATGGTCGCGGCGGGCGTGTTCGACCGGCATCCGGGGCTGCGGATGATTCTCGGGCACTGCGGCGAGATGATCCCGTTCATGCTGGACCGGATCGATGAGCAGCTGCACGGGCAGCTCAGGCTTGAGCCATCGGAGTACTTCCTGCGCAACGTGTGGGTGACGACGGCCGGGATGTTCAGCGTGCCGCCGGTGATGTGCTCGGTCCAGGTGTTCGGCGTGGACCGGGTGCTGTTCAGCGTCGACTACCCGTTCGGCTCCAACCCGCGCGGCCGCGAGTTGCTCGACACGCTGCCACTATCTCCCGCCGACAAGGCGAAGATCGCCGGCGGCAACGCCGAACGGCTGCTCGGTCTCGACTTAATCGCCTGGCCTCACAGCGGCCCGTGCTCGGCGAACCGGCGGAGACTGGCGGCGAATCGCTCGGCTTCCTCAGGCGGCCAGGTGGCGAGGTAGCCGTCAAGGGTGCCGGCCAGCCGCCGCCGCATCTCCCGGACGGCCTCGCGCCCGGGGGTTGTCAGGGTGAGAAGCACCGCCCTTCGGTCTGATGGGTCGGGGATCTTACTGACCAGGCCAGCCCCAGCCAGGCGGGCGGCGTGGCGGCTCACGACCGACCTGTCGATGCCGATGTCCTCGGCCAGCTGAGCGGCTGAGCGGGGGCCGAACCGGGCCAGGCCGCTGATGACCGGGTAGGTCGCCTCGTCGAGCGCGTCGTCCAGGCCCGCGGTGAGCCTGCCGTACAGGCGGGCCCGGGTGGCCCTTCGGAGCAGCAGACCCAGAGTCTCCGCGATTTCGCTGCCAGGACTGGTCATGCTCTGGATCATAGCGTGCATTGTGCACGCATCTCAGGATACAGTCAATGATGAAGCGTGCATGGTGCACGTATCGGAGAGGGAGCCATGAGCGCTGAACCGGCGGCGTACATCGAGACTGTCTTGGCTGAAGTGTGCTTCGGGAGCGAGGACAGCCACCCCTTGGAGGCGACTATCGACCGCTACTTCACCCCGGACTACCAGCAGCGCACCGACGGCGAGGTTACCGGCCGCGACGGTTTCGCCTCGCACATCAGGGCGCTGCGCGCGCTGGCGGCGGACGGAAGCATCAGCGTCCGCGAAGTCATCCGGGATGGCAACCGGATCGCCGACCGCCATGAGGTGGCCGTCACCAAGCGGGACGGCACCACCAGCCGGATCGAGGTCTACCTGTTCGGCGAGTTCGCCGACGACGGGCGCCTGCGTCGCGTGGATGAGGTCACCCGGGTCATCGCGGGCAGCCATGATGATGCCGGCCTGGCGCGAACTCGCTGAGCCGAAAGACGCGAGCGGTCAGGCGAGGCGGAACTCCCAGGACCTAGCGGGCTTGCCGAGAATCTGGTAGCCAAGCGCCTCGTTGATCGCGACCATCGGGCTGTTGGCGTCGGCGTTCCCCGTGACGATGTGCAGCAATCCCGGTTCGGCCTGGGCGAGCAGGTCCTGCATGGCCACCTTCAGCAGCAGCCCCAGCCGGTGCCCGCGGTGCGGCGGCAGCACAGCCGTCAGCCCCTGGAACCCCCATTCCGGCCGACTGGGATCGAGGTCTATCTCGGTCAGGCCGACGAGCTCGCCGGTGGCATCGTGACGCGCCGCGACGGAATAACGGCGCATTTCCTGCTCCTGGCTGCGACGGTCCAGGTCGCGGACGCGGTTCGCATCCCACCGGATAGGCTCCCAGCTCTCGGGGTGCGGGGCGTCGTCGAGCGCGGCGCGGATCTTGGCCACTTGCTCCAGGTGTTCCTCAGGCGTGGGCAGTTGCCAGGACACAATCGAGTACCCAGCTGACATTCGGCGTGCCTCCGCGCGCAGGCTCTCCAACCGCTTGACGGCAGCCGCACCGACGTGCAGTACTCGCCGGATCTCGATCACACTGCTGGGAACCCCACCGCGAGCACGGGCGAAGGCGGCACCTGGCGAGTCTTGCCAGGCGAACGCGGTCAGCAGGCTCCGGCCGTCCGCACGGGCTCGTTCGGCCGCATGCCGCAGCAGGCCGGTGCCCAGGCCCTCCCGTCGGCGGTCCGGGTGCACATAGAGGGCAAGGAACGCGAGATCCTGGTTGTCCTTGGCCGACAGCTGGATCATGTACCAGCCGTCGGCGCTTGCCGGTGCGGCGCCCGGCGCGAGCCACGTTTCGACGGGGGCGCCCGACCAGCCATTCGCCAGCCACTGCCCGAAGGACCGCAGTGAGTCCCCTGGTCCCGCAGGATCGTCCACGGCTGTCGCCGCGCTTTCCACCTCGTAACAGGCACGCAGGCTCGCTTTGTCGCCTGCCGGGTCAAATCGCTCAATTCGCATCGTAGGCCAGTGAATCACACGCGTCCCGTGACCCGCCGCAGGTATTCCCCCCGGTCGAGCGGGTTGTCGTCGGTGCGTGGCCGGACGGGAACCGGGCCGCGCACCGGCTGGTAGCGGCCGAAGGACGTTTCCATCAAGCCCTCGCCCCGGGTGAGCGACGGCAGGCTCTGCCGTAGCTCGTGCACCCGGGACGCGGGGATGTCGCCCTCCAATGTCGATGCCATCGCGACTCCAGGCACGGCGCCCAGCTTGACCAGCGCTGGCAGCAGGGCGGCCAGCGTGTCGGCGGGTGCGTCGATCCGGAACCGCTGGACCGGCTCGCAGACCACCGTGCCCGCCCGCTTCAGCGCTTCCATGACGACCAGCGGCGTGAGCTTGCGGAAGTCCTGCGGGGTGCTGAGCGGTCCGCGGGTGGACGGGGGGCCGTCGGCAACGCTGTATTGCGACCTGACCAGCGACACCACGCAGTCGGTGACCTCCCAGCCGGCCAGCCCCTGCCGCAGTGTCTGCCGGACGAACTGCTCCATGGCGACGGCGAAGTTCTCCGTGTTCTTGTAGATGTACAGCGGCACGGCCTGATGGCCGACCTTCAGCCGGAACTCGATACCCGAGCCTTCCGGGGCGGGATCGACGCGAATGCCCAGCGTGGCCAGAAACGGGTTCTCCGGCGCGTGCAGGATTTCCTCCGCTTCCCCGCGACGAATGGGCCGTTCGACGCAGATCGGTGTCGTCTCCCGGAAATCGACGCCCACCCCGTACTCCATTGTCAGCGTGGCTTCGATCACCTGTTTCTGCACTTCCCCGAAGAGCGAAACATAGATCTCCTGCCGGACGTCGTCCTGCCGCACGTTGATGAGCGGATCTTGCTCGGCGAGCTCCGTTAGGGCGGCGTACAGCCGGGTCTTGTCACGCGGATCGCGCGATACGATCGCCGTTTCCAGGGTCGGCGGCGCGAATTGATGAGCCGACGGGGCCACCGGCGCTAGCCCGATCACATCTGCGACCTGAATCTCCGCCAGACCCGCCAGCTTGGCGATCTCACCGGCGCTCACCGAGTCGGCCCGCCGGGCGGCGCCGTCGGCGAAGACGCTGATCCCGGTTACCTTGCCCTGGTTTCCGCGCTGGTTTCCGCCCTGGTTTCCGCGCCCGAACGACACCCGATCGCGTACCGCGATAGTGCCGGAGAACATTCGGACATAGGCGATTCCGCGTTCGATCTTGAAGATACGGCCGGAGACAGGACCCTCCCGATCCCCCTGGGTACCCGGCAGCAATCGGGCGAGGTCGTGCAGCAGCACGTCGACGCCAGCGCCGGTACTGGCCGAGCCGAAGTAGACCGGGTGCACCAGCGAGTCCCTGACCTGCTCGGCCAGCTTCTCCCGGAGCTGATCGCAGGGCATCGTCGCGCCGTCCGCATACGCGGCGAGTACCGCGTCGTCGTGGTCGGCCAGCGCTTCGGTGAGCCGCTGAGCGAGAGCCGCGTCGGAGGGCAGGAAGACCGCCTCGCGGGTGCCGAGCCCGCGCACCGAGCCCATCGCGACGATCCCTGGTGTCAGCCGCTCGGCTATCTCGTCAAGCACGCGCTGGTAGCCGGCGCCACGGCGATCGATCTTGTTGACGAAGAGCAGCGTCGGGACGCCTAGCCGACGCAGGGCACGCCACAGGACCCGGGTCTGCGGCTGCACCCCTTCGACCGCCGAGATCACCAGCACGACCCCGTCGAGCACGCTCAGCGCTCGCTCCACCTCGCCGATGCCCGTGCTTGATTAGATGGCCGGGTGGCCAGGCGTGTCGATCAAGTTGACCATGATGTCGTCGACCGTGAACGATACGACCGCGGACTTGATCGTGATCCCGCGCTGCCGTTCCAGCGCGAGCGAATCGGTCTGGGTCGTGCCGCTGTCGACACTGCCGGGCTTATCGATAACCCCGGCTGAATAGAGCAGACGCTCGGTCAGCGTCGTCTTTCCGGCGTCAACATGCGCCAGTATCCCTAGATTGAGTATTCCGCGAAACACGCGCCACATCCTCCGCACAGGTCCACAAAAGCTTCTCGATGGACGTGTACGTTCCGCGCATTTCTTCTCCTGCCTTAGACGAATGGGCCGTGGGAATGATAGCGCCGGGTACCGAGCCCGGTCACCTGGTTTTTAGTCGGCTCAGATGACGCTGCGGAGCAGGCGCACCGGCGGTGAGCCGTGCGCGAGCATGTGGTCGTGCGTGGTGCGCTGGTCCAGGCCGGATGCCCGCAGCTCGGCGGCGAGATCCGAGACCTCTGTGTAGCCGACGTAGTAGGTCGACAGCTGCACCGAGGTGAGCTGCACCCGCCGCCATTTGCCCGCAGCCTCGCCCTCTTCCTGGAAGCCGCGCTCCAGCATCAGCCGCATCGCCTCGTCCTCGGTCATGCCGTGCGCCTGCACGCGAGCGTCGAGTATCGCGTTGATCGTCATGCGAAGCTGCATCTTCAGCTGCTGCATCCGGAAGGCACGCGGGTCACCCTCACCCGGATAGCCGTGCTCGGCCATGACCCGCTCCGCGTACACCGCCCAGCCCTCGACGAACGAGCCCGTCCACAGTGCCGCGCGCACCCTGGTCGCCCCGGCATACCGCCGGGAGTGCTGAAGCTGCAGGTAGTGGCCTGGCATCGCCTCGTGCACCATCAGATCGTGCACGAGATGCCGGTTGTACTCGCGGTAGAAAGACGCCACCCGCTCCGCTGGCCAGTCCGACGGGGCCGGCGACACGGCGAGGAAGGTGGGCAGCGGCGCCGGCTCGAGCGGCCCGGGCGGGTCGCAGTAGGCGACCGCTACACCTCGGTCGATCTCCGGCATCTCGATCAGCTCGACCGGGTCGTCGTAGATCGTGACGATGCCGTGAGACCGGACGAACTCGGTCTGCAGGGCGAGCGCGTCAGCGCAGAATCCCAGGATGGTGGCCTCGTCGGGAACATCGGTCGCCAGCCGGTCGAGCACCTCGCGCGGCGAACCCCCGAGCGAGGCCGCCACTTCCGTGATCTGCTCGGTGACGTTGTCAAGATCCGATTCGGCGCGCGCCAGGACCGCGTCGGAGTCGGCCACCGAGTTCAGCATGAGCGACAGCTTGCGGGCGAACAGTTCCGGGCCGATCCTGGGGTCGGCGTTCCCGCCGCGCTTGGACTCCAGCCACCCAACATGCTCCGCCAGCGCTGCCAAGGCGGCCGGGCGTACCGCGTCGATCTCCGCGCGCATCGCGGGCGCCTTCTCCAGCGCCGCGTCGACCTCGGACCGCACCATGCTGATCGTGCCGTTGAACTGGCCGACGGCAGTCTCCGTGTGGACGTCCGGCATGTCGCGTAGGGTCCGCCGCGCCACGGCTAGCGCTTCCGGCAGCTGCGCCAGCCGGCCGGCCACCGAGGCGAGCCGGTCCTCCAGCGGCGCGAACTCGCGGGCGAGGAGCTGGTAGATGGAGCGGCCTGGATTGGCGAGCAGCGGGTTCCAGGTGTGCTCGCGCAACTCATCCAGCGCGAAAATGCGGCGCTCGACCTGGTTCACGATCACCTCGGCGTCTACCCCGTCCTCGGCCGACAGTTCGTCCTCGTCGATGGCCGCGAGCCGCTCGCCGAACCGGTCAAGCGCGCGCCGCTCGTCGTCCAGCGCCTCCGGCGTGTCGATCGGCAGCCGCGCGTCAAAACGGTGGTCGCCAAGCTCCGTGGCCGTGTCCGGGTGCCGTTGGGCCAGGTCGTCGAGGTAGTCGTCTGCCAGCTTGGCGAAGCTCACGCGTGCTCCTGGATGTCGAGGGGCCGGTCGTCTCGGGGTTGATCGTCAAGCGCGCGGCGCATGACCACTCTGGGCTTTCCGCTCCCACCGTAATCATCCACCCGGACGATGTTGGTGAATCTCAGGCGGCGGTGAAACGCGACCGACCCCTTGTTCTCCGGGCTGGTGATGGCCTTGACCGCCGTCGCGCCTCGGTTGCGCGCGTTCTCGAAGAACGTCTCGTAGAGCCGCCTGCCGATGTCCAGGCCGCGGGCGTCATCCCGGACCGCCACCAGATGGATGTACGCGTTTCCCTGAGCGGCGATGAAGCCCAGCAGGTAGCCGACGATCTCCCCATCGGGGTCGCGAGCGGTCAGCGCGGTGTCGGCGAACTCGATGAAGAACATCGGGTGGTGCAGTGCGCGCGGCGCTTCACGGTCACCCCAGAAACGCTGGTAGTTCTTCAGGATCTCAGCGAGGTCGCCGTACTCAACTGGTCCGATCGTGACGTCGTTCACTGCCCGTTCCTCCCGTCGCGCGGGGCCATCCGGGCCAGTTCGGCAAGTGCCCGGTCGGTGTGGCCGCGCACCCATAGCACGCGGTCGCCCAGCGAACGCAGCCGGTCGAGCGTCTGCACCGGCAACGGACCCGCGGCGATATCCCCGGTGAGCACGATGCGCCCGGCCCCTTGGACATCCGGCTCCGCGAGTACCGCGTCCAAGGCGGGAAGCACGCCATGGATATCCGATAGGACCGCGACCGACTCGACCATAAACGCAGTGTACGAATGCTATTACGCGACTGAAGCACCCGAAAGTGATTTCACCCAGCGACGCTCCTCGTAGCCTGGCGCTCCGCTGCGCCCTGTCGTTCTCGGTCGCGACCGCTAGCGACAAGTCGCATATATCGGGCAGGCAAGAGCCTTCTACAGCGCTGTCGATGGGTCATCGCTGGGGCCAGAGAGCGCCGAGGATACCTCGGTATCGGCGGGCGGCGAGGCACTAAACCAGCAGCTCCCAGCACCAATGCGAAATCTTCTGCTAGAACAGGAGCTGATGCTAGGAGCGATGATCGGCACGCTCAGCGGTGGCCTCAGACTGAAGGCCTTAAGCGATTCCTAAGGTAATCAGGAGGTTGGACTATGTGCACCTTCGGGGAGCATTCAGGTTCGCGGCTAAAACTACGAACATAACCGAGAAGCCGCGAGGTGCCAGGAGCAATGTCCGTTAATTACTCACTCTACCCGGAAACGCCAGAACCGCCAGAGCCCCCGATGCCGCCCGCTCCGAAGCGGAAGCGCCACATCGTCGGCCTCAGCGTGACGGCTGTCGCCGCGCTGGCCATCGGCGCCGCTGTCGGAACTCTGGTCCACAACGACTCCAGCGGTAGCAGGAACGCGACCGCGACGTCAACGACGGTACTCACCACATCGCAGATCGCTTCCCGGGTCGACCCCGGCCTGGTTGACGTAATCTCGACACTCGGCTACGAGGATGACACCGCCGAGGGCACCGGTATCGTGCTGACTTCCAACGGCGAGATCCTCACCAACAACCACGTCGTTGAGGAAGCGACCTCCATCAAGGTCCGCGACATCGGCAATGACAAGACCTACACGGCGAAGGTTGTCGGCTACGACGAGAAGGACGACGTGGCCGTATTGCAGCTGGAAGACGCCTCCGGACTGACCACCGCCACGACCGGCAATTCCAGCACCACCACGGTCGGCAGCTCGGTTGTGGCGCTCGGCAACGCCGGTGGCAAGGACAGCACCCCGGTGATCGCGACCGGCAATATCACCGGGCTGAACCAGTCGATCACCGCCTCTGATGAGGCATCAGGTAGCACCGAGGACCTGACTGGAATGATCGAGGACAACGCCGACATCCAGCCCGGCGACTCCGGCGGCGCGCTTGTCAACGCCTACGGTCAGGTGATCGGGATGAACACCGCCGCGTCCACGTCCACCGGCTACTCGCTTGGCAACCAGTCTGAATCCGGATCGTCGGCGTCGCAGACCCAGGGCTACGCGATCCCGATCAACAAGGCGCTCACCATCGCCAAGGAGATCGAGGCCGGGGACAGCTCATCGACTATCCACATCGGGGGAACCGCGTTCCTCGGTGTCGCGCTGTCCACCGAAAGCAGCTCGAGCTCGGGTTATGGCTCTGGCTTCGGCCAGCAGACCACGAGTGGCGTGGCGGTCGAGGGCGTCGAGTCCGGAACCCCGGCCGCGAACGCCGGGTTGACCCAGGGCGACACGCTCACCGCCATCGGGGGCCAGACGGTGACCTCGGAATCCCAGGTGACGTCGATCATGGAGGGGTACCACCCCGGCGACAAGGTCACGATCTCCTGGACCGACAGCAGCGGGGCATCGCACACCGCGACCGTCACCCTGGCGACCGGCCCCTCGGCCTGAGTCTCGCTCAGTCCGCCCGATTAACGACAGCCCGGTCCGTCGCACCAAGTGGTGCGACGGACCGGGCTGTTTCTATGGTCGCTCGGCAGCGGAGCGTTCCTGGTGGGTGTGGCACTGCCCACGCTCTTTCCTGGTCAAGGTCGCACCGCCCAGAATCGGTTCGCTGCCGCGCACCGGCTGGGGAGGGCTACTTCGTCGAGGGAAGCCCGAAGCCCCAGTTCAGGACCTTGGCCGCGTCTAGTGAGGCGGCATCGGGACCGTTCACTGGAGAACCGAGGACCACGCCGATCAGTTCGCGCCCGTTCCGTACTGCCTCGAATAGCAGGCAGTGGCCGGCGTCGTTCGTGTAACCGGTCTTGATCCCGATGGCGCCCTTGTAGCTGCCGAGCAGATCGTCGGTGGTGCTCCACCAGAAGGCGGGATGCCCCGGCCCGGCCGGAAGGTGGTAGGACTGCTGATCCACGATGGACCGGAACACCGGGTACTTCATCGCGGCGAGCCCCAGGGTGATCAGGTCGGCGGGCGTGGAGTAGGTGGAGTACTCCGTCGGGTACGGCAGCCCGTCCGGCGACGTGAAGTGCGTGCCCGTCATGCCCAGCGTGGCGGCCTCGGCGTTCATCCTGGCCACCCACGTGGTCAGGCCGGGGCCTAGGTCAGTCGCGAACGTATACGCGGCGTCCGCCGCCGAGGTGACGAGCAGTGCTTCGAGCAGGTCGTATTCGGTGAGCTTCTCACCGGGCTTGAATCCCGCGCTGTCGGCGCCGTATTCAGCAACGTAGTTGAGCACCCCGCTGGGCACGGTGAGCACGCGGTTCAGGTCGCCGGACTGGAGTACCAGCAGGGCGGTCATCACCTTGGTGATGCTGGCCATCGGCCGCTCCGTCTCCAGGCCGCGGCTCCACAGGACCTGGCCGGTGGACGCGTCGGCGAGTGCCCCGACCTTCGCCTGCACGCCGGTTGGTGCTCCGGTCACCTGGATCGTGTACACGGGAGCGGTCGGCGACGGGCTCGGCTTGGCGCTCGGCTTAGCCCGCGCGACCCCTGAGTCACTCAGGTGCTGGAACGCGGCCGCCGACGGGTGCGACGATGACGCCCACGCCACCACGGCTCCGGCGATAACGGCGGCGACAGCGATCAGAACAGTCAATCGTGCGGTCAGACGCATGACACCCTAACTACCCAGTGCACAGGCTACCTTACCGCTCGTAGTTTTTCGCGTCCCCGCACGCCTTTCCTGGGAAAAAAATTACACCCCTTTAACGGACGAAGGGAGCGATTGCTCCGACATGTACCGTAACCGGGACGCGCGACTCGCCGTTGACCTTGGCTCCCTTCTGGAAGCCGCCAAAGGCGATCGCGAGGACGATCAGCACCGCGATCAGCACAGCCAGCCAAAACAGGCAGCCGAGGGCGCGGGATCGCGGCCGGTCTCTCCTGCGTCTTCTTCTGAACACGCCTAGGTACTGCCCACGGCCGACCGATTAATGCGGATAATTCCCGCCCTCCCGGGTAGCTGGCGCACATGGCTCTGTCCCCCGCAGTCCGGCGCGTGGTGGGTGTCGGCGGCTGGCTTATAGGCGCGCTCGCCATGCTCGTGGTGGTGCTGCTCGTGCTGTCCGCCGTTCGGCTGCTACCCCAGCTCCGCAATCCGTTCGCCGAAACCACTACTGAGAGCAGCCAGCCCGCGATACTGAAGTCGATCACCTCGCTATCCCGCTACGAGGCGGCGAGCGGCTCGTTCTCAATCGTCGTCGACCTGACCAAGCGCGCGTCGCTGATTCCCTCGTTCCTTGAGGGGAGCGAGACCCTGTTCATCGGGCAGGGCACCGACATCGCCTACGTAGATTTCTCCGGGTTGAAGGGTCCGTCGGTCAACGTGTCGTCCAACCGGCAATCGGTGACGATCACGCTGCCGCCGGCCCAGCTCGAGCCGGCCACGCTGAACGTCAGCCAGTCGTACGTGTACGCGGAGCAGCAGGGGCTGTTCAACCGGATCGGCGGCTTCTTCTCCGGCAACCCGAACAGCCAGCAGCAGGTCTACATCCTCGCCGAGCAGAAAATCGAGGCCGCCGCCAAGCAGTCGGCGTTGCTTTCCCAGGCTCAGACCAACACGAAGGCGATGCTGAACGGCATGCTGACGTCACTGGGCTTCACCCACGTCACGATCAATTTCAGCTGATTTTCCAAGTCGTGTCACGATGGGTATATGAGCAAGCTTGGCCAGGTATGCTCCTTCGCCGCACGGTTGTACTACGGACGCGGGCAGATCGCTTACTACGGATACGTCAGGCGCGAGCCGGTCGCGTTGCTGAACCTGCGTCCGGGCCGGGTGGACCCGTATCCGGTCTACGACCGGTTGCGCAAGCGAGGCAAGCTGACGCCGAGCCGGCTGGGCAACTGGGTGACCACCAGCCACCCGGTCTGCGACGCCGTGCTGCGGGACAGGCGGTTCGGGGTACGGCCGGAGTCCCCGGTGAACGCCGCCGCCCGTGAGCAGTTCGACCTGTCCTTCCTCGAGCTGAATCCGCCGGACCACACCCGGCTGCGCAAGCTGGCCAGCCCCGCCTTCACGCCACGGGCGATCGCCGGCTACACGGACCGGATCACCCGGACGGTGAACGACCTGCTCGACGCCTCGCCTGGCGGCTTCGATCTGGTCTCTGACTTCGCCACCCCGCTGCCGATCGCGGTCATCACCGACCTGCTCGGCGTCCCGGACGCGAACTCCGATGACTTCGCCCGGTACGGGATGGCGGTTGGCAGCGCGCTAGACGGCATCAAGTCGCTCACCCACGCGCGCGAGCTGATGTACGCCAGCACCAGGCTGCGCGCCATGTTCGCCGAGCTGATCAAGGAGCGCCGCCGGGATCCACGCGATGACCTGATCAGCCAGCTGGTCGCCGCCGAGGGCGAGCGGATCACGGCGGACGAGATCGTGCCGATGTGCAGCCTGCTGCTGGTGGCGGGATTCGAGACGACCGTCAACCTGATCGGCAACGCGACCTTGTCGTTGCTGGCTCATCCGGACGAGTGGAAGGCACTGTGCGCCGACCCCGAGACGATGGCACCGCGCGCGGTCGAGGAAACGCTTCGTTACGATCCCCCGGTGCAGCGCACGGTCCGCGTCGCACTCGAACCCCTGGAGATCGCGGGTCTGCCGGTGCGCAAGAACCAGCTGGTGCTCACCCTGATCGGCGCGGCCAACCGCGACCCCGAGGTGTACGAGGATCCGGACACGTTCTCGCTGCACCGGGAGAACCCCGCGCCGCACCTGGCGTTCTCCGGCGGCATCCACTACTGCATCGGCGCGCCGCTCGCCCGGCTGGAGGCGACGATCGCGCTGCGCGCACTCGCCGAGCGGATGCCCGGGCTCACCCGCACCGGGCCGATGCGCCTTCGCCGGGGCGCGACCCTCCGTGGCCCGCTGCACCTGCCGGTGAGTCCCTGATCCTGAAAGATGGCAGGATCGTCGTTATGGTCAATGAAGTAAATATCGAACGACTGCTCGACCTGACCACGCCATGGTGCCTGCGGGTGGCCGCGACCTTGCGTATCCCCGATCTCGTCGCGGCTGGCCACACCGATATCGGTGACCTCGCGGCGATCGCGGGCTGCGACAAGGACGCCCTGCACGCGGTCCTCAGCCACCTTGTAGCCAAGGGCGTGTTCGCCGAGGAACCGCTCGGCCGGTTCGCCGCTAACCGCGCGGCCGAACAGCTCGGGCAAGTACCTTTCCTCAATCTCGACGGCTTCGGCGGCCGGATGGCGCACACGTGGGGCACGCTGCTCGACTACGTGCGCACCGGCCAGCCGGCCTATGACCAGGTGTTCGGGCTGCCGTTCTGGGAGGACCTCGCCGACCATCCGCGGATCGCGGCGGAATTCGACGAGCTGATGGGACCGGCTGGCCACGGTGTCCCCGACCACGACATCGAGCTGGCCGACGGCTGGGATAACGTCCAGGCGGTGGCCGACGTCGGCGGCGGCACTGGGTCGGCGCTGATATCGCTGCTCCGCCAGCATCCCGGCGTCCATGGCATCCTGGTCGACCTTCCCGGTACGGTCGCCCGAGCGGCTGACCTCATCAAGGACTCCGGCGTCGCGGACCGGATAACGGTCAGCGACCAGAGCTTCTTCGACTCGTTGCCCGCTGGGGCCGACGTCTACCTGTTGAAGAAGGTGCTCAACGACTGGCCAGACGGACCGACGGTGGCGATCCTGCGCCGGTGCGCCGGTGCCGCGGCGCCCAGCGGACGGGTGGTCGTCGTCGGCGGTGTCTCTCCGGACAACACACCGCCCGCTCTTGGTATCGACATGCTCGTGGCGGGGGGCAAGACCAGCACGCTCACCGAGTTCACCGAGCTGGCGCGGCGGGCCGGCTTGCGGGTTATCGCGGCGGGAACCCAGCCGTCTGGCCAGTACGTCGTCGAGTGTGGTCGCCTGATCTGACGTCCGCCCGCGGAACCGGAGGGCGCTAGGCGGCATTCAAGGGGCGTGACTGGCTACCCCGTCTTTAGCATGTTCGTCCGGGCGTTCCGGACGGCTGACCTGCGCAAGAAGCTGCTGTTCACCGGGGCAATGATCGTCTTGTTCCGGTTCGGCGCGAAGCTCCCCGCCCCGGGCATCTCCGAACCGAACGTCAGTTACTGTTCCGGCCTGTCGAAATCCGGCGGGGCCTTCGCGGTCCTGAACCTGCTCAGCGGCAACTCGCTGCTGCACCTGACCGTGTTCGCGATCGGCATCCTGCCGTACATCACGGCCAGCATCATCGTGCAGATGCTCACCCAGGTGATCCCGCGCCTGGAGACGCTGCGTAAGGAGGGCCACACCGGGCAGGCGAAGATCACCCAGTACACCAGGTACGTCTCGGTGGGGCTGGGCCTGCTGTACGCGGTGGGGTACGTGCAGGCGGCCAGGACGGGCGCGGTGTTCCCGGGCAGCGGCTGTGGCCCGGCGTTTCACCCGCTGATCCCCGACCCGACCCCGGTCACCATCCTCACCATGGTGATCACGATGGTGTCGGGCACCGCGGTGATCATGTGGATGGGCGAGCTGATCACCGACCGCGGCGTCGGCAACGGCATGTCGGTGCTGATGTTCACGAGCATCATGGCGGTCATTCCCGGCGAGATCGAGGAGATCTACGCGGCCAAGGGGTTCTTCTACGCGGCCGCGGCGGTTCTGGTGATCATCGCGGTGACAGCGCTCATCGTCTTCATCGAGCAGGGACAGCGCCGTATCCCGGTGCAGTACGCGAAGCGGATCACCGGCCGGCGGGTATACGGCGGAGGGTCCACGTTCATCCCGGTGAAGGTGAACCAGGCCGGCGTGGTGCCGGTCATCTTCGCCTCCTCGCTGCTGGAAATGCCGCAGCTCGCCGTGTCATCGTTCGGCAATCAGGACCACCCGCAGGGCTGGGTGACCTGGATTGGCCGCAACCTCGATCCGGCCACGCTGGTCGCGCCGTACGTCTACTTCCTAGCGTTCTTCGGCCTGGTCGTCGGGTTCACGTTCTTCTACGTGTCGATCACGTTCAACACGGACGAGATCTCGGACAAGATCAGGACATATGGCGGTTTCGTGCCAGGACTCCGGCCGGGCGCGCCCACCTCCGCTCTCCTCCGGTACGTCCTCAGCCGACTCACCGCGGCGGGCGCGGTCTACCTCGCCCTGGTCGCGATGTTCCCGCTGGTGGCCCTGGACGAGATGGGGCTCGGCCAGGACCTGCAGCTCAGCGGGGTCAGCCTGCTGATCATGGTCGGCGTCGGGCTGGACACGGTCAAGCAGATCCAGAGCCAGCTCGAGCAGCACTCCTACCAGGGTTTCCTGCGCTAGCGAAAATTCGCTGGAACCTGGCACCGAGCGCCGGCATTAAAGGTGGCGTGAGACGAATCCGAGCCTGCGCGCGAGCCAGCCGTGACGCGGAGTTCACCGAGTTCGTCCAGGCCGCGTCCCCCTCGCTGCTACGCGCGGCCCTGGTGCTGCTCCACTCGCGGGAGGACGCCGAGGACGCGCTGCAGGTCACGATGCTGCGCACCTACCGGCGGTGGGAGCAGGCCAAGGAGGCGCCCCAGTCCTACGCCAGGGCCGTGCTGGTGAACGCGTGCCGTGAACGCTGGCGGCATCGCGGCCGGCACCCGGAGATCAGCCAGGACGTGGACGAGCTAGCTAACGTGGTCTCGTTCGCCGAGGCGGTAGACCGCCGTCACGTGCTGGTCCGCGTGCTGCGGCAGCTACCCGATATCCAGCGCGAGGTGCTCGTCTGCCGCTACCTGCTCGATGCCACGGTGGCCGAGACCGCGACCGCGCTGGATATCGCCGAAGGCACCGTCAAGTCCGCGGCGAGCAGAGGGCTCAATCAGCTGCGCCAGCTACTGCATGATGAAGAGAAAAGAGGTTGCCGTGTCCATCCACGCTGACGACGAGTTCAGCTTGAGAATCGCACTGGAAAGCGAGCTGGACGACGTGCTGCCCAGTGCGGACCTGGCCGACTGGGTGATCGAGCGTCACCGCAAGACCCGCCGACGGCGCGTC
>JBEKHI010000056.1:0-27810 GCA_050012355.1 Streptosporangiaceae bacterium | reverse complement strand
CGCGTCGGCGGCGGCACCGCTCAGCAACGGGTCGCCGTCATAGAGGCGGAGCGCTAGGCCGCCTTCGTTCGCCGCTTCGGCGAGCCGCGCGTTAACCTGCTCACCCAGCTCGATGACCTCAGCCGCCGGGCTGAGGTGACTCTTGACCCGGGCCACCAGTTCCGGCGTACCGGCCACTAGGTCCGCGAGCCCCAGCAACCGCACCGCCCGGAGCGTGAGAAGCCCCTCGTCCCCCGGGCCGACGCCAGTGAGCGCGACCCAGCCGTCCATGTCAGTCATTGCACATCATTCCTGCCATTAATCTGTGGCGCTGCCCGTAAATGGCGCCGCCATCAGCCCCGCCGCCCCTCGCGCCAGCATCTGCTCCGCAAGGGCCCGGCCGAGTCGCTCCGCCTCCTCCGGCGTGTCCGCCCCATGGTCACGCAGCACTCCTATCCCCCCGGCTGTGTTACCCCCAAACACTGCGCCTTCAAGCCTAAGAGTTCCAGCCCCCAGCGTCGCGAAGGCGCCAACCGGCGCGCTGCAGCCCGCCTCGAGGGCGGCCAGCAGCGTCCGCTCGGCCAGCACGGCGGACCGGGTGGGCGCGTCATCGATCGCCGCCAGCAGGCCGGTCAGCCCGGCGTCATCGGCGCGGCATTCCACGGCGAGCGCGCCCTGTCCAGGATCTGGGAGCATCTCCTCCGGCTCGAAGATCTGGCTGATCGCGTCCAGATGGCCGATCCTGTTCAGCCCGGCGCAGGCCAGCACGACCGCGTCGAGTTCTCCGGTCAGCACCTTGTCCATCCGCGTGTTCGCGTTGCCGCGGATGGGCACCACCTCGATGTCCTCGCGTAGCAACAGCAACTGGGCCGCCCGCCGAGGAGAGCCGGTTCCGATCCGCGCGCCGCCTGGCAGATCCGCGAGCTTGATGCCGTCCCGCGCCACCAGCGCGTCGCGCGGATCGTCACGCGGCGGCACCGCTGCCAGGACGATGCCAGCTGGCTGTGCGGTCGGCAGGTCTTTGAGCGAGTGCACGGCGAAATCCACCTCGCCGGACACTAGCGATTCGCGCAACGCGCTGACGAAGACGCCGGTGCCACCGATCTGAGCCATCTGTGCGCGGCTGACGTCGCCAAACGTCGTTATGCCTACTAGTTCTACTGCCCGGCCAGTGCGTTCGGTAAGCAGGTCCGCGACCCGGCGCGACTGCGACATGGCCATGGGGCTTCTGCGGCTGCCAAGCCGCAGCGCTCTGCCGCCGGCATTCGGCGCGTCCACTGTCACCCCTCCTGATCGAGTGCGGGCTTTATTACCGCGTCGATGGCCCGCGGGTCTAGGTCGAACAACACCCGAAGCGCGGCGGCGTAGTCCTCGCCGCCCGGAGCCCCCGCCAGCTCCTTCACGCGAACGGTCGGCGCGTGCAACAGCTTGTCTACCACCCGGTGCACCGTCTGGGCTATCTCATCAAGCGCGTGGCCGGTGAGTCCCTCACTGGAGAGCCGGCTGGCCAGCCTGGATAGCTCGGCATCCACCACCTCGGCCGCCTTCGCGCGCAGCGCCACCACGGTGGGCGCCACCTGGGCGGCGCGGCACGCCGAGGTGTACGCGGCGAACTCATCCTCCACGATGGCGCGCGCCTCGTCCACGACTCCCGCGCCGAGCGCGGTGCTGGCGCTGATCGTGTCCATGCCGAACAGCCGCACCCCGGGCAGATCGGTGACCGCGGGGTCAACGTCGCGCGGCATCGCCAGGTCGAGCAACGTTAGCTCAGCGCGACGCCTGGCCAGGTCGGCGGGGCCGATCACCGTCCCGATCGCGCCGGTGCAGGACACCACCAGGTCGGCGCGCGCGATCGCGGCCGGAAGATCGTTAAGGTCGGCCACTTCCGCGGTGGTGAGATCGGCGATGCCCGCGGCGAGCCGGGCGGCGTGCGCGTGGGTCCGGTTGGCCACGATCACCCGCCGGGCGCCGGACCGCGCGACGGTCGCCACCGTCAGGCCGCTCATCGCCCCGGCCCCGACCACCAGCACGTCAAGGTCACGCAGGTCCCGGCCGGCCAGCGCTAGGTCAAGGCCCACGCTGACCATGCTGAGCCCGAGCCGGTCGATGCCGGTCTCGGCGCGCGCTCGCTTACCCGCCCGCAGCGCGGCCCGGCCCAGGTCGCCGAGCACCCGGTCGACGGTTCCGTTCTCCCGGCCGGTCTTCAGCGCGGATCTCACCTGGCCGAGGATCTGGTCCTCACCGACGACCATCGATTCCAGCCCGCTGGCGACCGCCAGCAGGTGCTGCACCGCCCGGTCCTCGTAATGCACATAGAGAACCGGGGTGAGGTCGGCCGCCGGGATGCCCGAGTACCGGGCCAGCAGATCGCAGATCCCGGTCACGCCACCGTGGAACCGGTCTACGTCCGCGTAGACCTCGACCCGGTTGCAGGTCGAGATCACGAACGTCTCCGCGACATCCGGCAGGTACGCGACATCCCGCAGCAACTTGCCAAGCGTGTCCCCGCTGACCGCCGCGCGTTCAAGTGTCGCGACCGGCGCGGTCTTGTGGCTTAGCCCAACGACGAGGACGCTCACCGGTTAGTTCACCGCTTCCTGGGAGACCCGGGCGGCCGAACGCCGCCTGGCATGGAACGCCAGGATCTGCAATTCGATCGACAGATCTACCTTACGCACGTCGACCCCTTCGGGGACGTTCAACACCAGCGGAGCGAAGTTCAGGATGCTGGTAACACCGGCCGCGACCAGCCGGTCACACACCAGCTGGGCACCGGCCGCCGGCGTTGCGATGGCGCCGATGGCCACATGCAGATCAGCGACCACGTCTTCGAGTTCGTCCACGTGCTGGACCGTCAGCCTTCCGATTCTGTTACCGACGAGATCGGGGTCGGTGTCCAGCAACGCCACGATCCGGAAACCACGGGACACGAAGCCGCCGTAGTTGGCGAGCGCCCGGCCGAGGTTACCGGCGCCAATAATCGCGACCGACCAGTTCTGCGTCAGACCCAGTGCTCGCGACACCTGATAAACAAGATAGTCCACGTCGTAGCCGACGCCCCGGATTCCGTACGAGCCCAAGTGTGACAAATCCTTACGGAGCTTCGCCGAATTCACTCCCGCCAGGGTGGCTAGCTCGTCACTGGAGACGGTCGTCACCCCGCGCTCGCTGAGGGTGTACAGAGCTCGCAGGTAGACCGGAAGCCTGGCGACAGTCGCCTCGGGAATCCCTGTGTGCTCGGGGAAACCGCTGGCATCTGGCTGCGCGAGGGTGCTGGACATGCGGCGCTCCCGGGGGGATGGGGACGGTCCGTTCCACCCACCATACGCCGTTTGTGAAAGTTTGCACAAAGTCAGCGGAGCCCACTAGGGCCTGCCCGGCCCCCCCAGGTGGCTTAAGGGCCTCGACGGGCTGAGGGCAGCGCGCAGCCGTGACTCGGAGACGCGCCAGAAGTCGTGCTCGACCCCGTCGACGAGCGTGACCGGGATCTTGTCCCAGTACTCCCGGAGGTCATCCTCCGAGAGAGTAATGTCACGCTCCGCCCAGCCGATGTCCAGATTCGCGGAGACCTTCTCGATCACTTCACGCGCGTCGTCGCACAGGTGGCATCCGGGCTTGCTGAGCAACGTGATCCGGGTCTCGGACACGGCTCAGTTTCCCCGGTAGCGCGGGCCCTGGTAGGCGGGCTGCTCCTGGTACGACGGCTGGCCCGGGTACGACTGCTCGCCCTGGTACGCGGGCTGCTCCTGATATTGGTCCTCGTACGCGCCCTGACCCTGATACGAGTACTGGTCCGGATACGACGGCCGCGCGGAATAGGCGCCCTGACCCGAGTAAGCAGGCTGGCCGGAGTAGGCAGGTTGCCCGGAGTACTGTCCCGCGTAGGCAGGCTGGTCCTGATACGAAGCCTCGTCCGGGTACGCCGGCTGCTCGGGATACGCTGCCTGACCCGGATAGCCCGCCTGGTCGGGGTAGCCCTGCTGGTCCGGATATGCAGGCTGTCCCTGGTAGCCAGCGGGCTCCGGGTAGGCGGACTGCCCAGCGTACGACGGGCCCGAGTAGGACTGACCCGCATAGGCAGGCTGTCCTGGGTAGCCAGGCTGTCCTGGGTACGCCGCCTCGTCCGGGTACGCCTGCTGGTCAGGGTAAGCGGACTGGTCTGGATAGGCAGGCTGATCCGGGTACGCGGGCTGGGGGTCGGGGTAACCCGGCTGGTCCGGATACGCGGACTGGCCCTGGTAGCTCTGCTGGTCCCAGGCGGGAGCGGCGGCGGGCTGGCGCTGCTCCGCCGACGGCAGCTGCCTGCGGGCACCTTGCGGCAGTTCCTGCTGCTTGGACGCGGCCGGGGTTAGCGGCGAGATCTTCGCGTACTTGAGTCGCAGCTCGATGACGTTCGTCGCCAGGACATAGCCGCGTCGCTCATTATCAAAACGCTGATTGTGCGGCTGCAGTTCATGCAACTCGAACGCGGCGCGATCACGGTAGATCTCGTAGAAGATCCGCTGCAGCGGCGCCTTCGGCACCAGGTGGATCACGTAGACGAGAGTGTCAGGTTCGGCCAGCCTGACGGCCTCCGCGGTCTGCTCGGCGAGCCGGTCGAACTCGGCCACCTTGTCGTCGAGGAGGGTGAAGATCGAGATCCGGCCGTAGGGGCGGTTCGCCGCGCCGCTCTGAGCGGGCTTCGGCTCGGCCTGTCGACGGGCCGACGCCGTCTCCCACACCGATCCGGGCTCGTTCTGCGGAGCGCTGACCTGCTCCGGATAGCCGCCAGGAGCGGCATAACCGTTGACGGGGGCAGCGGCATAACCGTCGGCCGGGACGAAACCGTTGGCGGCCGGGGCCGCGTAACCGTTAGCCGGGGCCTGGCCGTAACCATTAGCTCCGCCATAACCGTTGGCCTGGTCGTAACCGTTGGCGGCCGGGCGGCCGTTGGCCGCGGCGTAACCATTGCCGGCGGCGGGGTAGCCATCGTCCGCGGCGTACTGGATGCCCTGGTACTCCTGGGCTGGGTATCCGCCTTGGTCGAAGCCGTCATTAGCCGGGCCACCGCTGCCGGTAACACCGTTCCCGGTAGCACCGTTGTACGGGCCAACGCTGAAGTCACCGGCGCTGTCGTAGGCATCGGCGGGGCCACCACTGTAGGAGTCGTATCCCCCGGCTGGCTGACTCGCGGCGCCGTAGCCGTTCGCGGGCTCGGCATAGCCTCGCTGGCCATAGCGCGCGTCCTCGTAACCCGGCTGGTCGTACCCGAGGTCACTCGCCTGAAAGCCGCGCTGGTCGTAGGACGGCTCGGCGGCGTATCCATCGTCAGCCGCCTGGAATCCGCCCCGCTGGCCACCGCCTTGACGACCGGTGGCCTCATATCCGTTGGCCTCGTACCCGCCAGCCCGGTTGCCGTTGCCCTGGTAGCCGTTGTTGCCGTATCCGGCTTCCTGATAACCGGGCTCCGGGTAACCGGAGCCCGCGTAACCAGGCTCGTTGTAACCAGGCTGCTCGTTGTAGCCAGGCTGGGGATAGCCAGCATCGCCGTAAGCGCCGTCAGGGTAACCACCAGCAGGCGAACCGGACCCATGCCACTCCGGTTCGTCCCAATCCTCTTTGCGGCCTCGCCAGCCCCTCATGGGCGACTGGTCCCGGGGCGCACTCGCACTGGCCACGTCATCTGGCTGGTACCTCCTGCCCCGCTGGCCGGTCTGGCCGCGGATCGCGTTGCTCCTGAACGACCCGGCTACCGTCACGCCACGCCACGATCGATGGAGTCATTACCTCCCATGGTGCATGACGGGGGCCGGTCGCCGCCAGCGAAGCGATTACTTCTTGTTCCTGCGCTGGATGCGGGTCTTCTTCAGCAGCTTGCGGTGCTTCTTCTTCGCCATACGCTTGCGGCGCTTCTTGATGACAGAGCCCATCAGGCCACCACCTTTCCACAGACTGTTGGCAGACGGGCACGCCATCGCGCTCGCCCTGCGAGGGGCGGCTGGGCAAACGCCCGGAGCTAGGTAGACGCGAGCACGCTCGGCCCGCGCAGTCTCTTAGGTTACCCGCTCCAACGAGAAGCCGGCACGAAGGCCGGCTCCTGGCCCCGCTTAGCGGGACCAGGAGCAAACAAGGTACGGCTAACCGCTGTCCCCCGGTGCGGTTTGGGCTCCGGTCCTGCCGTACCGCCAGGCCTACAGCGTTGCCAACCGCTATCAGGTGCCGACGAAGGCAGCCCTGAGGTACTGATTGACCGCCTGTTCAGGAACCCTGAAAGACCGACCCACACGGATCGCTTCCAGCTCGCCGGAGTGGACCAGCCGATACACGGTCATCTTCGAGACACGCATGATCAAGGCCACTTCGGCAACGGTTAGGAATCTCACGTCACTTAGGGGAGTTTCGCCTGCCATCTTTTCCCTCTTCCACCGCGATGCCGCGTGCGCCTGGGACCGGATTCAGCGCACCAGTCACGTACGTCTCCAGGGTAAGTCCCGCACAGAAAAGAGCAACCCCACCGAATAGCCTCATTGTTGTTACCTTTTGGCTTCATCGCGAACTCAGACCCAACTACCTGCGCAAACGACATCCGGAACGTCGGGAAAAGCCATGAAAAAGGTTTGTACGACACGCCGGCGAGTACCGTCACGACGCCCGGGATGCCCTAGTTCACAGTGGATCCGCGTCCGTCGCCAACCCGTGTGCGGGAAACACAGCACTGCGCGTCCGCATGATCGAGCGATCCACACGGTCGCCAGTCTCATTACCAGATCTGAACAATTTCCAAGCTAGCGGCGCGCCATCCGTCATGGCATCCGGTGCCGTTTCGCCGGTCAACTCCCGGGCCAAAGCGCGCCACCGCACGGGGGTGGCGGTCTGCGGTGAAACGGGACTCCCGGCCGCTATGGCCAGCAGATGCGTCCAGGACCGCGGCACCACCTGGACCAGCGCGTATCCGCCGCCACCGGTCAGCAGCCAGCGTCCGCCAGCCACCTCGTGAGCGAGGTCATGTAGCCAGCTGTGCGCTTGGCGTTGCGCGTCTACGCTCAGTTCAAGATGGGCGAGCGGATCGAGAAAATGGCTATCACAGCCATGCTGCGACACCAGGATCTGAGGATCGAAAGCCCGCAGCAGCGGCGGCACAATAGCGTCGAACGCGCGCAGCCAGCCGGCGTCTGTAGTACCCGCCGGAAGCGCGACGTTTACCGCGTATCCAGTGCCGGCACCAGTTCCGATTTCCGTCGGGAGTCCGGTGCCAGGGAAGAGCGTCGCCGGTTCCTCGTGCAGACTGATCGTAAGTACCCGCGGATCGTTATAAAAAGCGGCTTGTACCCCGTCGCCGTGATGCACGTCGATGTCGACGTAGGCAACGCGTTCGGCACCGCGATCCAGTAGCCAGGTGATCGCGAGCACCGGATCGTTGTAGACGCAGAACCCGCTCGCGTGGTCCCGCATCGCGTGATGGAGCCCGCCCGCGATGTTCGCGGCGTGCTCCGCCTCGCCAGACCAGACCGCCGATGCCGCGGCCAGCGTCGCTCCCGCCACGAGCGCGGACGCCTCGTGCATACCAGCGAACACGGGGTTATCAGGCGTACCTAGTCCATAACGACGGTCCGGGGATCCACGCCGGACCGCCTCCACGTACGCGGGGTCGTGCGCCGTTACGAGCTCGTCGTAGCTGGCGGGCCGGAACGTTCTCGGCTCGGGCAGCACGTCCAGCGCCGCCGCGAGTTCCATCGTGAGCCGGACCCGCACCGGGGCGAGCGGGTGCCCGGGCCCGAAGTCGTAGGAAACCAGCGCCGGGTCCCAGAAAACATTGAGTTCACAGGCCACGTAAGCCACGATAACCCGCGAACCCGGTGACTAACTCGGCCGCGCCTAGCTCGTGGGCGCGGTCACGGGCGGACTCGATCGCGGACAGGAAGGCGGCCCGCACGCTGTGGTTCTCCAGCTCGCGGATCGCGTTGATCGTGGTGCCGCCTGGCGAGGTGACCGCTTCGCGCAGCAGCACCGGGTGCTCGCCGGAGTCCCGCAGCATGGTCGCGGCCCCGTACACGGCCTGCACCACCAGTTCCATCGCCGTGCCACGCGGGACGCCGAGCAGGATGCCCGCGTCCACCATCGCCTCGACCAGGTAGTACACGTACGCTGGGCCGCTACCGGACAGCGCGGTGGCCGCGTCCTGCTGCGACTCGGGGATCCGCATGACCTTTCCGACCGGCCGCAGCAGTTCCTCAGTACGCGCCAGGTGGGTCTCGTCCGCGAATCGTCCCGGCGAGATCACCGACATCGCCTCGTCCACCAGGACCGGGGTGTTAGACATGACGCGAACCACCGGAACGTCACCGGGGAGCCGTCGCTCGATGAACCCGGTCGTGATCCCCGCCGCCACCGAGATCACCAGCTGGCCGGCACCCGCGGTGCTCGCGATTTCCGACAGCAGCCGGTCCATGTCTTGCGGCTTGACGCCGAGCACCAGCGTGTCCGCGTTCTTCACCGCCTCGGCCGCCTCGACCACGGCGACCCCGTACCGCTCGGTCAGCTCGGTCGCCCGGGCCGGGCGCCGTACCACGGCGACGACGTCAGATGGCGGGCGCCCCGCGCGCAGCAAGCCGGACAGCAGCGCCTCGCCCATCTTCCCAGCGCCAAGGATCGCGATCATGAGGCTCTGCCTCCAACCACGGGTCCAAGCGAACGCAGGAAGAATCGCAGGTTGGCCGGTTTCTCGGCGAGGCGACGGACCAGGTAGCCGTACCAGTCATCTCCGTAAGGCACGTAGACCCGCACCTTGGCACCGGAGGCGGCCAGCCGGCGCTGCTCGTCCGGCCGGATGCCGAACAGCATCTGGTACTCGAAGTCATCGGCCGACCGCCCGTTTTGCATAGCGAGCGAGCCGGCGATCTGGATCAGCCGGGGGTCATGCGAAGCAACCATCGGGTACCCCGGACCCTCCATCAGGATCCGCAGGCAGCGCGCGTACGACCGGTCGATGTCGTGCCGCGCGGTGTACGCCTCCGACTCAGGCTCGTTGTAGGCGCCCTTGCACAGCCGCACGCGGCTGCCCTTGGCGGCCAGGTTCCGGCAGTCCGCTTCGGTTCGCCGCAGCATGGCCTGCAGCACGATGCCGAGATCCGGGTAGCTACCGCGAAGATCGGCCACGATCCGCTGCGCGGCATCGTCGGCCACGTGATCCTCGGCGTCGACGGTCACCGTCGTGCCAGCATCGCGGGCCGCGGCGGCGATCCGCGCGATGTTTTCGGACGCGGTCCGCTCCCCGTCCCGCGCCAGGTACAGGCCGACCGCGGTCAGCTTCACCGATACCTCGACGGCGCCGTCAGCGGTCAAGCCCTCGGCGGCGAGCTTGCCGATCAGGCTCACGTACTCTTCCGTGACACTGTCGGCCTGAGCTTGTTCCTTCGTGTCCTCACCGAGGTAGTCCAGCGTGACGAGCAGTCCCGCCCCGCGGAGCCGCTGGGCTGTCCGCACCGCGTCGGCGCTGGTTTCCCCAGCGACGTAGCGATCCACGACGCTGCGCGTCACTGGATAGTCCGTAATGAGCTCACGAATCCGCTGACTAGCCGAAGCCGCCAGCAACGTCCGACGGAGCACGCGCCATGACCTCCTGCTTGAAGGGCCTTTTTCGCAGCTAGGCTACCCCGGCCGCTGGCCCAGCCGAGAACGGGAGAACCCGCGCACCACGGCGCTCGCCTCACCGCCAGCGTCCGGCGGGACGATCACTTCCTGGCTGGCGGCCACCCCGTCGGCCAGCAACGGCGCGTCAATATCCACAGTCCGCTTGACCATCCCCAGCCCGATCGGGCCGAGTTCGTAGTGCCGCGCCGACGACCCCGCGAAGCCCACGATAGTTCCGTCCTGGGTGGTGATCGGCGACCCCGGCTCGGGCAGCCGGTCCACGCTGCCGTCGAGGTCGAGGAACACCAGCCGCCGGGGCGGATGCCCCAGGTTGTGGATACGGGCGACGGTCTCCTGACCTCGGTAGCACCCCTTGTTCAGATGCACCGCGGATCCGATCCAGCCGGCCTCATGCGGCAGCGTCTTGTGGTCGGTGTCAAGCCCGAGCCTCGGCACCCTCGCCTCGATCCGCCCGGCCTCGTACGCCAGCATCCCGGCGCGCGCCCCCTGAGGTTCCTCGCTCCGCTCGACAAGCACATCTATGCCAAACGGCGGGTCCCATCTCACGATGTCCCGCGTCTCCACCTGGTCCGCGTTCGGACCGGTCAGGCTGAACAACGCGTACTCACCAGTGAGGTCGTCGACCTCGGCCCGGAGCATGAACCGCATGGAGTCGAGGAACTTCTTAAGCTCGGCGGACGTACCGGGTTCGGTATGTATCCACGTCGCCTCGCCGGTGTCGGTGATGGTCAGGTGATGCTCGACGTGGCCTTGCGGGGACAGGATGAGGGCCTGCGTGGTGGTACCGGGCGCCAGGTTCCGCAGGTCCTGGCTGGTGAGGTCGTGCAGCCAGCCCAGCCGGTCCTGTCCGGTGATCCGCAGCACACCACGGTCGGACCGGTCAGTGACGGCGGCGTCGTTCGCCATGGCGCGCTGCTCGGCCGCCGGGTCACCGTAATGAGCTGTGGTCATGTCGCTTTCCATCCCTGCAATCCGCGCACCTGCCGAAGACGGTCAGGTGCGTCACGTCGGTCTCGAAACCCTGCTCCTGCTCTAGCGCTATGACGAGCGGCCTGATTCCGTCTGGCGGGACCTCGCTGACCCGGCCGCAGGACTGGCAGACCAGGTGCACGTGGTCCGCTTCGGAGGCCAGGTGATACGTAGGAGCCCCGTGGTGCAGGTGGGTGTGCGTTACCAGCCCGATCTTGTCCAGCAGCTCCAGGGTCCGGTAGATCGTCGAGATGTTCACGCCGCGGGCGGTCTGCTGGACCCGTTCCGCGATTTCCTCGGGGGTGGCGTGGTCCAGGATGGCGATCGCCTCCAGCACGAGCTGGCGCTGAGGTGTCACCCGGTATCCCCGCGCCCTCAGCTCTTCATCCCAGGCCTGCGTTCGCTGCTCCGCCATACCGTCGAGTCTAGTTCCGCCGACCCCGGGCATAGCGCTCCCCGGTTCGCCTTCGGCACGGTGCTTGCTGGTTCGCCTCTGGTTCGCCTCCGGCAAAACCCACTTGCCACCCACGCCCCCGCCGACATAACGTACGAGGTAAGCGGGAAAGGAGGTGGTCCGAAAGTATGCATAGATTTTGGACACGTGAGGTGGCTGCCAGCTAGCCGCCCGACCCGCCGGTAGGTACTCCTCTGCGGAGCGGCGGCGGGCTAATCCAAGGCATACACCGGCCCCCCGGGCTGATCAGCCGAGTCCAGCTGATCCCGTCCCGATCTACCCAGACGCGGACGTGAGTCGCCCGGGGGGACTTATATCTCTAGGGCCGAAATGGCGCGGATCTTTCCTGGTGAGTGCTACACCAACCAGCGAAGAGTGCGGTTGGTGCAACACCAACCATGAACCAAGACGGTCTTAGACGCGCTTTAGCTGCGCCGACAAGTGCGGCTGCAATTCCTGGCCCATCGCGGCCATGTCGTAGGCCCAGCCGAGATCCTCGCCGATCAGCCCGTAGAGCCGTCGGCCCCCGGTAACTTCCTTCGCGGTTTCGGTGCGCGCGACCACGTCGGTAATCAGATCCACCCGGGTATTTTCCACTTCGCCGACGTAGATCTCGGTGATCCCCGTCGGGTGCGCGAGCAGCAACTCGACCTTGTCCTCGGGCTGCACTCGCCAGTAGCCGGACTCGGTGGCCAGCGGCTGACCGAGATTCCCCTCATCGTCCAGCCGCCACGTGCGGCTGCGGTAGATGAGATACGGCTTGCCGATATGGCTGAACTCGATCTCCTGCCCGAAACGGAACGACTCGATCGTCGGGTAGCCACCGACCCCGGCGCCCTCCCACCTGCCCAGCAAGAACCCCAGCCGGGCCACGCCCGGATGCAGCGGCGGCTCACTCATGAGACCCTCCCCGGTAGATCCGCACCGCCGCGACCGCGGTGACGATCGCGATCACGGCGAAGAACCCGATCATGATCGCGGCGCTCAGCATGCCATGCATGGGCCAGAGCGTACCGTGGCGGCGTAAAGTTCATGACGTGACACTCGTGATCAAGGTCACCGCCGGCGAGAACGACCCGGAACGTTGCAATCAAGCGTTCACCGTCGCCGCCGCGGCCATCGCTAGCGGAGTGGATGTGTCGATGTGGCTCACCGGCGAATCGGCGTGGTTCGCGCTGCCGGGCCGGGCCGCCGAGTTCAAGCTCCCGCACGCGGCACCGCTGGAAGATCTACTCGGGATAATAATCTCGGGTGGATCTGTCACTTTGTGTACCCAGTGCGCCGCCCGCCGGTCGATCGAACCCGATGACCTGATCGACGGCATCCGTATCGCCGGGGCCCCCACCTTCGTGGCCGAAGTAATGGCCGACGAAGCCAAGGCCCTCGTGTACTGATCCACGGGGCACCCACTTCACGGGCAAGAGTCCGCATCCGGGACATATCGCCACAGCGAGGGGCTTCTACAGCACTGTCGATGACCCATCGCTGGGGCCATAGCGCCATCGATGGCCCATCGATGGGGTCGCGAGGTTGCCCCAAGGGCGGCCAGACCCGGCATAGCAGACATTTCGGCCTACGGGGCTGCCGACCGAGGCGCGCAGCCGCATCAGGCCCACAGGGGACGCTAGGCGGGGGTTGCGGCGGCTAGGCGCTCGGTCCGTAGGCGGGCGGCTAGTTCTTCTGCTTCTGGCGGGAGAGGCTGCAGGGGGCCGGTCGCGAGGGTGAGCAGGAAGTCGGCTAGGGCTGGGTTGCGGACTAGGGCGGGGCCGTGCAGGTAGGTGCCGATCACCTTGCCGCTGTAGGCGCCCTCGGTGCCGTCGCCGTTGCCGATGCCGACACCGGCCAGGCGGGCAAGTGGGAGAACCCCGGATCCCAGGGACGTGACACCCGCGTGGTTTTCAAAGCCGGTGAGCCGGCCGATGCCGAGCTCTGGGTCGACGTCGGCGAGGACCTCGCCGACGGCTCGCCTCGGTCCGCGGCCGCTGCGGATGTCGATGATGCCGAGCCCGGGAGTCGGCTCGCCGTCTACCCCGCCGAACTCGGTTCCGGTCAGCTGGTACCCCGCGCAGACCGCGAAGAGGACCGCGCCGCGGCTCACCGCCGCGTTGAGCCCGCCGTCGGCGTGCAGCCGACGGGCCGCTAGCACCTGCGGCAAGTCCTCCCCGCCGCCTAGAAGGTAAATGTCACCTTCTACCGGCACCGGCTGGTCGGAGTTCACGGAGACGATTTCAACCCCGATGCCGCGCAGCCGTGCGCGACGCTGCAACACGAGCACGTTGCCTCGGTCGCCGTAAGTGCTCAGCAGGTCCGGGTAGATCCAGACGAGTCGCAACATGGCGGGCTCCTTACTCGGTACGACCGACGACGGCACGGTATTGCTGGAATGCGGTGTAGTTCGCCAGGACCTCTAGAGACCGGGATTTGGCTAGGTCGATGGCTTCATCGAGAGAGGCCACCAGCCGGAAGGGCACTTCGTCGGCCTCGAGGCGCACCGCCAGGTCCATCCGGCGTTCACCGCCCACGAAGACCGGGCGGTCGCGCAGGCGGGTGTAGTCCACATCCCACAGCCAGGAGGTGTCCTTCCCGTCCGGCCCCTGGGCGTTGACCGCGAGCAGCACCGGCCCTGGTTCAAGCACGTCCAGCGCTTCGAGCCAGCCGGCCGGGTTCTTCGCCAGCAGCAGCCGCACCGTCGTGCCGCGTCGTTCTACCTGGGTATAGCGCCCGGCGACAGAGGACACGCTCCGGATCGCCCGGAGGGCGTGCGCGACGTTCACGCCGAACGCGTCGGCCACTGCCAGCGCGACCACCGCGTTGGCCCGGTTGGCACGACCGGGCAATGCAAGCTCCAGCGGCCTGGTCCGGCCGTCTGGACCGATGAAGCTATCCCCGGTCAGCACCCAGCTCACCCGGGGACGCTGGTACGCGCACTCGTTGCAGCGCCAGTCGTCACCGTCGCGGAGCAGGTGAGCACCGCAGTTCGGGCAGCACCAGGAGTCATCCCGCCAGCGCTGGCCGGCCGCTACCCAGGTCACGTTCTGGGCCTGGCTCGCGGCCCAGGCGACCAGCGGGTCATCGGCGTTCGCGATCACGCGGACGTCGGGGGCGGCGGCGAGCGCGTCACGCCAGCGTCGGGCGAGCAGCCAGATCTCGGCGGCGCGGTCCATCTGGTCCCGGCTGAGGTTCAGCAGCGTGACGACCTTCGGCCTGGTGGCGCGCACCATCGCCGGAATGTACTTCTCGTCGGTCTCGAGCACCGCGAGCGGCGCGTCCGGCGCCCGGCTGAGCGCCGAGGTGAGCCCGGCCTCCATGTTCGCGCCGAACGCGTTGGACGCGATCTGGTGACCAAGCGGTCCGAGCGCCGCGGTGATCAGCCTGGTCGTGGTGGTCTTGCCGTTGGTCCCGGTGACCAGCACGATCTGCCGGTCGGTAGCGAGCAGGCTGAGCAGGTCCGGCTGCAGCCGTAGGCCGATGATGCCGCCGATGACCGACCCGTCGCCCTTTCCCGCGATGCGGGAGACCGTGGCGGCCGCGCCGCCAACCGTCGCAGCGATCTTTGCCCGCACTGGGAGCCTGGGTGCCATGCGGACGATGTTATCCGCGATCCCGCATGACGAGGTTGACTGTCGCGCGGTTGGACGGCAACTCTGCCGACAGCGGGTGCCGTAGTAGCAAGGCGAGCCGCTGGCCGGCCCGGATGCCGGGCCAGTCGGTGAGTTCTTCGATCGCGAAATCCAGCGGCGGAGCGATCTCGTCCGCGTCGACCGCCGCGCCGGCGCCCCATCCAACCCGCGTCGCCTCATGCGTCCAGCGGAGCACCGGCGGGACCCAGCAGTGGCCCGCTCTGGTCGGCACCGGTTCGCCTGCCAGCGACGCGGCGGCGACCCGGGCGGCGACCGCTGCTAGCCGCGCCGGGGGATAAAAACCCCGGATTGCCGCCGCTCGCGTCGTTATGGCATCGGTAATGATGGTGGCGAGGACGCACTCGCGGGTGCGCGGCCGGAACGTCGCCAAGGCGCGCTGCACCGGTTCGGGTGCGAGCGGCAGCGAGTCACCGGTCAGGAACGCGGTCACCAGGGATTCCAGCCACTGGCGGAGCGGGTCGTTGCCGGCCGCGCTGTTCGCGGCGGCGGTGATGTCCCGCCGGGTGCACGGGCCCGCCTGACGGCAGGTCTGGCCGCAAGCCGGGCTACGCCGGGCAAAGACCAGGTCGGGCTGGGCCCCGAAAGGACCGACGGGCGGAGCCCAGCCGGACAGCAGCACCGTCTCGCCATGCGCGGCGGCGTCCGCGATCAGCGGGTCGAGCGCCCCGCCGAACAGCGATTCCCCATCATCGATGGCGAGGACGTGACTGCCACCCGGGTGAAGCAAGGCGTGCTCGGTGAGACGCAGGAGCAGGGTGCCCGCGATCAGCGCCCGGCCGGTGTGGTCGAGCGCGCCGGTGATCACCTCGACATCGGCGGCGAGTAGCGCGCCGAGATTGAGCGGATGCCCGCCAGCCAGGAACAGGCCGCCGCGGGACAACTCGCCGAGCCGGACCCGGACGAAGCCACGCACCAACGACCCGGTCACCTCGTCGCAACGTAGTTCCGTCAGCGCGTCCTCGACTCCGATGTCGTCGAACGACGGGACCGCCGCGTCACGGTAGGCGTGCAGCAGCGCGAGCGCGAGCACGTCCCTGGCTGGTGCCGGCAGCCGTCCCGCGACGCAGAACACGTCGGCCAGCAGGCTTGAGTGGGTGGGGACTGGGAAGCCAGGCTCTGGCTCAAGCGGGTTCAGCGTCAGCGCGATGCCGTAGGGGTCCGCGAGATCGATGGCGGTGGCGCCTCCGGTGCCGAGCGGGTCGACGCCGACGCGCAGCCATGGCACCCCGGTGAGCGGACGCGGTGATGCAGGGACGCCCGTCTCCGCCGTCGCTGTCATCACAATTAGTAACTTTAGTTTCACGATGAGTTGCGCGCTACCGGTTTACCCATCACGAGCGGGGGCGGCGCCAGTCGAGACGGGCGGGCGGCGGTCCCAGATTTGAACTGTCCGATGGGTCGGCGGATTGGGAGGCGGCCAGCATCACCGCTTCACCGAGCGGCGTGCGAGTGGCGGCGGGCAAGGAGCCGATGCCGGGGTTCACGTCGGCGAGTATCACGCTGCGGCCAGCCGCCGACGCGTAGCTGAGGATGAGCGCGGTCGGCGGGAGTTGCTGGAGTTCGTGCGGCTCGACCAGCAGTTCTCGGGAGCGCTGCAGCGACACGGCCACCGATTCGCTGTCGCCCGCCGCGCTTGACGTGGACAGGCCCCACGCCGAGCTAGCGGCGATACCTCCCGTCACCGATTCGCCGGAGGACGTGCCGTGGGACCGGCTCCGTTCCCGGCCGAGGCTGCCACCCTCGGGCAGTGGCCCGTCCTTGGTGCTGCGGCTGCGGCCCGAGCCCGAGGACTCGCTGACCGTCACCGAAGACGACAGTGATCCGGAAGCGGACACCGTGCTCGTGTAGGAGGTGGCCGTTGTGTCGGTTACCGATGACCCGATCGTGTCGGTGAGCTGTGACAGCACGAACCGGTGCTCGCTGCCGAGCTGTTCGCTGGCGGCCTTCGCGTCTTCGGCGTTGCCGAGGCGCATGAACGCGACGGCCGCGTTCCCGCGACCGAGACGCTCTCGCACCCCGGCCGGGACCGAGCGGAAGGCGAGCAACAGCCCGACGCCAGCCGCGGAGCACGCGTCGGACACCTGGTCAAGCACGTCGGCCCGGATCCGGTCCGCACCGAACACCATCAGGCAATGCCGCCACGAGTCCGGCGGGCCGGCCGGAGCCTGGCGCAGCAGGCGCGCGAGCGCGGTTACCGCGAACGTGCCAAGGGCCGGCAGGTGCGGCTCCGCCGCCGGGTCGACTGCGACGACGCGCAGCCGGCTGTGCGGTAGCCGCGGGACGTCCGACCCCTCGGGCGCCAGCCCTTCGAGTGCCGCCACGAGGTTCCAGGACCGTTCGGCCACGATGCGCACCGCGGAATCGTGGCCATACAGCGTGGTGAGCCGCACCACCTCGTCGGCCGTTAGCAGCCCCGCGGTGACGTCGGCGAGCGGATCGCCCACCCCGGCCAGCACCCGCAGCCCGGCGATGAACCGCACGGTCGGCACATCATCGCCGAGGACCCCGAGCACTCGCTCGCAGATCACGGTGTCGGCGGCGATGTCGCGCGGCGCCGGTCCGGAACCCGCGTTCGCGGTCATCGCGAACAAGTCCGCTCGCTCATGAGCGTCCAGGCCACTGGTCAGGTCGAGCCGTGGCAGGTCGCCGGGAAGCACCCATACCAGCGGTGACACCCCGAGGCCGCGGGCGACCGCGAGCAGGTCCGAGCCGACGCTGCCACCCGACACGTCGAGGATGGTCACCTCACCGCCAGCCGCCAGCCGGTACGCGGCGAGCGTGGTGGCCAGCGCGGACCAGCCGGGCAGCGTACCTCCGGCGAGATCCACCCGGTCGATACCGGATGGCAGCGTCACGCCGTACCAGCGTTTCTGGCTCTCGAACGCGAACCGGCGCGCCTGCCAGTCCCGCACCCGGCGGGCGTGCTCATCCTGCGCGGCCGCCAGCTTCGCGTCGGCGTCGGCCCGGAACCGCTCCACCCGCACCCGCTCGGCGGCCACCCGGGCACGAAGCGCGCGTTCCCCCTGCCACACACCCGCGGAGCTCATCGCGCCGGCGATCACGCAGATCGTTATCGCGAGACCAGCGACGATCGCGTTGACCGCGCTCGCGAGCGCCGCCGTCAGCAACGCCAAGCCCGCGATACCCGCGACCGCCGCGGTGAGCTTCAGCGGCCGGTCCAGCAGGTTCTCCTCGCGGCGCTGGGCCGCGACCCAGCCGGGGTCGAGACGCGGATGCTCGTCGGGCGACGGGCGGCGCGGCGCCGGACCTGGATCGGAGTGCGGCAGCGCGAACTGCCACCCAAGCACGACCCGGTCACCGCTCACGGCGTCACCACCCGCCGGGACCCTAGCGTCAGCTCCCCCGGTCCGGTGTGCCGAATGACAATACCTACCGGGATTTGTCCGGGATCCGAGGCCGTGAGCACCAGCGGCAGTCCCGCGGCGGCGCCCGCCGCGGCGAGCGAGGCGAGCGACTCCTCCGATAGCCCCTGGCAGCCGCGCAGCCACACGAGTCCGTCCCCGTCGGCGCCGATCCGCAGCAGTTCGCCGCAGAGCACGACCACCGCCTCGCACGCCGCCACCGCTAGAGCTGGGTCGCCCCGCGCTGTCACCAGCGCCGCGGCTCGGCCGCGCACCGCCGCTAGCAGCGCGACGTCAAGCGGCGTTGTCAGTTCCGTAATTATCGGGCAGCCATAACGAGCGCACTCAGCCCCTAGCCATCCCGCGACTCCGGCGGCGGGGTCGAGGTCGATCACGATGACGGGCTTGCGGCGACGCAACGCGGCGCGGACCAGCCGCCACGCGGTCTCGGTGACCTCGTGGTGGGGCGCTCCCGTCACGAGCACCCCGCCGCCAAGCGTGGACCAGGACAGTGCGACGGGGGCACCGGTCTCCTCGTCGACGCCGAGCACGGCGCCATCCCTCGCGGGCAGCTCGCCGTCCCGCAGCCGCCGCAGGTTGAGCCGGCGGCGCGCCCCGGCCACCAGGCCCGGCCTCGGTTCATGACCGGCCGGCCCGCGCAGCGGCCAGGCGAGCGCCGCCTCGGCGGGGCCGGTGATCAGTGCGAGCGGCAGCTGGCGCGGGAGCCAGGCGGCCGCACCAGCGAACGCCTCGGCCAGCCGGGGCGGATGGCCTTGCAGGCAGGAAAGAACATGAGCTGGCCCGGCGATCAGGCCGGCGACGGCCGGCCTGGTGCCTACGGCGAGGGTCCAGATGAGCCCGGCACCGGCCGGTGCGACGAGCCAGACGATCCGCCAGCGGGTCGCCCGGCCGGTGAGGTGGCAGCCGAGCGCTGTCAGGCCGGTGAGCTGGGCGAAAAGCGCGTGTGCGAGCACGATGAGCACCGCGGCCGCGGCGAGCAGCTCGCCACGGTGCGGAAGATCCCTCGAGACAGGGGCCTGCATGCTGGGACTAGAGTCCCAGGTCAGGACTTCGGGTGTCTACCGGTTACCGGAAGATCACGCGGTGGAAGCCTCCACCGCCACCCGGAACAGATCGGGTTTCATGATGACGACGGTGAGCGCGGCCGGGCTTCCCGCCTCGGAGAACCTGATGGTCACGGTCACCGCCGGCTGGCCGGGGGGCAGCCGCAGACTGCGCGCGATCGAGGGTTGCGGCGGCACCAGTTCGAGGTCCACCGCGGTCGGCTGGGCACTCGGGCTGGCCGGCTGCAGCAGCGCGCCGAAGGTGGGCAGCTCCGCGTCGGCGTAGGAGTCCGCGATGGATTCTGGCAGGTAGGCGGTGGAGATGGCGGCGGGCACCCCATCGGCCAGCCACACGCACCGGACGATCCGCACCTGGTCACCATCGGTCAGGCCAAGCGCTCCGGCGATGTCCTGGGATGCGGCACGCCGGGAGACGTGCCTGGTCTGGCAGCTGATCTGGCCGCCCATCGGGTCGAGTCTCGTCGCCAGGCCCGTAACACCCTCAACCGGTATCAGGTACTCGGCGGCACTGGCGCGGTAGAGCTGACCGTCAGGCAGCCGCCGGATCAGCGACCGCCGTTCCAGCTCCGTCACGGCCGAGTCGATCTCCGCGACGCTCACGTTGTACCGGCGGGCGAGGGCACTGCGCCGGGGTAGCCGCCAGCCGGGCTCCCGGTGCACGAGGGCGGCGGCGATCCGGTCGGCAAGCACGCTGGCAGCGCCGCGCGAACCGGTTACGGATGGCGGCGCTGGCGCGCCGTTACCGTCGGCGTCCGCGCTCATAGATTCACGAGGCGATCACCGATCGCCCTGCTCCAGCTCCCATAAGCCTGCCAGTGCCTCCATTTTCTCCGCGCCACGCTCATTGATATTCATCACAGATGAACGAAAGGTGAACGATAGGGGAACGGCACATTAGTTTCTTGATGTCATGTAGGTAAACGGAGTGCCATATCCGTACATGTTCCCGAGCCAGCGAAAAATATCAAAAACCCCTGATGTCGTTGGGTTACACGTCGCTGAGCTGGACATCCCGCAGCGGAACGGTTCACTTCCCGTCCGTATAAGACACCAGATGTTAACCTTCTGGACTCCGTTTATTCGTCTTGCGTTGGAGCATTGGTTCTCCATAGGCCGGCACACTGTACTGGGACGTCCGGACAGATGAAGATTGACCGGCTTACCCAAGGCTGCTCATCGTGGCGAGAAAACCTGCAGATAACCTCTAAACAAAGTAACCCTTTAAGGAGAATCCTGATATGCAACCTCGCGGCAAAAAGAACGTCACGCTAGTCGGTGGCGTCGCTGCGTTGGCCGTGGCCCTCGCCGCCTGCTCATCAAGCACGACGCCGAGCAGTGGCTCCTCCGCTTCGAGCAGCCCCTCGTCGGGCAGCAGTTCGGTGACCGGCACGCTCAACGGGGCAGGCTCGACCTTCCAGACCAACTTCCAGCAGGCCGCCATCTCGGCCATCAAGTCGGTGGACCCCGGCATCACGGTCAACTACAGCAGCGTTGGTTCCGGCACTGGCCGCGACGACCTGGCGGCGGGCACGGTCAACTACGCCGGCTCCGACTCGCCGATCCCGACCGCGGACGCGTCGGACTTCAAGAAGACCGTGCTGTACTTCCCGGTCCAGATCGGCCCGATCGCGATCGCCTACAACCTCTCCGGTGTGAAGACCCTCAAGCTGGACGCCACGGTCCTGGCCGGAATCTTCTCCGGCAAGATCACCACCTGGAACAACTCGGCGATCGCCGCATTGAACCCGGGTGTCAGCCTGCCGAGCGCGACCATCAACGTGGTCGTCCGTTCCGACTCCTCGGGCACCACCGCCAACTTCTCCGAGTACCTTGTCGATGCCGGGGGCAGCGCCTGGACGCTGGGCACCTCCTCGACGATTAAGTTCCCGTCGACCTTCCACGCCGCCGACGGCGGTAGCGGCGTCGCTCAGGCCGTCAAGTCCACCACCGACTCCATCGGCTACGTGGACTTCTCCACCGCGACCGCCTCCAGCCTCAGCGCCGCCGTGATCAAGAACTCGGCCGGCGACTACGTGGCCCCGTCGATCGCCTCGGCCTCGGCTGCCGCCTCGCACGTCACCGCGAAGGCGAACCTGACCTTCAGCACGGTGGACGAGCCGGGCGCGACCTCGTACCCGATCGCCTACCAGTCGTGGGACCTGGTGTACGCGGACCAGCCGAACGCGACCGACGCGAAGCTGCTCAAGGCGTACCTCGGCTTCCTGCTCGGTAGCACCGGCCAGGGGCTGCTCAGCTCGATCAACCTGGCGCCGCTGCCGTCCAGCATCGACTCGGCGGCCGTGGCCCAGCTGTCCCAGATCACTGGTTGAGCAGCGGGCAGGTCAAGTAAGTGAGCACAGTGACGCAGGCGGGTCCGGCTGAGAATGCCGGGCCCGCCAGCCCTCTCTCGAAACGGCGCCCGCTGGGCGATCGTGGTTTCGCGATCTTGACGGCCGCCGCTGGCCTGCTGGTGCTGGTGATCCTGGTCCTGATCCTGATCTCTACCTCCCAGCAGGCCACCTCGTGGTTCTCGAAGGCGGGATTCTCCGGGATCTTCTCCACCAACTGGGACCCGGCGACCAACGATTACGGCGCGATGGCCTTCGTCTACGGGACGGTCATCACCGCCGTGATCGCGATCATCATCGCGGTGCCCTTGAGCGTGAGCATCGCGCTGCTGCTCACCGAGGTGGTATCGCGCCGCTGGGCCAGGCCCATCGTCACGCTGATCGACCTGCTCGCCGTGGTGCCCTCGGTGGTCTGGGGCCTGTGGGGCGTTCTCGTGCTCGTCCCGTGGCTACAGAACGATATCTACGGTCACGTCGCCTCCGGGCTCACCGGCATCCCGGTGCTGTCCTCGCTGTTCGGCGGTAAAACGGTGAGCGGCGCCTCGTTCTTCACCGCTGGCATCGTGCTGGCCATCATGATCATCCCGATCGTGACCTCGCTGTCTCGCGAGGTCATAGCGACCGTGCCCGCCATAGATAAAGAGGGCGCTTACGCGCTCGGCGCCACCCGGTGGGAGATGATCCGGGGCGCGGTCTGGCCGCACAGCCAGAGCGGCATCGTCGGCGCGGTCCTGATCGGCCTGGGACGGGCGATGGGCGAGACGATCGCCGTCGCGCTGGTGGTTGGCTCCTCGGCCGAGGTTACCTCGCACCTGTTCGATACCGGCTATACGATGGCGTCGGTCATCGCGAATCAGTTCGGTGAGGCGTCCGGCGAGTTCCGCTCCGCGCTGATCGGGCTCGGTGTCCTCCTGTTCGTGCTGACGATCATCATCAACTTGCTCGCCCGCGGGTTCGTGACCCGTTCGACCCGGCGCATGAGGGGTGCCTGATGGCAGCGTTTTCCGGAGAGGCCGTCGATCTGCGCGAACCGGGCGGATGGCGGCGCACCAAGAATCAGGTCGCGACCGTCTTCATGTGGGTCGCGTTCGTCGTCGTGCTGATACCGCTGGGCCTCGTGCTCTACACGGTGATCAGCAAGGGCGCCTCGATCATTAGCTGGCGGTTCCTCTCCGCCGATATCCCGGCGAACGTGCTTCCCAGCGCCTTCGGAGGCATGGGCCCGGCGGTCATCGGCACCCTGGAGATCACCGGTTTCGCCGCGCTGATAGCGATCCCGCTCGGCGTACTCGGCGCCGTCTACATCCACGAGTACAACAAGACGGGTTGGCTTGGCCGGATCATCAGTTTCATGGCCGACGTGATGACCGGCGTACCATCGATCGTGATGGGGTTGTTCATATTCACGATCTGGACACTCCACTTCGGTTACTCGGGCATGGCGGGTTCGTTCGCGCTCGCCTGCCTGATGCTGCCGGTCGTGATCCGCTCCAGCGAGGAAATGCTCAAGCTCGTGCCGGACAGCCTGCGGGAGGCAAGCTACGCGCTCGGCGCCACCAAGGCCCGGGTGACGCTGACGGTGGTGCTGCCCACCGCGGTCAGCGGTATCGTGAGCGGCTCGCTGCTGGCCGTCGCCCGCGCCGCGGGCGAGACCGCCCCGCTGCTGTTCACCATCTTCAGCACCCAGACCACGAACACCAACCTGTTCAGCGGGGCCAACACCGCCCTGTCAACGCAGATCTTCAGCAACGCCCTGTCGCCCTACACTGGCGCGGAATCCCGGGCCTGGGGGGCAGCGTTGACGCTAATCGCCATCGCATTCATCCTGATGCTGGTAGCTAGGCTTGTGACCGGCCGTTTCAACCAATTCAGCCGCTAGGAACCGCTATGGAACCGCAAGACCAGAAAGTCGCCGCTCCGAAGCTCGAAGTTTCCGCCTCACCGTCCGAGACGGTGACCGGGAACCCAGTGTTCAACGCGCAGAGCGTGTCCATCTACTACGGCTCCTTCCGTGCGGTCACCGACGTCTCGCTGACGATCTACGAGAAGGAGATCACCGCGTTCATCGGCCCGTCAGGGTGCGGCAAGACGACGGTGCTGCGCACGCTGAACCGGATGAACGACCTGATCCCGGGCGCGCGGGTCGAGGGAGCCGTGCACTACCGCGGCGCCGGACTATACGACGTGGGAGTGTCCGCGACCGCGGTACGCCGCCGGATCGGCATGGTCTTCCAGAAGCCGAACCCGTTCCCCAAGTCAATCTACGACAACGTGGCCTACGGGCCGAGGATCAACGGCATCAGGAAGAAGTCCGAGCTCGACGAGATCGTGGAACGCTCGCTGCGCCAGGCGGCGTTGTGGGACGAGGTGAAGGACCGGCTGGGCAAGTCGGGCCTTGGCATGTCCGGCGGCCAGCAGCAGCGGTTGTGCATCGCCCGCACGCTCGCGGTCGAGCCGGACGTGGTGCTGATGGACGAACCGTGCTCGGCCCTCGACCCGATCGCCACCGGCCGCATCGAGGAGCTCATGCGGGAGATCAAGTCCAAGTACACGATCGTCATCGTCACCCACAACATGCAGCAGGCCACCCGGGTCAGCGATCGCACCGCGTTCTTCTCCGTGCTGCGGGACTCTAAGAACGACACCCGCACGGGAGTGCTCGTCGAGTACGACCAGACCGCGAACGTGTTCGAGAACCCGCGCGACGAGCGGACCCAGGCCTACGTCACTGGGCGGGTGGGGTAGCTCCCGCCAGGTAGACGACCCTCCGGGCGATGTTGACCGCGTGCGCGGCCAGCCGCTCATAGAACCACGTGACCTGCCGCATCTCCATCGCGACCGGCAGAGACATCCGCCCGGAGGCGAGCTCGGCGATCAGGCTGCTGCTGAGCTCGTCCATCTCCTCGTCGCGCTCGACTAGCGCGTCGACTGCGGACCGGTCCCGGTCATACCAGGAATCCGCCGTCTGCCGCCACATGCGGGAGGTGAGGTTCCCCATTCGCTCAACAATCCGGCGGACACGGGTGGGCAGGTCCTCGCTGAGGATGTGGTTGGCCCGGGTCGCGATCTGCATCACGAGGTCGTGCGAGCGCTCAAGCTCCGGGGCGATGCGCAGCGCCGACAGCAGGAAGCGCAGGTCGTCGGCCACCGGCGCCTGCAGCAGGATCGCCCGGTTGACCAGCTTCTCGATCTCGGGGTAGAGCGCGTCGATGATCTGCTCACGCTCGGCGAGCACGCTGAGAATCTCGTCGTCACCGGTCAGCAGCGCCTGGGTAGCCTTAGGCAGGTCCTCGGCGACCATGGCGAACAGTTCGATGACCTTGGCCTCGATGGCCTCAAGCTCCTGATGGAACTCGCTCCGGTTCCCGTTCATGCCGACAGCCTAAGCGCAAACGTCCGTAGAATCCGCTGCCGGAGCAGCGGGTTCTACGGACGTTCGGCGCGTCTTTGCCTGTTAGACGGCTACCTCTAGCTTGGTGATGCTGCCGAGGGCGGCCTCGACCTGTTCGCTAGCGGTCAGGCCGCCTGGCGCCAGGACGCGCAGCTTCCAGTTGCCCGGCGCGGCGAAGAAGCGGAACTGCCCCTCGTCGCCCAGCGGCACCTCGGCCACGAACTCGTCCCCGGTACCGAGCAGCCTCGCGTACCCGGTGGTGACGGCGGTGCCGTCGTGGGTCACGTGACCCTCGACGATCGCCTCACTGTCGATGCCCTTGGTGATCGTCACGCCTCCGGCGGGCGCGCCGCAGCCTTCCGCGCTCAACGGGCTTCGCCCAGCTCGATCGGGACGCCAACCAGCGAACCGTACTCGGTCCAGGAGCCGTCGTAGTTCTTCACGTTCGGCTGCTCCAGGATCTCGTGCAGCACGAACCAGCTGTGGGCCGAGCGCTCGCCGATCCGGCAGTAGGCGATGGTGTCCTTGCCGAAGTCCACGCCTTCGCCTGAGTAGAGGTCGCGCAACTCCTCGTCTGACCGGAACGTGCCGTCCTCGTTGGCCGCCTTGGACCACGGGATGTTGCGCGCGGTCGGGATGTGCCCGGCCCGCTGCGCCTGCTCCTGCGGCAGGTGCGCCGGAGCGAGCAGCCGCCCGGCGAACTCGTCGGGCGAGCGGACGTCGACGAGATTCCGCTTGCCGATGGCGTCGATGACCTCATCGCGCTTGGCGCGCAGCGTCGCGTCCTGCTCCTGTGCCTGGTACGACGTCTTGGCCCGGGCGGGCACGTCGGGGGTCAGCTCGCGGGAGTCAAGCTCCCACTTCTTGCGGCCACCGTCGAGCAGCCTGACGTTCTGGTGACCGTACAGCTTGAAGTACCAGTACGCGTAGGCCGCGAACCAGTTGTTGTTGCCGCCGTACAGGATCACGGTGTCGTCATTGGAGATGCCGCGCTCGGAGAGCAGGTTCTCGAAGCCGGTCTTGTCCACGAAGTCCCGGCGAACCGGGTCCTGCAGGTCTTTCTTCCAGTCGATCTTGATGGCCGACGGGATGTGGCCCTTGTCATACGCGCTGGTGTCCTCGTCGACCTCGACGATGACGACACCGGGAACGCCGATCTGGGATTCCACCCAGTCAGCGTCCACGAGAGCGTCGGAGCGGCTCATGGAGTTGATTCCTCCTGTTACAACCGGCCGTGGCTGGGCCGGACTCGTTGGATATACAGGTACATCTGGCAGCCGAGGCAGTAGTCGAAAACCGCGTTCGCGAACGCGGCGGCCAGTGCCAGCGCCGTGAATACGATCCCGAGCGCCGTCAGACCGGACAGGTAGCCGACCGCGCCCACGATGGTGAACACCATCCCGACTCCCTGGGCGAACCGGGGCGGGGCTTCCGGCTCAGTGCTGGCCGGCGGGCCTAGTCGCGGGCGGATCAGGACCCGGTACAGCGCACCGTACGGCGCGTACCTTAGCCCGGCGATGGCACCGATCGCGAAGACCAGCGCCTGAATCGCGAGCAGCACTCCGCTGCCGGTCAGGAGCACCACTGCGAGTACCACGCAGGTAATGGCCGCGGCCAGCCGCGGACCTCGCGGATCAATCTCCATATTTGTGCTCCCTTGGCGTAGCAGGCTGTTTCCTCAGCGTGCGATGCCGCCAGCGGACGAGGACAGGACTAGGCGGACGCTGGACAGTGCCGCGTACAGATGGCCGTGGCCACGCGGCAGAAGTCAACAGCGCGCCGCTTGGTCAGCAGGCTCCGTTGTGATCGGGAAGACACGTACCTGATGGTATTCGCGACCGGCGCTGCTGTCACTCCCCAGCTAGACGGCATAAGACCTATTGTCGACCGGTTTAGAGGATAATTCAACGGCGGCAGCTTCGCCAAGAGCGGCGATGACGTCTGACATGCGGGGCGCCCCGGTGGCTCGCCGGGTAACGGCACCGTCGCATCCCAGGACCAGGACGGTGGGCGTCGTCGTCACGTTGAACCGGCGGACTAGGTCCATCCGGACAGTGGCGTCGATCTCCACATGCTTGACTCCATCGACCGAGTCCGCGACCCGGCCGAGCACCTGCCGGGCAGCGCGGCAGGGCGCGCAGAAGTCGGTGGAAAACTGGACGAGGGTGGCCCGCTCCCCCAGCGGAGCACCAAGATCAGCCTCGGTAAGGGCGTTCTTCGCGATCTCACCGTCGGCCGGCGCGGGCCGGCGCACGACGCGGAATCGCGCCCGGCGCGACAACACGCCCACGACGCTAGCGGCACCCAGTGCCACCACGATCGCGGCGAGCCCTATCCACATGCTCTTTGCAGCGCCCGCATCACTGGATCCATTCCCAGGATCAGCTGCTGGCCTCGATGGTTACCGGCGGGGTCGCGCCGCCGGTGGTCACCTGGAACGCCACCACGTCATCGTCCTTGACCGCAGAGGAGCCCGAGTACCACACGGCGCCCTCGTTGCGGTCGGTCAGCCAGTTCCCAGCCTGGATACGCTGGCCGGACTTAGTGATCACGTACAGGTCGCAGGTCGTCCCGACCGGAATGCCGAGCACCCTGGTGTCGATCTGCAGACCCCAGCCCATCAGCCGGTACCTGATCTGAGCACCTTGCCCGCCGGACGTCTTCACCAGCTTGGTGGTCTCCCACGCGCTACCCGGCCCGAAGTTGGCGGGGTCACCCGCGGCCGAGGTCGACGCGGACGGCTTGGCGACCAGGAAGTGCGCCCCGGCGAAGGAGCCGACCGCGACGATGACCGCCGCGGCGGCCGCTAGCATCCCGTTGCTCCAGCCTCGGCGGCGACGCCGCGCGGCCGTGAGATCACGAACGTTGTCCGGCGGCTTACCCGCCGTCGGCTCGACGAGCGCCAGCGGAGGGCCATTCTCGGCCAGCCCAGCCACCGGGAACAGGGCCGG
>JBEKHI010000055.1:0-27977 GCA_050012355.1 Streptosporangiaceae bacterium | reverse complement strand
CCGGAGAACAGCGCGTACACGCCGAGGTAGATCCGCTGCCACCGGCCCGATCGCACCTTCGAATCGATCGACCCGTCCCGCATCCCCGCCATCAGCGCCTGACGACGCGACACCACTCCCTCCTGTAGAGCCGCGATGTCACGAAGCTGTTCCGGTATGTCACCACGCATGCTTCCATGATGTCGGCCGCCACCGACAATCTGGAGATGACGGAAACTTGCCGCCTTCCCGCGACGGCTAGTTTCCGCTATCCCGGGGCAGAGGGGTTACCGGGGCACAGGGTTAGGGGGTTACTTGACCTCTGGCTCCGTTAGGCGTCCGGTCTCGTCCTGGATCTCGACGGCCACCTGAGCCAGCTTCTCGCGGTACTCGCGGCCGTGGTGGGCGCAGAACAGTAGTTCGCCGCTGTTGGGCAGCACTACGCGTACGTAGGCCTGGGCGCCGCACCGATCACACAGATCGAGAGCGGTCAGCGGCTTCGTGGGGGCAATCGCTCCGGTCAATGTCGCCTTCCTCGCCTCGTGGCCACCGCCCCTGTGCGGCCCCAAGGTGGGCTGCCAGGATCCGGCACCGGCTTGCTCCTTACATGCCATCACAACACATACCCTCGCGTCAGCCTTCCCCACGGCGAGTGGTGTACGCCACAAGCGAAATGCGGAGGCTGGCGGGAGCGGCTACCGTCGACGGTGAGGTATCCGTGTAATTGGGGGATATTTACCCCGGATGGGGTAGCTGACACACGAATCCGCCTTTCCGGTCGTGGCTGCGGCGTGGCAGCTATGTGCGACGGCGGCCATAGCGCTACCCTCGGTTGAGCTTGCCCACCTGGAAGGAGACATTCCGGCCGTGTCAGTCGCGACAACCGCCCGGCGCGCAGAGCCCGATTCGTCCTACACCTCGCGCCATCTCTCGGTTCTTGAGGGGCTTGAGGCGGTGCGTAAGCGGCCTGGCATGTACATCGGCTCGACCGACAGCCGCGGCCTCCAGCACTGTCTCTGGGAAATTTTCGACAACTCGGTTGACGAAGCGATGGCCGGGCACGGCAAGCGGATCGAGGTGTTCCTGTACTCCGACGGCTCAGCCGAGGTCAGGGACCACGGCCGGGGCATCCCGGTCGACACCGAGCGCAAGACCAAGCTGAGCGGCGTCGAAGTCGTGATGACGCGGCTGCACGCCGGGGGCAAGTTCGGCGGCGGCTCGTACACAGCCTCCGGCGGACTGCACGGCGTCGGCGCGTCGGTGGTGAACGCGCTGTCTGCCCGGGTCGACGTCGCGGTGGACCGTGGCGGCGAGACCTGGGCGGCGAGCTTCCGCCGGGGCGTGACCGGCGAGTTCGCTGGCGACGGGCCGGAGGCTAGCTTCAGCCGCAAGTCCGGGCTGCGCAAGGCGGGTAAGGCGCTGAAGAGTGCCACCGGTACCAGGACCAGGTTCTGGCCCGACCAGCAGATCTTTGTCAAGGGCGCTGAGTTCGACTACGCGGCGCTGCGGGCCCGTGCCCAGCAAACCGCCTACCTGGTGCCGGGCCTGGCGATCTCCGTCAGCGACGAACGCGGCGAGGAGGTCCAGGAGGCGGAGTTCCACTACGACGGCGGTATCAGCGAGTTCTGCGCGCACCTGGCCACCGGTGAGCCGGTCAGCGACGTGCTGCGCTTCACCGGTTCTGGCAACTTCACCGAGACGATCCCGGTGCTCGACGACCGGGGCCACATGACGCCCACCGACGTGGACCGGACGCTCGTCGTCGATGTGGCGGTGCAGTGGAGCGGCGGCTACGAGTCGACCGTCCGGTCGTTCGTGAACGTCATCGCCACCCCGCACGGCGGGACGCACGTCAATGGCTTCGAGAAGGCCATGGCCAAGACGCTGAACGAGCAGCTGCGCGCCGTCCGGCTGCTGAAGAACGGCGACGAACCGGTGACCAAGGAGGACGTGCTCGAAGGGCTTACCGCGATCGTGTCGGTGAGCGTGCCCGAGCCGCAGTTCGAGGGACAGACCAAGGAAGTGCTCGGCACGCCCGCGGCCACCAGGATCGTGCAGCAGGTCGTGTCGTCACAGCTGAAGTCCTACTTCGAGACTCCGCCGCGTGGCGCCAAGCAGCAGGCGCGCGGTGTGCTCGACAAGGTCATCGGGGCGGCCAAGACCCGGATCGCCGCCCGCGAGCACCGGGACAACCAGCGGCGCAAGTCCGCGCTGGCGTCCTCGTCGCTGCCCGCGAAGCTGGTGGACTGCCGGTCAGCCGACGACCGGAGCGAACTGTTCATCGTGGAGGGTGACTCCGCCCTCGGCACCGCGAAGCTAGCCCGCAACTCCGAGTTCCAGGCGCTGCTGCCGATCCGCGGCAAGATCCTGAACGTGCAGAAGGCGTCCGTCGCCGACATGCTCAAGAACACCGAGTGCGCCGCGATCATCCAGGTGCTCGGGGCGGGCTCAGGTTCGTCCTTCGACCTGGAGTCGGCGCGCTATCAGCGGGTCATCCTGCTGGCCGACGCGGACGTCGACGGCGCGCACATCAGGACCCTGCTGCTCACCCTGTTCCACAAGTACCTGCGCCCGATGCTGGACGCCGGGCGGATATTCGCCGCGGTGCCGCCGCTACACCGCGTGGAGCTGACCAACCCGCGCAAGGGTCAGCAGAAGTTCATCTACACCTACTCCGACGCCGAGATCCACCGGACGCTGCTTGAGCTCGAGCGCCGCGGGCAGCGGTGGAAGGAACCGGTCCAGCGTTACAAGGGCCTCGGCGAGATGGACGCCTCTCAGCTCGCGGAGACCACCATGGACCCGAGGAACCGCACACTGCGCCGGGTGCGGGTGGAAGACGCCGCCGCGGCCGCCGAGACGTTCAGCCTGCTGATGGGGACGGACGTCGCGCCGCGCCGCGATTTCATCATCAGCGGTGCCGCGGAGCTGGATCCGTCCCGCATCGACGTGTAAGGCATCCGGCACAGCCGCGTGCCCGGTGGTTAGTTCTGGAGTCTTATCCCCAATCCTGGCGGTGGCCAGCGATCCCGGCGGTGGCCCGCGTGGAGCGGTCCCGCATCCGCGGTAGCCGCCAAGACGCCAGGCCCTGGCCTTCAGTCTCTGTGAGCACCATGCCGGGGCTGGAGCCAGCTGGCCTCCGGCCAAACGATCCGGGTGTTCCCGTCGCTTTCACATTTTTCTCCTGCTTGGCCTAACTGGCTGAGATGACAAACGGATGTCCGGTTAGACGGGTATCGGTCAAGATCAGCACGTCACGAGGCAGTCGGCATCTATTAGTGCTTTACGCGTATGAGAAGTACCAATTCGCTACTAATATTTCTGCACTTGTTTGCGGCTAAACCTGCTGGCCAGCGTGTTGCGCTGGCGAAAGTGCTCGTGTGCTGAGTAAAGTCTCCATGGGAAATAGGCACAAGATGCCGGCTCCATTCGTGGGACTCTTCCAGCTACAACAAATGAAAGGCAAGGCATGTTCGGAAAAAGGCGCACCACCCTTGCGCTCGCGGCCGCGGTCGCGGCAGCAGGGTTCATCGGCATGTCGGCACCGATGGCGAGCGCTGCCATCACCCCCGGCGGGGGTGACTTCGGCGGTCTGCTGAACGTCAGCCACAACCAGATCCCGGTGCAGCTCTGCAACGACACCGTTCCGGTCAACGTCCTTGGCGGACAGGTTCCGGTCCAGGAGCTGCTCATCTCCCTGGGTCTGGCTAGCCCTGGGAACACGGTCGCGCAGAGCAACTCGAGCTGCCACCTGCACGCCAAGGAGGCCGACAACAACGGCCCCCGCGTGGCGCGGCCCTCCTGGGGGGCGTACAGCGACCAGGCCGCTCCCGCTACCCTGTCGGGCTACAGCGCCGAGCAGGCTGGCTGCACCACCTGCTACGCCGCTGCCAACGAGGGTCCGTCGACGGTCACCAGTGACAACGGTGCTGGCGGCGACACTGGCGGTCTGGTGAACGTCAGCGACAACCAGATCCCGATTCAGGCCTGCGGCCTCCAGGTTCCGGTCAACGTCCTCGGCATCCAGGTGCCGCTGCAGAACGTCGCGGGTGGACTTAGCCTGCTTTCGCCCGGCAACACCAGCACCCAGCAGGACAGCAGCTGCCACTCCGGCACCGGTCAGGCCAACAACAACGGCTAGGCCAGTCGGCTTCTGAAGCGATGAGCAGTTAGGCCCCGGATCCGGGCTGAGCATGCTCATCGCCCGCGAATCGGAGTGCGCTGCGGCCCCGGATCCGGGCAGCAACGCCCGCCGTCAAGCGGGAAGCCGTCCTTAGGGACAAGCGAGCCCCCGCGCGGGAGGATCCGCGTGGGGGCTCGTCGTCTCCCGACCGGCTGTGACTTCGATCAGCCACAAAAAGTAACTACTATGATCACTTTTGTGCGAAGCCGATTCTCGTTGTACAGTACCGGCGGCCGCTACAGCGCGGAGATCGTCCGCGGCGGGCGGTCCGTTGGCAAGATGGGGCGGCTCGCGCAATCTTCTCGCCGACCTGGCCCTAGCGGTCAGGGCATGGGGGTGTTAGTTACTTGGCCGCCATGACCGAGACGGCCGCGATTGCGGCCCCGGTGATGACTGCCCCGAGCGTCGCTCGGTCAACGAAGCCCGAGTTTGTCGCTTTCTTCACTTTCTCCCCGTTTTCTCGCGAGTTGAGCATGGCTAGCTGCCGTTGAACGGAACGGCAGCTAGCCATGTGTACTGCGAGATGAACGCCAACCTTGTGCACTGCGAGATGAACACGCTGGGTAATCGCGTGTCGCGCACAAGATAGCAGGTTCGGGCACACAGTGTGACTGCTACGATCGGTTTTGTGTCCAAGGCGAATCTTGTTGCTCTGCACCTGCGATCGCGAGCTTGGTGGCGGCTGGACAGCGCCGGTGCGACCGCGGTCCAGGTTGCACGCAGCGTGGTCGCGCTGCTCGACGCGGCGGCCTACCTGCGAGACGTCTCCGACGACGATCCCGATATCAGGGCGCTGGCCGACGCGGGCCGCTTCTCCCAAGGCGCTTTCGACCCAGGCCCGGCGGGTGCGTGGGTTATTCGCGGCTGGCAACTCTCGAACCAGACGTCAACGGGCCCCCGCGACCTGCTGAAAGCCCTAGCCCGTGCCGCTGCTGAGAAGTCGCCAGCCGGAGTCCAGCCCGTCGGCGAGCCTGTTGAGGGACAGCCTGTGGTGCCCGCGCCCCGCCCAGCGACCTCATCCGACGCGCCCACTGCCCGCGCTCCGCGCTAGCGCTCCGCCCCGGCGCTGTCGCTTTCCTGGGCGGTGCTGCACTATCCAGGCTCTTTCCTCGTGAGTACCCACACTCACGAGGAAAGAGCCCGCCGTCCGTCCGGCCCGCGGGCCCGGGAACCAGCCGATCAGCCGCCGAGGATGGCTAGCGGCTGGGTGAGCGGTGTTCCGGAGCCGTCCCGCTTGCCGACCGGCTCGGGCAGGTCGACGGGGGCGCCGGATTCGGTCGAGCCCAACACGGGGGCCGGACCCGCGTAGGCCAGGATGAGCGCGTCCTCGCCCTTGAGGAACCGGTGGCACCTGACCCCGCCGGTCGCGCGGCCCTTCGACGGATATTCGCTGAACGGGGTGACCTTTATGCTCGCCGCGGCGGCACCGGGGAGCGCGCCGGCGCTGCCGGCCACCGTCACCACCACGGCGCCAGAGCCGGGCTGCGCGTCGGGACCGATGGCGCCAAACCAGATCGCCGACACCCCGTCAGCCATCCGGACGCCCGCCATGCCCCCGGCCGCACGACCTTGCGGCCGCACGGTGGCCGCGCCGAACCGCAGCAGTTGCGCATCCGAGGTTATGAACACCAGGTCCGCGTCGTCTCCGGCTAGCTGGAGCGCGCCCACGACCCGATCGCCGTCCTTGAGCCCGATTACCTCGAACTCGTCTTGCGTCACCGGGTAGTCGGGCTGCACGCGCTTCACCACGCCAGCAGCCGTACCGAGTACCAGGCCGCCCCCTGGCGACTCCACCGAGGTCAGGGCGAGCACCTTCTCGTCGGCCGCTAGCGTCACGAACTCGGTCACCGGCGCCCCGCCCGACAGCGACGGGACACCGAGCGCGGGAATCTCCAGCACGTTCAGCTTGATCATCCGGCCCGCCGAGGTGACCGCGCCCACAGTGCCGCGTGCGGTCGACGCCACCGTGGAGGCCACTACGTCGTCAGATCCACGGCCTGATGGGGGAGCAGCCGATCCTCGTTCTGATGAAATAAGGAATCGCGCGATACGGCCAGACGCCGACAGCACCACGACGCACGGGTCATCGGTGACCTCAAGTGGCACGGCGGCGGGTAGGGCCGCGCCCTCGCCGTCCAGCAGCAGCGTACGGCGCGGCGTGCCGTACTTCTTCGAGACCTCGGCCAGCTCGTCGGAGACCACCGAGCGCAGCCGGGTGTCGGACTCGAGTATCTCCGTCAGTTCCGCGATCTCGGCCCGCAGCTGCTCCTGCTCACGCTCCAGCTCAAGCCGGTCGTAACGGGTGAGCCTGCGCAACGGGGTGTCCAGGATGTACTGCGCCTGGACGTCGGTCAGGTCAAAGATCTGCATCAACCGCTGCTTGGCCTGCGCGGAGTCGTCCGAGGTCCGGATTACCTGGATGACTTCGTCGATGTTCAGCAGCGCGACGATGATGCCGTCGACCAGGTGCAGCCGCTCCTGGCGCTTGCGACGGCGGAACTCGCTGCGCCGGCGTACGACGTCCAGGCGGTGGTCCACGTAGATCGACAGCAGCTCACGCAGGCCCAGGATGCGGGGCTGGCCGTCGACAAGCGTGACGTTGTTGATGCCGAAGGTTTCCTCCATCGGCGTCAGCCGGAACAGCTCGGTGAGGACCGCCTCCGGGTTGTACCCACTGCGGATCTCGATGACCAGGTGCAGGCCGCGGTTCCGGTCGGTGAGATCTTTCAGATCTGAGATACCGGCGAGCTTCTTGGCCGAGACCAGATCCTTGATCCGGGCGATGACCTTCTCCGGCCCGACGTTGTACGGAAGCTCGGTGACGACGAGCCCGGACTTGCGCGGTGAGATCTGCTCGACGCTGACCTTCGCGCGAGTTTTGAAGATGCCGCGCCCGGTCTCGTACGCCTCGCGGATGCCGTCAAGGCCGACGATGATCCCGCCGGTCGGCAGGTCGGGCCCGGGGATGTAACGCATCAGCGTGTCCAGCGAGGCGTCCGGGTGCTTGATGAGATACCGGGCGGCCTGGATGACCTCGGTGAGGTTGTGCGGGGCCATGTTCGTCGCCATGCCGACCGCGATGCCGCTCGCGCCGTTCACCAGCAGGTTCGGCAGGCCCGCGGGAAGAACCTCGGGCTGCTGCTCCGAGCCGTCGTAGTTCGGGACGAAGTCGACGGTGTCCTCGTCGATGCCCGCCACCATCTCCATGGCGGCGTTTGCGAGCCGGGACTCGGTGTACCGCATGGCCGCGGGCGCGTCGTCGCCGCCGAGGCTCCCGAAGTTGCCGTGGCCATCGATGAGCGGAAGCCGCATCGCCCATGGTTGCGCGAGCCGGACCAGCGCGTCGTAGATGGCGCCGTCGCCGTGCGGGTGCAGGCGGCCCATCACCTCGCCGACCACGCGCGCGCACTTGACATGCGCGCGCTCCGGACGCAGGCCCATCTCGTTCATCTGGTAGAGGATTCTTCTCTGGACGGGCTTGAGACCGTCCCGAGCGTCCGGCAGCGCACGCTGATAGATGACGCTGTAGGCGTACTCCAGGTAGCTGCCCCGCATCTCCTCGGAGACGTCGATGTCAATGATGTTCTCTTCGTACGGTTCCTCGGCTGTAGTGTCCGAACCGCGTCGTCGTGCTGCTGCCATGGCATTCATTGTGCCGTGTCTTCCGTGTCCTCTGGCGGACCCCCGCATTCCTTTTGCGGGGTCGATGCCACTTTGGCGCCGCCAGATGGCGCCAAAGTGGCATCGACCCCCGGTTACGTAGCCGAGAAACCACCGTCCACGTACACGGTGGTGCCCGTCACGTAACCGCTGGCGCGCGATGCCAGGAACACCGCCACGCCCTCAAAGTCCGCGGGAACGCCGTTTCGCCCGGCCATGGCGCGCGCGGCCAGTGCGGCGACTCGCGCCGGATCGGACGAGGCCACGGCGGTGAGCGGCGTTAGCACGAAGCCGGGGCAGACACACGTGCAGCACACTCCCGAGGATGCCCACGCCTCCGACTGTGAGCGAGTGAGCGACTCAAGCGCGCCCTTCGAAGCGCCGTAGCCGCCGCTGTCCCCGAACGCCTTGGACGACTGCTGCGAGGTCACGTTGATGATCCGCCCCCAGCCGCGGGCCGCCATCGCGGGGCCGAGCCGCTGCCCGAGCATGAACGGCGCGGTCACGTTGACCGCGAACGTAAGGTCCCAGTCCTCGATGCCGAGCGAGGCCAGCGGCGGTCGCAGGTTGATCCCCGCGCAGTTGACCAGGATGTCCGGTTCGCCAAACGCCTCGCAACATGCCTCCGCCACCCGTGACACCTCGCCGCGGTCGGACAGGTCCGCGCTCAGCCACGCGGTCTCGCCTGGCAGTTCCGCGGCGGCGGCCGCGAGCCGTCCCGCGTCCCGCGCGACCAGCACCACCCGTGCGCCTGCCCGTGCGATCGCCGACGCCATGCCGGCGCCGATGCCCGAACTGCCCCCGGTCACCACCGCAACCCGTCCGGAAAGTGAGAACAGTTCGTCAAGGTATCCCGTCACGTCGCACAATGTTACGGTGCTTACCGATACCTTCCTCGAAGCGGCGGCGACTAGCGCCGATTTCATCGAGAGCCCGGCCGTGCTGGCGGCCTGGGACCAGCCGAGCGCCTTGCCGCAGATGAGCGTTCGCGCGCTCGCGGCCCACCTGGGACGGCAGGTGTTCGTCACCGCGGAGCTGGTGCGTTCCACCGACGACGGGCAACCGGTCCTTGAGTTGCTTGAGCACTACCAGCGGGTGGCGTGGGTCGGCAAGGACGTCGACGATCCCGCCAACGTGTCGGTACGCGAGGGCGCCGAGAAACTGGCGACGGCCGGGGCGGCAGCACTGGCCGACCGGGTCCGCGCCGCCGCCGAGGAGCTACGCGTCGCGTTCGCGTCTCAGCCGTCGGAGCGGACGATCTGGATCCCCTGGACAGGCTGGAGCCTCACGCTCGATGACTACCTGTCCACCCGGCTGCTGGAGATCGTGATCCACTCCGACGACCTCGCGGTGAGCGTCGGCGTCGACCCGCCCGAACTGCCGGAAGCCGCCACCGACGCGACGCTAGTCCTGCTGACCCGGCTGGCCGTCCGCCGCCACGGCTCCGCCCCGGTCCTGCGCGCACTGTCCCGCCGCGAGCGTGCCCCCGAGTCGATCAACGCGTTCTTACAAAACCGGGCGGGCGCCGATCAGGTTGAGCGCGTGCGCCGCCAGCCGGCAGCCGGACCCGAGCGCCTCGATCGGCGGCTTCTTGTCCAGCCAGGCCGGGAGGAACCCGGCGATAAACGCGTCCCCGGCACCGGTCCCGTCGATTACCCGCTCGACCGGCGGGGCCGGGACCCGCACCGGTGGCATCCCGTTCGCGAAGAACAGCGCGCCATCGGCCCCCAGCTTCAGCACCACCTGCGGGTACCAGGCGGTCAGCACCCGGGCGGCCGCCTCGGCCTCGTCCCGGCCGGTGAGCACCTTGGCCTGGGCGGCGTTCACGAACAGCAGCACCGCGCCGTTCGACAGCTCAAGGAAAGGCTCGGCCCCGATCCGCTCAAGCGGGGCGGCGGACGCGCCGTCCACCGACACGCTCATCCCCACCTGCCGGGAGAAATCGAGCGCGGCCAAAGCCGCCGAACGAGAGCCCTCAGAAAGCAACGTATAGCCGGAGATATGCAGGTGAACGCCGGGGGAGAACAGGTCGTGCGGCAGGTCGTCCGGGGCGAGCGCGGAGTTCGCGCCGGGGTCGGACAGCATCGTCCGCTCGCCCTTGTGCGTCACCATGACCACGCAGGTGCCGGTGGGCCGCTCCGGGTCCATCACCAGGCGCGCGTCCACGCCGTAGCCCATCAGCTCCATATCGCGGTTCCGGCCCGCGATATCCGCTCCGCGCCTGCCGATAAACGCGACATCCCCGCCATCGGCGGCAGTCCAGGCGGCAACGTTGGCACCTGATCCGCCGCCGTGCATGGTCACCGTCGCGGGCGTGTCGCTCCCTCGGGCGAGCGCAAGCTCAGCGTGCGCGACCGTATCGGTCATCAGGTCGCCAATGACAACGATGCGCGCCATTGTCGTCTTCACCTCGTCTGATCGGGGGCTTCTAAGGTATCTGTTTGCTGCCGGGGCTCGCCACCGCAGAAGGGATCGGTTACCAAAGTGGTAGCGGCATCACGCGCCCCGCGAGAACGAACTCGGTCAACTCGGACTCCCTGGCCAGAGCCTGATTTAGTCTCCCTAGTTCATCGCGGAACACACGTCCCGCCGGTGTCTCCGGCACCACGCCGAATCCCGTCTCGTCACTGACAGCGACGACGTGATAGCGCGTTTCTCTCCAAGATCGAACAAGCTGTGTGGTGCGCGCGGCCAGCCGCTGTCGCGCGCCTGGAGCATCGTCCCACACGCCGCATTCGCCCATGACCGCGGCGAGCCAAGTACCGATCCCGTCGATCAGCAATGTCCCCTGCTGCCCCGCCAGTATCCCCGCGAGATCCGTCGTCTCCACGGTCCGCCACCAGGCTGGCCGCCGCGCCCGGTGCGCCGCCACCCGGGCCGCCCACTCCGCATCGCCCGGTACCGCCGGCCCGGTCGCGACATACGTCACATCCGGCTCGGCCGCCACCCGGGCTTCGGCCCGCTCCGACTTGCCGGACCGCGCGCCGCCCACCAGCAGTACCCGCCGCCATTTTTGACCATAACGACGCTGCTCCATCTCACCGCCGTCGCGCATCACCTGGACGTCCCAGAACCCGCCGAGCTCGGCCAGTTCGCGTTCCGACGCCGCCCGGTGGTCGGCGAACCCAAGGGCGACAGCGGTCGAGCCGGTAACCAGCCCGCTTTTCCGCAGTAGCCCGAGTTGGGCGGGATCGCCGAGCAGGTCGAGCACCGCGTAGTCATAAGGCGCCGCGTCGGCAGGCGGCTCAGGGACGGCCCCCGCCTCCCGTGCGCAAAGCAGCCGCTCCCCGTCGCCCCCGGTAACGTCCCATCCGCCAGGGATCTCCCGCACGACGCCGCCACCGGCTCCGGGGGCTGCTGTCCCCGCGGCGAGGTCCAGCCGCAGCCCCGCGTCCACCACGACGCCCGATGGTCCGCGGCCGCCGCCAGCCGCCGCCCCGGCACACGAGGCACACCGGCAGCCAGGCTCAGGCCACCCCGCGGCCCCGCCGGTCCCGCTCATCACGACGCGCACGACCCGGATAATAAGCGCCCCCACGTTCCCGCTGGAACGCGGACTGCGCCCGCTGGACGCGGCTCGCTACCCCCCGCGCGCTTTCCCTCACCCGTAATGAGCTATATGCCTGCTATGTCAACGCCATCGATGGCCCATCGATGGCGCCCCAGGCCCATCGATGGGCCATCGACGGCGCTGTAGAAGGCCCTACGAGGGCGCCGCGGCCCGCGTTCCGGCTGGAACGTGCGGGGCGGATCAGCGGGATCCCTGGCGCCGGCCTTCAGGTGGGGTTCAGGTGGGCGAGGAATGCTCAGAGACGGACGGGGGGTCCCTCGGGAGGAGAGGTACCCCGTGACAAGTGATGTGCTGGAATCCCTGGCCCTGGCCGACCGGCAGCAAGCGGTCCGGCGGGCGCTGGCGGAAGCTTTGCAGCTCACCCGCCTGCAGGTGGGAGTGCTGGTAAGGCTGGAGGAGGCCGACGAGGCTGGTGACGTGGCCGCCGTGCTCCGCTATCACGCGGAGCTCGACGATCTCATGACCAGGCTCACCACCGTCGACCGGGTACGCACCGGGGTTCGCGCGGAGCTGCCGGATGAGACTGACCTGAGCTGTTCGGCCTGCGGGGCGGTCACTGAGCCCCTGTACGAAACTCCTCGGCTGCTCGGCTACACCTGTGGTGCGTGCGGCTGGACCGGCGACGATCCCGCTGTGCAAGCGGAACGCCGGGACGAGGAGGCCAAGGACTTCGCCGCGAAGACCGTTCAGCGTTCGGTCCCCGCGTTGCGGGATGCCATGGAGACCCTCAACCACCGCGGAAAGAAGGAGCGCCAGCAGGGTACGGCCGCGCTGGCGGCCCTGCACGAGAACCTGGAGCAGGCGGCTAAGCGGCTGCGCGCCGCCGCCAGCCAGGACTAACCGCCGAGGAACGACAGCCGGACCTGGCGATCGGGGTTGTCCACGTTCAGGTCCACCAAGGCGATCGATTGCCAGGTCCCGAAGGCGAGCCGTCCGGCGATTACCGGGATGGTCGCGTAGGGCGCGATGAACGCGGGCATTACATGCGAGCGCCCGTGCCCGCGCGACCCATGTGCGTGTACCCAGCGGCCATCGGCCGGCAGCAGGTCGGCGAGGGCCGCCAGCAGGTCCTCGTCGCTGCCCGCGCCGAGTTCTAGCAGCGCGATCCCGGCGGTGGCGTGCGGCACGAATATGTTCAGCAGCCCGTCGCCGCCGCCGGATGCCGAGCGCGCGAACCGCTCGCACTCACCGGTGATGTCCCGCACGGATTCCCGTCCGCCGGTACGGACCTCGATGATTTCGCTCTTCATAACACGAGGATCATAATATTTGCCCTTCTCGCCCGGCTGCCGAGCCAAGAGGAGTGCGCGCTATGCGCCCGTTAGCCAGGAACCGAAGCGGATGAGGTTGCCGTACGGATCGGTGTGCGATCCCTCCTTCAGCTTGTACGGGGTCGGCTCGGGTCGGTGGGTGATCCCGCCCACGCCCGGACGGGTCCACTCCTCGTAGAGGGCATCCGCGTCGCGTACGTAGAGGTAACAGCAGCCGAAGTCGGGCTCGTCCGACTTCATCAGGTGCAGGCTGACCCCGTCTCGATCGGCGAAGCCGTAGTCGTGGCCGGATTCGTAGGCGGTGACCTCGAACCCAAGGTCGCGGTAGTGGTCGAGAGCGGTGGCGAGGTCCCGTACCGGGAAGATCGGGCTGAACCGGTGCAGCAGGCGAGGCTGCCGGCGGCGGGACGTGCCTGCGCCGAGTCGGCTGACCTTGATCCGTGCCATGGCGGCAAGGGTCTTGCGGGTGGCGTCGTACTCCTGCGGGCTGATCTCTTCAGCCAGTTGCCGGTCGATCTCATCGATGCCCGCGATGGCGACGTCGAGGACCTGCTGACCGCGTTCGGTCAGCTCCAGGAGGTTGCGGCGGCGGTCGTCGGGGTCCGTTTGCCGCTCGAGGTATCCCCGGTTAACCAGGGAATCGACGGTCTGGCTCACGGCCTGTTTGGTCACCCCCAGGCCCTCGGGGAGGTCGCCGAGCGGACCGCCCCCGTCGCCCGCGCCCGCCAGGATGAATACCGCGTTCCTCGGCAGGTCATCGAATCCGGCTGCCGTCAGCGCGGTCCGGATGGACTGGGCGTAGGCGCCGCGGGCGGCGCGCATGAGAGTAGGGGTGGCGTAGTCGTCATAGTCAGCCATGGCCACCACGATATAGTCAATATCCTTGACTATCAAGCTTCTGGACGGATTTGCCGGTCAGGTGCGCGACGATCGAGCCGATGTAGCCGCTCGCCCCGATGATCAAGATGTTCATGACAGGATTTCCTCCCGGATACCAGTCAGCGACGCTCGTTCCATGGCGGCTAGCACGCGATGATGACGAAGTGCGGTGGCGAAATCGGGGTGCGCGGGGCGGCCTTCGGCGATGGCCCGCCCGACCTCACGGTACAGAGCCGCCACGTTGGTCACCGGGCCGTCGGCGCCGGGTGCCGGCAGGCTCTCGCGGGTGCCGTCCGGCCTTGTCAGCGTGACGTCGAGGGCGGTCCAGTTGAGATACTCGCCGGGCCGCTTCGGAGTGATGATGAGCGCTCCGCCGGTACCGGCGATCCGCACGAAGAACCCGTCGGGACCCGCTGTGCTCGATCCTCCCTGGATCGTCACGGAGATCACCCCGCGGCTGGCCAGCCTGCCCGCGAGCGCGATCTGGCCGGGCATGTCGTTAGCGACGTGCCCGCCCGTCTCGGTGACGATGACGTCCGGGTTGAGGTTGGCCACGACGCCCGAGATCTCCGTGATCCCGTCGGTCATATGATCTAGCACCCCGAGGGTGTGGCCGCCCATGATGGTGAGCAGGCTGGTTCCCAGCCGTGGGTCGGTGGTCCAGGCGAGGCTCTCCGGTACCCGGCTGCCGCCCAGTGGGTCGCCGGGGACGACGGCGGCGACCGCTTGCACCCGGCCGATCGCGCCATCCGCGATGAGATCGTGGACATAGCTGACCGATGGTGAGTGGTAGCCCTGCAGCCCGATCGCGTTGACGACTCCCGCCGCTTCCGCTGCCGCGCTTAGCTCGGCGGTTTCGCACACGCTGGCGCCCAGCGGCCATTCGCATAGCACGTGCTTGCCCGCGGACAGCGCCGCCCGCACGGCGGGAGCGTGGGCGGATGACTTTACCGACACGACCACCAGGTCGACATCGGAGCAGACGGCCAGTTCGGCGGCGTCGGTGAAAGCGTGCGCGGCATCGAAAGCGGCGGCCGCGTCCTCCGCCGTCGCCTTGCGCGTGGTCGCCACCGCGGTGACGGTGAACTCGTCCAGGCTGGCCAGCGCTGGAAAGTGCGCCGCCGCGGCCCAGCTTGTCGCCGGGTTCGCGCCCACAACGCCGACACGGATCGGATAGACCATTGCACTCCCTAGTTTTGTATCGATGAGTAAAAAACTAGGATGCCGAGCCTGGCCAGGTCAAGGAGTATCATACCGATAGGTATAAAACTTCTGTTTGCGGAGGACGGAGATGCCAGGAGGCCGGCCGCGAGCGTTCGATGCGGACGTGGCGCTTGACCGCGCGCTCGAGGTCTTCTGGCGGCAGGGCTACGAGGGGACCGCGCTGTCGGACCTGACGGAGGCGATGGGCATCAACCGGCCCAGCCTCTACGCCGCCTTCGGCAACAAGGAAGAGCTGTTCGCCAAGGTGGTCGACCGGTACGTGGACGGGCCGGGCGCGTACGCGGGACAGGCGCTCGAACAGCCGCATGCCAGGGATGTCGTCGCGCGGCTGGTCTACGGCGCGGTCGACCTGACGACCCGGCCGGAGACCCCCGGCTGCCTGGCCGTCGGCTGCGTCCAGCCGTGCGGGCCGGACGGCGAGCCTGCCCGCCAGCTGGCGATCGCGCTCAGGAAGGCAAGCGAGACCGCGCTGCGGCGCCGTCTTGAGCGTGCTCGTGACGAGGGCGATCTCGTCGGCGATCCCGCTGACGTCACGTGTTTCGTCATGACGGTCACCGACGGCATCGCGGTGCAAGCAGCCGGCGGCGCCAGCCGGGCGGAACTGCTCCGTGCCGCCGAGTTGGCGCTGCGCGCCCTCGGGTAACACCTGCCATCATGGCACCGATGAGTTTCGGGCTCGGCGGAGGTCTACGCAGTCATGTCACAAGTTCTTGTTCACAATTTCGCTGTTTCGCTCGACGGCTTCGCTACCGGCGAGGGCCAGAGCCTGGAAGCGCCGTTCGGCCACGCCGGGGACCGGCTGATGCGGTGGTTCTTCGAGACCCGGTCTTTCCATGCGATGCACGGGCAGCCGGGCGGAAGCACCGGCGCCGATGACACCTTCGCGGCCGCGTGGGGTCCGGGCGTCGGCGCGGAGATCATGGGTCGGAACAAGTTCGGCCCGCAGCGGGGCCCATGGACTGACGAGGAGTGGCGGGGCTGGTGGGGTGAGGAACCGCCGTTCCGCACTCCGGTGTTCGTGCTTACTCACTACCCGCGGCCGTCGATCGAGATGGAGGGCGGAACGACCTTTCACTTCATCGACGCGAGCCCGGCCGAGGCGCTCCAGCAGGCGCGAGCGGCGGCGGCTGGCCTGGACGTGCGCATCGGCGGCGGGCCGGCCACGGTCCGCGAATTCCTGGCCGCCGACCTGATCGACCACATGCACGTCGTGGTGGTGCCCATCCTCCTCGGCCGCGGTGAGCCGCTCTGGCAAGGCCAGGAGGGCCTTGAGGAACGCTTTGCGATCGAGTCCGTCACCACCCCGAGCGGTGTCACGCACCTTACGTTCAGCCGGCGGATGCGCTCTGACGCGTCCCCGAGCGTGGGCTAGCGGGTCAGCAAAGCCCCAGCAGGCGGGCGCGGAGGCCCTCACGGCGCTGGCAAGCACACCCAGCTCCGCGAGTCGCCTACTATCGGCCCGACGACCGATGTTCAGGGGGTGACTCGAGTGATGGGGGCGGCAGGGGCACGACTACGGCTGGCGCGGCAGGCCCGCGGCCTGTCCCAGCAGCAGCTAGCCGGGATGGCGGGCGTGACCAGGCAGGCGCTATCCGCCATTGAATCCGGACATTCCGACCCTAGCCTGCGGGTCGCGCTGGCGGTCTCACGTGCCCTCGGCATGACAGTCGAGGAACTCTTCGGTCCGGGCGATCCGGCGGAACCAGTGTCCGCCGTGGCGATCGCCGCCGTCGGCGGACCGGGCGCTCGGGTGGCACTCGCCCCGGTCGGCGATGCGTTCGTGGCGCTGCCGCTCAGTCGCGACACCACGGCCCGGTCAGGATTCGCCGCGGCGGGAGGACTCGTCGCGTCGGCCGCCACCGACGGTCCGGCCATCGCTGACGGCGAGGTAGCGATCGAGCCAATCGGGCCGCCGCGTCCGACGCTGGTCGTCGCGGGCTGCGACCCGGCGCTGCCGTTGCTGGAGACCCCGCTCGCGTTGCTCGACCCGCCGGTGGGCTTCGCGTGGTGGGCCTGCAGCAGCGGCGAGGCACTCGAACTCGCCGAACGCGGCCTGGTTCACGCGGCGGGCACGCATTCGGACGGGTTCCGCGTTCCGGAGGGAGCGGAGGTGACCGGGTTCTCCGCCTGGCGTGAAGGCCTGGTGCTGCATCCCTCGGTGGCGGACAAGGTCAGCGATCTCGAGGACGTCGCCAGGCTCGGGATCCGGCTAGTCAACCGCGAGCCAGGCGCGGAAGCCCGCCGGGTACTCGACGCGGAGATCGAACGGCTCGGCCTCGACCCGGCCGATCTCCCCGGCTACGAAACTCGCGCCACCGGACATCTCCAGGTGGCAGCCGCGATCTCGGCGGGACTCGCTGGGGCCGGGGTGGCCAGCGAGCCCGCCGCGCTCGCTTACGATCTGGCGTTCATCCCGCTGGCCGACGAGCGTTTCGACCTAATGCTCCCGGCCCAGCACCTCGGCTCCCGCGAGGTCCAGTCCTTGCTGCGCGTGCTGGCTTCGCCCTGGCTGCTCGCCCAGCTGGCCAGCATCCCCGGCTATCAGCGGCTGTAGACGGGGACGAGGAAGCCGCGGGCCAGCGTGTGGAAGTGCAGGTTGAACCCGGCCAGGGCGGGCGTCGCGCTGTCGTCGATGCCGAGCTTCGGTACGTCCACAGCGTGCACCGTGAACACGTACCGGTGAGCTGCGTCGCCTTCTGGGGGCGCGGCGCCGGCGAAATCGTTCGACCCGGCGTCGTTGCGCAGGTGGAAGGCGCCGTCGGGAAGCCCGGCCCCGCCCGCGGCACCGGCGCCGGTCGCCAGCGAAGTTACCGACGCTGGGATGTCGATCACGACCCAGTGCCAGAAGCCCGACCCGGTCGGGGCGTCGGGGTCGTAGCAGGTCACCGCGAACGACGCCGTCTCCGCGGGGAAGCCGGACCAGGAAAGCTGCGGCGACGTGTTCTTCCCGGTCACGCCGAAACCGTTATAGACCTGATTGTCGGACAGCTGAGCACCCTCGGCGACGTCCGCGCTGGTGACCGCGAATGACGGCACCGGCGGCACAAAATCGTAGGGAAGCGATGCGCGACCTGGCATCTGGCCATCTCCTTCATCGGAGCTCATGGTGGACCTAGTAAGTATCGCGCCGACGGGCTGGCCTGGCGCGGGGGGCGTCGCTGACCGTCGACGCAGCTGCCGGGACAATAGCGTGTATGCGGAACATTTCTCCCAGCGAAGCATCTTATGCAGGGCTGTCGATGGCCCATCGCTGGGCCTATAGTGCCATCGATGGCCCACCGCTGGGGTCGTCGGCAAAGCACGGGGCGACGGGATGAAAAGCGCTGACCTGGGTAAACCTGCTTCCAGCATGAACCGGGTGAAGGGGACCGCCCGTGAGGCGGACAGGTTCCAGCAGCGGCGCCCGTGGCTGGCCTTTCTCGTGGCGGTCTGGAAAAAATTTGGCGACGACCGGGCCGGAAATCTGGCTGCCCTGATCGCGTTTTACGGGTTCGCGGCGATTTTCCCGCTGCTGCTGGTGCTCGTGACCCTGCTCGACATCATTTTGAAGAACTACCCGAGCGTGAAGAGCAGCCTGGAGCACTCCGCGCTGGCGCAGTACCCGGTGATCGGCCCGGAGATCGCCAGCAACGTACATTCGCTGACCGGCCGCGGGCTCCCGCTCGCCACTGGCCTCATCTTCACCTTGCTCGGCTCGCGCGGCGTCGCCAACGCCATGCAGAACGCGCTCAACGAGGTCTGGACGGTTCCGCTCGCTGACCGGCCGGGATTCCCCTGGAACTGGCTCCGCAGCTTCGGCCTGATCGCCACTGTCGGCGGCGGCCTGATAATCACCAGTACGATCTCCGGCCTCGCGAGCGGCGCCGGTCACGTGCTGAGCGGCGTGGGCGCGACCATCCTGGGCCTGGCGATCTCGCTCATCCTGAACATCGGGGTCTTCCTGCTGTCGTTCCGGCTGGCTACGGCCAGTTCCGTCAGCTGGCGGGACCAGTGGATCGGAGCGGCGATCGCCGCCGTGGTCTGGCAGATCCTGCTGACCCTTGGTACCTACATCGTCAGCCATCAACTCCACCGGGCATCCAGCCTGTACGGGACGTTCGGCGTGGTGCTTGGCCTGATGTCGTGGCTTTACCTGCAAGCCGAGGTGACGCTGTATGCGGCCGAGATTAATGTCGTACTTGTCAGGCGGCTGTGGCCGCGGGCGCTGGTCGCCCCGCCCTATACGAAGGCGGACCGGGAGGCGCACTTGATGTACGCCGTGGCCACCCAACGCGATCGTGCGGAAACCATCCAGGTAGTCGATACCAATGAAGGGAAGCCGGTGACGAAGTCATGAGCAGCGACGCGCCGCGCGTGGTGATCGTCGGGGCAGGATTCGCCGGGCAGGCAGCCCTGGACCGGCTCTCCAAGAAAACAAAAGCCCAGATAACGATCGTTGACCAGAACCTCTATAGCCAGTTCCAGCCTCTGCTATACCAGGTAGCCACTGGCGGCCTGAACCCAGGCGATGTCTCGTACGCGGTTGGCGGCTTCGCGGGCAAGAGAAAAGCCGGATATGTCAAGGGCGAGCTGAAAACCATCGACAGTGAAAAACGCGAGATCACGCTGGCTGACGGCCGCACGCTCGGTTACGACTACCTGCTGCTGGCGACCGGGGTGGCCGCCGCGTTCTTCGGGGTGCCCGGGGCCGAGGAGAACTCGTTCGCCTTGTATACCCGTAGGGATGCTGTCGCCCTGAGGGACCACATCATGGCAGGGCTTGAAAGCCTGTCAGCTGATCCTGACCACAAGGAGCGCACGTTCGACGTCACCGTGGTCGGCGGCGGTGCGACGGGAGTTGAACTGGCCGGGACGCTCGCCGAGTTGCGCCGCGCCATACTGAAGGCCACGTTCCCCGGCATCACTCCGTCCCAGGTACACATCCGGCTGATCGAGATGGCGCCGGAGCTGGTCATGCCGTTCCAGGAGAAGCTCCGCAAGTACACCGCCCGTCAGCTGGCCAAACGCGGCGTGGACATCCGCACCGACACCGAGATCCTCGCGGTGGAACCAGACCAGGTGAAGCTCGGCGGAAACGAGACGCTCTACAGCGACCTGACCGTCTGGGCGGCCGGCGTCGCGGCGCCCGAGCAGGTCAAGGGCTGGGGACTGCCGCAGGGCAAGCACGGCCGGATCACCGTCGGACGTGATCTGCGGGTCACCGGCCAGGACCGGATCTTCGCCGCCGGCGACATCGCCATATTCGCGGACAACCCATCCCCGCAGCTCGCCCAGCCCGCACTGCAGGAGGGCAAGCATGCCGCGAAACAGATCGAGCGACTGGTCGCCGGGCAGGAAACCCAGCCGTTCTCCTACCACGACAAGGGCATGATGGCGACCATCGGCCGGTCGGCCGCGATCGTCCAGCTCGCCAACGGGATCCGGATGACCGGCTTCCTGGCCTGGCTGGCCTGGCTCGGACTGCACCTGATCTACCTGCTGGGCTTCAGGAACCGCATCGAGACGATGATCAACCTGTCCTGGCGGTACATCGCCTGGGGTCATGGCGGCGGCGTGATCGTCGGAGACGACCCCCCGGTGCCCTCTCAGGTTCCTGTGGTAGACAAGAGAACGTGAAGCTACTACTCGCTGTCGTACTGGCAGCCGGGATCGCGGCCGTCACCGGTTGCTCGTCCACCTCTACCCAGACAGCGAGTTCGGACTCGGCCGTCTCCTACGGCACCGCGGCCGAGGAGAACCCGAACCTTGACCTGGGCAGCTCGCTCGGCGGCAAGGCGGCCCCCGACTTCACGCTGACGAACCAGTTCGGCCAGAAGATGTCGCTCAGCCAGTTCCGCGGCAAGGTCATCATGCTCGGCTTCGAGGACTCGGAGTGCACCACCGTCTGCCCGCTGACCACGGAGGCAATGGTGCTGGGCAAGGAGCTGCTCGGCTCGGCGGGCTCCAAGGTGCAGCTGCTCGGCGTCGACGCGAACCCGGACGCGAACGCGGTCTCCGATGTGATGGCCTACTCCAAGGCCCACGGCATGGTCAACCAGTGGGACTTCCTCACCGGATCGGATGCGCAGCTCAAGGCGGTCTGGAAGGCCTACGACATCGCGGTCGAGATCGCACAGGGCCAGATCGATCACACCCCGGCGCTGTACGTGATCAACGCCAACGGCGTGCTGGAGAAGGTCTACCTCACCCAGATGGCCTACTCCAGCGTGGCCCAGCAGGCGGAGGTCGTGGCCAGAGAGATCTCGACCCTGCTGCCCAGCCACCCGAAGCTCAAGTCGCAGCAGTCACTGGCCACGATCTCGACGCAGGGGCCGACCGACAGCGTCGAGCTTCCGGCGGCCAGCGGCTCCGGCACGGTCGCCCTCGGCCCGGGCAAGGCGCACTTCGTCCTGTTCTTCGCCAGCTGGCTGTCGGAGACATCAGACCTGAAGGCCGAGCTCACCGCGCTGAACAGCTATGCCAAGCAATCCAGCCTGCCGTCGCTCGTCGCGGTCGATGAGACCGTGACCGAGCCTTCCGAGACAGCGGTCCGCCCCTACCTGACTGGTTTCGACTATCCAGTCGGCCTGGACATCACCGGCCGAGTGGCCGACGGCTATGGCGCGCAGGACCAGCCCTGGCTGACCATGGTCAATGCCAAGGGCAAGATCACCTGGTCCCACGACGGCTGGGCGAGCCTGTCCGCCATCGAGGCCGCCGCCAAGCAGGCAGCCTGACTCGGCGTGGGCGCGCACCGGTTCACCGGGACGCCCACGCCGCTGGACGCGGATGCGACGATGTTTACCTTCACCCGGTAGTAACTGGCCCGGACGCGATCACTCGACCGGAACTGTCATAAGCCTTCCACTGGCCATCGGCGGCAGCCGGCGGTACCTGGAGCACGAACAGCCGAAGCTCCCCGACGGTGACCAGACGGATCCGCTGCTGGTGCCCGTCCGGCCAGGTCACCTCTAGCCGGGAGGTGGACGCGCTCGCCGATCCGAACAGCAACCGCAGCGACGGTGAGACCTCCAGCTGCCCCGCGATCCTGGTGGCGTCCGCCGGGCCCGCCGTCCAGCAGGTTCCCTCACTCCCGCCCGGAACCGGGATCTGGAGGCACGCGCCCCACGGTCCGGTGTGCCCGGTTACCCGCCAGCCCGGTCCAGACGCGAGCTCGGCCGAGGCTCGCGCCGGACCGGCCGACCCGGGCGGCTGCCACATGCCGAACGTCAGCATGCTCGGGTCCTCGTACGGGACACCGGTCGCGATCGCTTGGCCGGCAGCCGTGTAGGCGGTCGCCGAATCCACGGTGACCCCGGCGGCCGGGACGGCGAATCCAGCCATCATGAGGTCATCGACCCGCACCGGGCGGACGGTCATCGTGCCGCCGTCGCTCAACCGGACCTTGACCACCGCGACATCAGCCGCGACTGGACCGTAGACCGCGAAGTTCCCGTTGGCACCGACGCCGTCGAACCCGGCTGGATCCGTTCCCGCCGGCAGGCTCGACACGGTGCAGTCCCAGGCACCGCCGACATCGGCGAACGCCGGGCCCGTCACCTGCGCGCAGGGCTGGTCGCCGGAGTCTCGCATGGCGATGCGCCATGCATGGCCGTGGATAGCACCGGAAGCGATCACGACGGATTGAGGTGGAGGTTGAGAGATAATCACGTTCAGTAATCTTACGATTACTCGATCTTTAGATCTACCCCGCGCAGCAGGCGTTTCATGCCGTCTGACCTGCGATAACCGAGACTGCCCCGTTGCCTGGAATTAACCCCCGCGTAACACTCTATTACGGATATGAAACCCTTGTGTTATCTGCAGCCGGGATGATCATGGGGCAACACAACAATCGAGGAGAGACCTGGTGAGTGGCGAGGCCACAGTCGCGGGGACGTCGAGCACCGGCGAGGCGCAGGAATACGCGGCGTTCAAGCTGGAGCAGCGCGGGATTGACCTTATCCCGGATGCAGAACGGAAGATGAAGCCCTCCGGCCTGTTCTGGCTGTGGGCAGGCGGCGTGTTCAACGTCGAGTTCCTGTACTACGGCGTCCTGATCATGACCTTCGGGCTCACCGTCTGGCAGGCGGTCATCGCGGTCTTGGTCGGCAACGTCTTCTATGCCTTCCTCGGCTGGGCGTCGATTCAGGGGCCGAAGACGGGTACCACCGCCCTGATGGTCTCCCGGGCCCCGTTCGGGAAGAACGGCAACCGGCTGGTCGCGCTGTTCAACTGGATCACCCAGGTGGGCTTTGAGATCGAGGGCATCTACTTCGCGGTCGCCACTGTCATCCTGCTGTTCAGCCTGCACGGTGTGAAGAGCATGGACCCGGCGGCCAAAATCGGCGTCATCATCGTGATGGTCCTCCTGCAAATGATCGTCCCGCTGCTCGGGCACGCAACCATCAGCAAGGTGCTGCGGTACCTGGCTTACGTGTTCATCATCTTCTTCGCTGTCTTCGCGATCTTCACCCTGCAGAAGTGGGGCCATGTCACGGCCTACCACACCAAGTCGGTGTCCTTCGCCACCTGGACGACCGCGCTTGTGGTGCTCATCGCCGTCGGCGGGCTCGGCTGGGCGGAGAACGGCAACGACTACTCCCGCTATCTGCCCAGCGAGACGAAGGCGCACAAGACCTTCTGGGCGGCCACCCTCGGCGGGGCGGTGCCGTCGATCATCTTGGAACTGCTCGGCGTGTTCGCCTACACGATCACCACCAAGACCGTCGGTATCACCCAGCTTGGCGTGCCGGAGACCTTCGCGAGCTGGTTCGTCACCCCGTTCCTGATCTTCGCGGTAATCCAGCTGCTGGCGATCAACACCATCGACATGTACTCCTCCGGCGTCACGCTGCAGGCGCTCGGTGTGCCGCTGAAGCGCTGGGGCACCGTCGTCCTGGACACCGTGGTCTGCGGGGTCGTCACCGGGTTCGTGTTGTTCCACAACAGCTTCCAGAAGGACTTCCTGTCGTTCCTGTCGTGGATCATCGTGTGGCTCGCGCCGTGGTTTGGCATCCTGATCACGGATTACCTGCTCCGGCGGCGGCGGTACGACGCGTCCGCGCTTGCCGCTGAGCGCGGCGGGCTGTACTGGCGGTCCGGCGGCATCCACTGGCCTGGAGTGATCGCCCAGGTCGTGGGCATGGTCGCGGCCGTCATGTGGATCGACGGCGCGTATGACTACCCGTCCTACGTCGGGCCGATCTCCAGCCGCCTGGGTGGCAGCGACTTCAGCTGGGGCCTAGGCCTGATCGTGGGAGCCCTCGTCTACTGGCTGCTCGCGTCCCGGTCGGTTCCCAAGGAGGTCCCGGCAACCGCCGAGTAATCGCCGGTTGATGCGGGCGTGCCCGGCGCTAGTGTGCGCGTTATGCCCGGAAGGTGGCTTCGGGGTGCCGGCCCGGGCCTGCTGGCGCGCGGCGGCGCATCTTCTCCCGGGTTCGTGTACCTTGCCCGCCCGTAATGTCATGATATGTCGGGTGGCTGGGGTGCGTTAACCCGGGAGAAGATGCCCCTGGCCGACGCCGCGCCCTCTCGGGGCCGGGAAGCGCGGCAGCGGGCCCCGGCCACCTGCGCCCCCGCGGCCCCCGGCTTTCAAGCCGCCGCGGTCGCAAGCAAGTGCGGGCCGATGCCGGACAGCTCCGGTACCGCCTCAAAAGCGCGCGCCGTGCTGAGCACGATCTCCCGGTCCGCCGGGTCATCGAGGCGCTCGCCGAGATCAGAAAGCAGGAACGCGGGTCCCTCCACGTTCAGCACGCTCTCGACCGGCAGTCCCGCGGCCGCCACCTCTTCGCCCAATTCGGCAGGCCGGTGGCAGTACCCGTTGAACGACCCGTCGAACAGCGGCGGCATCAGGCCGGTACGCTCCACCTCGTCCGCGAGAGCCACCATGTCCGGTTGCTCCAGGTAGAGCCGGGCTTTCAGCACACCGTCCATGCGGGCGGACCAGCGGGTGATCGCCGCGGCGAAGACCGGGCCACCGGGGCGGGCGATCCGAGCGCACTCGGACAGCGCCCGCAGCCGGTCCGCGCGACCAGTCAGGTGGTACAAAGGTCCGAGCAGCAGCACCGCGTCGACCGAGGCGTCCGGCAGATCAATGTCCCGTGCATCGCCGACGGCGGTGTTTATCCCGGCCACACCCTCCGCCGACAGTTGCGAAACATGCAGCGACATCAAGTCCCGGTGCTCGATCTCGTAGCCGAGCGAAGCCAGCCACAGCGCGTACCTGCCCGGCCCGCCGCCGATGTCCGCCACCACAGCGGGAGGCGATGGCAGTCGGCGGGATACGATCTCGGTCGTCCGCAGGAACTCCAGGTATCCCACACCCGAGCCGAGCCGGTCCCGCTCCTTGCCCAGTGAGTAATACGCCCGCATCGCGTCATCGAGGTCTACGTCCATGCGACGCGATCTTGCCACGCCGCCGCGCCCGCGAGCCAACGGTTAAACGTCCGTGGAATCTGCTGCTATGACGACAGATTCCACGGACGTTTGCCCGGAGCGCTAACAGTTACTCGGCGCCGCGTCGCCGGCGAACCGGTCGGCGATCCAGTTGTCGGTATCGGTCTGGTCCTCCACCGCGGTGAGGATGTGGTCTCCGACGTAACTGATCAGCTCGTCGGAAACGCCGTCCGCGCACCACTGGTCGTGCAGGTTCTGCTCGACGGAGTACGGGATGACCTCGTCGAGCAAGCCGTGCGTCTCCAGGATCGGAACATCCGGGGCTATCCCTCCGAGATTGTTCTCGTCGAGCACCGTCTCCCACGGCGCGGTGGTCATCGGATCGGTGCCGCCGATCGTGTAATCCTGGATGCTCTGATCCGCGTAAGTGACCAGAGCTTGCGCCTGGCACATGGTTGCCAGATTCGCCATCGCGGTCTGGCCGGCCGCGGTGAGGTCGGCGTTCAGGTCCAGCGACGGGTACGCGGCGTTGAACCCCTCCGCGGTCCCGGCGAGGAAAGCGAACCAGATCGTCCCGTTGATGTTGTTCGCGACCGCTTGCAGGTTGGCCGGGGTGCCGCCCATCGCGACGCCCTTGAGGTTCAGGTCCGGTGCGTACGTGGCGGCGAGCTGCGCGGCCCATCCGGCGGCGGCGCCACCTTGGGAGTACCCCATGATGGCGGTCGGCGCGTCCGAACTCAACCCGGCTGGCGTCAGCTGGAGTGCCGCGCGCAGCGAGTCGAGCACCGCGTATCCCTCGGGGATCCCGACGTTGTATATCTCCGGTCCTGGCGTGCCGAGCCCTGGATAGTCGGTGACCACGACGGCCCAGCCGCGATCCAGCAGGTTGTTGACCGCGAACTGCTCGTCGAAGTCGCCGGCCGCCATCTCGACCGACGGCGCGCAGGAGAAGGCCCAGCCCTGGGTTCCGGCCGCGTACGCGACGAGCGGCCGGGTGCCGTCGTACGAGGTCGTCGGCACCAGGACCGTCCCGGACACCGCCGTCGGCGCGCCGGCCGCGTTCGTCGACAGGTAGAGGATCTGCCAGGCGTCAACGCCGGCCACCGGCGAGGTCGAGGCCCGGTACCAGATGATGTCGCCCGGCGACCCCGAAGGCAGCGGGCTCGGCGGCGTGTAGAAGGCATCTCCCGACGGGGCGGGAAGCGTGTCGGCCCGTGCCGTCCCCGGAGCGGCGAACATGCCGGCGAAGAGTAGTAGAGATATTACAATAAGTAGTCGAGCAACCCCCGAACGATGTACGACCATCCGTGGCCTCCGAAATCTACTAGCGGGTAACCCAGAAGCTACGCCGGAGTAGCAACGGCGTAAAGAGGGAATTGATTACGCTTCTTCGGTTGAATCGACGGCTAGTTTCAGGAAAGCCGTAGCCTGCTCAAAGATGTCACCGGTAGTGCGGCCAGCGAGAAAGTCCTGGTAGGCGCCGTACCGGGTCCGCTCCCAGTTCGCCGCGCGCTCGCCCAGTGCGTCCAGTGGCGGCTCGGGAACCGGCATCCACCACCAGCGCTGCCCGTCAGGCGACGGGCCGATGAAGCCGCCGACCCCGGCTTCTTCGCGCATCCGGTTCCTGACGAAGCGCAGCCCGCCCAGGATCCCCTCGACGCGCCGACGGCGCCGGGCGGAGAAGCCCTCCAGTATCCGGTCATACGGATCGGGATTGTGCCGGACCAGGGTGGCGTCTACGATCGTGACCCACCAGACCATGTCGCCGATCACGGCGACGGCCTTGGGCCGGTCGTGCGTCCCGACACCGGAGAGGAGTTCGGCGGTATCGTTCATGGCCGCGACGGACCAGTGGAGTGCGCTGGACTCGGGCGCTTGATCGCCCAGTTTCTCGCGGTTCCAGGCGGCCCGGCATTCAGCGGAGCAGAACCGGGCGTGCTCGCGGCGAGGCTCGAACAGCGTGCCGCACTGCTCGCAAGTCCGGTCGTCGCCCATTAGCCAATGGTATGCGGGGCCGGATCTTGCCGGATCATGCCTCAAAGCGAATAAAAAGAAAAATCTATACCATAACGACGTGGCCGAGTCACCCGGGAACCCCTCGTACCCTCTCGGTGTGGTCCGCAAAACGTCGTCTGGTGCCGCCGGGGCACTGCTGCCCGGCTGGGCGAGACGTCCGGCGGCCTGGCTGCTAGCGGGATGCGTGGCGCTCACAGCGGTGCTCGGCGCGCTGGTCGCGGGCGAGACGCGCGCCGACCCGTTCGACCAGCCCATCGACTCGGCGGTCATCAGGCTGCTCGGACGCCACCACCACCTCATGCTGGACCTGACGTTCCCCGGCACCAGGACCGGCGCGTTCCTGCTGACGGCGCTGGTCGTGATCGGCTGCCTGCTTGCCCGCCGTTACGACGGCGCCGTGCTCGTGGCGAGTTCGATGATCGTCGCGATCGGCCTGGACGACTACGTGCTCAAGCCGTTCGTTCACCGGACGTATTACGGCAGTCTCGTCTACCCCAGCGGCCACAGCACCGCGACGATAACGCTAGCCGCGGTGCTGACCGTGCTGCTCGCCCCCGTCGCGACCGGGTCTTCCGCGTTCGCGAGCGTGCGCCGCTGGCGCTGGCTAGCCGCCGCCGTGCTCGTCGTCGCCTGGCTCGCCGTAGTACTCGTCGTGCTTGCGGTGATCGCGCTGCGCTGGCACTACTTCACCGACACAGTGGCAGGCGCCGCGGTAGGCATCGGCACGGTCTGCGTCCTAACCCTAGCCATCGACCGCCTACGCGGGCACCCCTAGCCCCCGCGCCCCGGGGTGGGTGCGGCTGTTGGTGCATGTGGT